>JBOHNC010000098.1:0-18301 GCA_050730415.1 Planctomycetota bacterium
CGACCCCGCGGTCGCCCACCGGCGAATGATGCAGGAGCCACCCAATGCCGTCCTCCGCCGACAGTGCCTCAGCCGGCGCCGGCCCACCCAACCCGCTGCCCGGAGCGCACCCCTCCAAGCTCCTCCGCTGGACCGTCGCGCTCTTCTGCCTGACCGAAACCGTTCTGGCGCTGGAGGAAATCTGCAATCTGATCGCACCGCACCTGTTGAGCGACGCATTGCTGAAAAGTCCACCAATCATGCTGCTCCTGACCCTGCTGGGTCTGCTGATCTGGGCGCCCCTCATCCTTGCCATCGTGACGCTGGCCGTCGCGTGGGCCAGCCGACGCCGCTTCTCCGCCGGCGTGCGCATCGCAGCCAGCGTCATTTTGGCCGGCATCCTGTTCAAATTCGCGATCGGCTTTCTCTGGACGGCGTTTGTCTTCGCCACGATCATCCAGCACGGCCCCGGATTGCCCGCCACGGCGATCTCCCGCGCCATGATCGATGACCACCCGCTCCTGTACGCCCTGGTCCAAAGCACGAACCTGTTCGTCAGTTGCATCGCGCTATTCGTGGTCATTCGCAGCATGATGCGGATGCGCGGCGCCCATGTCTTGCCCGAACCAACCCCGAGGCCGGCAACTGCCATCGAGCGCGAAAACGAATTCGATGCCGACGGCCGCTGGGACGAAGTCCCCCGGCAGGGTCGGGACACGCCGGCCGCACCTCGCCCTCCCCTTCCGCCCTCCTCCTTGCCACCACCACCCTCGCCCCATTCGCCCTCGGGCGATTAGGTCCGGAGCCACCCATGCCGATCGCCGCCAATCGATTTTCCCGACCCGCCGGACCTCGTTCACCGCGCGGCCCGTCCGCGCGCAGAGGCGGGGGCTCCTCCGGCGAGCCCCTCCCCGGCGCGCGCGCTTCGGCCTTGCTTTTCTGGACCCTCATTTTCTACTTTTCGACGGAAGCTGTCCTGGTGCTACAGGAGGTCTGCAACCTGTTCGCGCCGCATTTTCTGACCGATTTGTATCTGCAAAATCCGTTGGTCATGGTGTTCCAGAGCGTGCTCGGCCTGCTGTGCTGGGTGCCGCTGATTCTGGCCCTCGTGCTGCTGGCGCAGTCGATGAGCGACCGGCGCCGCTATTCCGCGGGCGTGCGATACGTCACCGGCGCCATCGTGGCCGCTTTCGGGCTCCGGATGGTCATCAATATGATCTGGGTGGCGATCACTTTCAGCGCGGCGTTCCAGGCCGGCGGCCATGTCTCGGCCCAGGTGCTCGCGCGCACCACCATCGACGACAACCCCGTCCTGTACAGCGGGACGCAGGGCCTGGTGTTGCTGATCAGCCTGGCCGCGGTGATCATCGTGATTCGCAACATGATGCAGATGAAAGGCGCGCATGTCGTGCCGCCAGCGCGCCGGGGACGCTACGCCGCCGGTCGCGCCGAGGACCCGGATGACGGGTACGATGAGGGCGACGAGGGCGATGTCGATACCGAAGGCGGCTGGAACGACGCGCCGCGCCCGCGCGGTCAATTCCGCCGACGCGCGCAGGAATCCCGGCCAGAAGGATCCGACGACCAGCCATGAACGCACCGCCCGATCTCGCCCCGGACTCCGCCGCCGCCGCCGCGCCGGTCATCGAGCTGACGCAGGTACACAAGACCTACCGCGAAGGCGAGCAATCCCGCGCGGTGCTGAAGGGCGTCGATCTGCGAGTCGCGCGCGGTTCGATTGTCGCGCTGCTCGGCCGCAGTGGTTCCGGCAAATCCTCGCTGCTCAACATCGTCAGCGGCATCGACGCCGCCGATGCCGGGGTGGTGCGCATCGCCGGCGCCGATCTCGCCGCGCTGGGCGAACGCGACCGCACGCTGTTCCGCCGCCGCAACATGGGATTTATTTTTCAATTTTTCAACCTGATTCCCACCCTGACCGTGATGGAAAATCTGCTGCTGCCGTTCGAACTCAACGGCCGCATCCGGCCCAAACATCGCTCCCACGCAGCCGACCTGCTGGCCGAAGTCGGCCTGGGCGACCGCGCCGGGAGCTACCCGGACCGGCTGAGCGGCGGGGAGCAGCAACGGGTCGCGGTGGCGCGGGCGCTGGCGCACGATCCAGCGCTGGTGCTCGCCGACGAACCCACCGGCAATCTCGACGAAGCCACCGGCCGGCAGGTGATGGAACTGCTGGAGCGGCTCACGCGCCGCGCCGGCCGCACCATGCTCATCGCCACGCACAGCCGCGAAATTCTGCCGCTGGCCGACCGGGTGCTGCGGATTGAACAGGGCCGCCTGGTCGAAGACCCGCAGGCACCGCCGACGACGCCGCTTTCGCAGCCCGCACCACCCGCTGCACCCGTCGCACCCGTCGCACCCGTCGCACCCGGGCCGACGGCTGCGGAGGCATCGCCTGGCTCCTCCCGAGCCACCTCGTGAAGCGACTCGAACCGCGCGCTTTCATGACGAGCCGAGGCGGCCTGACCGGACGCGCCGAATGAGCCTGGGAATTTTTGCATGCACCGGAGGGCTTCGCACGTCTACAATGGAGGCTTGCGTCTCGGGGAAGGCCTGTATCCATGCGCCCATTGCATCCAATTCATGCGACGGTTGCGGCACTCAGTCTGCTGGCCGCCGCTTGGGCCGGACTGCCGACACTGCGGTTCGTCGGCGCCTCGGCGCTCCCGGCCGCCGACGCGGCGGACGACGGGGGATGGCAGAAGTTCAAGGGCAAGCCTGAGCCGATCGGCCCCGCGCCCACCTTCGCCACGCCCGGCATGTTCCTCCCGCCGACGCCGCGCCTGGTGGCCTTTCCCGCCGGCGGCCTGCCCGTCGACCTGCCGCTGGACGCCACGCTGCCCACCGGCAAACCGGTGCGCGCGGCGATTCTGCCCAATCGGATGCTCTGGATCGATGTGAACGGCGACGGCAAACCGGACCTGGGCGAGCGCTTTCCGCCCACCCGCACCGGCTACGGCCCGGTGACCATCCCGCTGAAATACAAGAACGGCTCCGAGGCGCCCTACTCGTTTCACCTGGTCGAAACGACCACCGCCGGCACCTACAAGCTGGTCACCGGCCAGATGATCCGCTACTCCATTTCGTGGAACCACCGCCAGTTGACGCTGCTGCTGTTGGACCAGAACAACAACGGCCGCTACGACGACGCCGACGCGGATGTGGTGATGGAGGATCAGCGCCCCGGCTGCTTCCTGGCCAAGACCATCACCGTCGGCATGGACGCGGGGTCGGTGGCGGAGATCGTCGTCTACCCGGACGGCACCACGATTGAAATGCGGCCCTACGCCGGGCCGACCGGGATTCTCGATCCGGTCAGCCAGTACACGCCCGCGCAGAGCGGCGTGACGCTGCAATATCTGGCGATGGATGGCAAACTGTCCCGGCCAGGATTTTCCGCCGCCTTCCCGCGCGCCCGCGTGCCGGTCGACAGCTACGCCTTCCGCAGCGCCGCGCTGCAGCGCGGCACCGAATCGGTGCACGTCGAACGCGGCGCGTTAGCCGAGGTCGCCGTGCAGGCCAACCAGACCGCTACCCTCGCCTGGGGCGGCACGGTGGAACTGAAATACGGCTTCCGCCGCGACGGCGAAAATCTGGTCTTCGACGCCTTCCAGTTCGTCGGCAAGGATCACCAGGAAATCTACCTGCCCCAGCCGCCCTTCACGCTGAACACCGCCTACCGCGCGGAGGAACTCGTGCCCGCCGGCTACGGCAGCTTCTACGGCGCCACGCAGAATGTCCTGCTGGGCGCCGGCACCCTCGATCGCGACGCTGACGGCAAATATCTGCCGCTCAAAATCCCCCACCACGACCACCCCATGGTGCTGCTGCTCCACATCGACTACCCGTCCGGCGTCATGGGCCCGGTCAACGTCTCCGACAAACTGCAATTCACGCCCCAAGACAAAAAACCCTGAGCCTGCGCCCGCCGGAGCCCGCGTTTCGCTCCAGCGGAGCGATATTCAATTTGCGGAGGGCGGGTAAACTGGGTCTCCGGTCCGATCCGCCGCACAGGACGCGTGCAGCACGAGTCGGGCCATTCGGAAACCAGCCTCGGAAGGAATGCACCATGGCCACCTCCGCCATCAAGGATCTGCTCGGCAGCGACGCCGATGCATTGCTCAATTACAAAGCGCGCGGCTTCAAGGCCGAATCGCTGCATCTGCCCGGCGGCGATTTCGTCGACCGCGTCGTGGCCTCCACCGACCGCAGCCCGCAGGTGTTGCGCAACTTCAACGCAATTCTGAACCACGGGCGGCTGAGCGGCAGCGGCTACGTCTCGATCCTGCCCGTCGACCAGGGCATTGAACACTCCGCAAGCGCCAGCTTCGCCCCCAACCCGGTCTACTTCGATCCGGAGAATATCGTCAAGCTGGCGGTCGAAGGCGGCTGCAACTGTGTCGCCTCCACGCTGGGCGTGCTCGGCGCCGTCTCGCGCAAATACGCGCACAAAATTCCGTTCATGGTGAAGCTCAATCACAACGAATTCCTGAGCTACCCCAACCGCTACGACCAGATCATGTTTGGCTCGGTGAAGCAGTGCTTCGAACTGGGCGCGACTGCGGTCGGCGCCACCATTTACTTTGGCTCGGCCGAATCCACCCGCCAGATCCAGGAAGTCTCCGCGATGTTCCAGGCCGCGCATGAAGTCGGCCTCGTTACCGTCCTATGGTGCTACCTGCGCAACAACGGCTTCAAGGTCAACGGCGTCGACTACCACACCTCCGCCGACCTCACCGGCCAGGCCAACCACCTGGGCGTCACCATCCAAGCCGACATCATCAAGCAGAAACTGGCCGAAAATAACGGCGGGTATCTTGCCACCAAGCACGGCAAGACCCATCCCAAGGTCTACAGCGAACTGACGCCGGACAACCATCCCATCGAGCTGGCTCGCTACCAGGTGGCCAACTGCTACATGGGCCGCGCGCCGCTGATCAACTCCGGCGGCGCCTCGGGCGACAACGACTTCGCCGAAGCCGCTCGCACCGCCGTCATCAACAAACGCGCCGGCGGCATGGGCCTGATCTCCGGCCGCAAAGCCTTCCAGCGTCCCATGGCCGACGGCGTGAAACTGCTCAACCTGATCCAAGACGTCTACCTGGACAAAACGATCACCATCGCCTAGCCGCCCCGGTCGACCGGGGGGCGGCGGCCCCACCGGCATACCTTCGGGTTGCCGAGTCGATGCACATTTGAATCGCTTCAGATCGCTCCCGCTGGTCGCGCTCGGGCGGAGGAAAGAATGCAGGCAACAGACGACCGTGACGCGGGGGCGGCATCGACGCGGTCATCGGCGTCATCGGTGGCAACGTCGTGATCGGCCGGCGAACCCGTCACTGCACCGCCGGTTCGGCGGCAATTCCCGCAATCGACGGCAAGCCCTGGGTCACGCGCACGCGCCAGGGATAGGGACTGCCTTCACCCTTGATGCCCGGAGCGCTCAGGTGATTGGCGATCGACAGCCGCCAGGCGTCGGTGCTATTGCCGCCAGTCTGGTGCGGGGTCTTCGAGTGATGAAAGGTCACGTCGCCGGCCTTCAGCGGGCAGCGCACGATGTCGTCGTCGGCCGCGATCTCGCACCGGAGCAAGTCGCTCGACATCTCCCCCGGCCGCGCATGTTCGATCATGCCGCGCTGGTGCCCGCCGCGCACGAACTGCATGCAGCCGCGTTCGAACGGCACATCCACCAGCGCCAGCCAGCCGGTGATCCCGCAGTCGAACAGCCGCCGGCCCCAGTAGGCTTCGTCCTGATGCCACGGCGTCGGAGCTCCGTACTTCGGCGGCTTGCCCAGAAACTGGTCGTACCAGAAGGTCATCGGCTGGTCCATCAGCCGGCTGGCGGATTGCTCCAGCCAGCCGTGAAAGGCCGATTCCTTCAGGTCGGGAAACAGCGGTGTGACCCCGCACTGGACGATCCGGAACTGGCGCTTGTCGAGCGCCTCCCCCTGGCGCCAGTCCCAGTCCTTGGCGTGGGTCTCGCGATTTTCCAGGATGAAGTCCACCTTCTTCAGCAGGTCCTGGCGGTCGGCTTCCGGCACCGCGTCGCGGACCACCAGGAAGCCGTCGGCGGCGAACTGAGCGCGGTGAGCGGCGTCGAGCAGCGGATAGGACATGAGTGGGGCTCCTTGAAGCGGCGCGCCGCGGCCGGCGGCATTCCGCGCAGATTGAATGTATCGCTTTCGATGGATCGAGGCCGCACGGCTGGACGGCTTCGACCGCCCCTACCCTGCGCTCCAGGTTAGAATAGCGCGAGGTCCTCGTCGCAGCCATGGCGGGCGTGGCCAAAAAGGTATCGGAAACGATCATGAAAGCTGTACTCAGCGCTGTCGAAGCCGCGCGCCGCCGCAGTGCCGCGCCGGCCATGGAAGCCCTCGCCAGGCTGACACCCTGGGTCCGCGTGGCGCGCGAGGAACGCCGGCCGCCCTGGCGCATTCCCGACCGCAAACTGTTCGATTTTCTGGCCGTCTACATCGTCTCCGGCGTCGGCCGCTTCACCGTCGGCGCCGAAACCTTCCCGGTCGACGCCGGCGATTTCATCTGGATTCCGCCCGACGCTCTGCATGCCATGGAAAGCCGCGCCGATCCCCAGCATCTTCTGTACGCGCACTTCGATCTGATCTACGCGCCGGAACGCAGCCACCGCGTTTCGCCGCCGCCGCCGCACGTTCAGAATCCGGCGTCTCAGCCGGAGTCGCTGCACCCGCCGGTCCGCGTGCTCGGCATCGACCGCTGGCAGGGCAAGCTGCCGCTGATGAACGCCGCCGCCGTGCATCAGACGCTGCAGCGGATGGCGCACGAAGACCTGACCGCGCGCAATCCGCTGGTGCAGGCCGGGCTGGTGCTGGAACTGCTGGGCGCGATCCTCACCGGGTTGCAGCCCGGTCCCGCGCCCAATGCCAGTCACCAGCAGGCGCTGCAGCGCGCCGCCGACCGGATTCTTGCCGCCGCCGACGCGCCCGGGCCGCTGGACCTGCACGCGCTGGCGCGGGAAGCCCGCCTGAGTCTCCCGCACTTTCGCCGGCTGTTCCGCGCCGTGCATGGCGTCTCGCCGCGCCGCATGCATCAGTTCGCGCGGATGCAGAAAGCCTGCGAATGGATCGACTTTTCGACCTGGAACCTGTCGGAGATCGCCCTGCGCCTGGGCTTCAGCAACGTGCACAATTTTTCGCGCGCCTTCAAGCAGGAAATCGGCCGCTCGCCGCGCGCCTACCGCCGCCGCCAGAACTGACCGGCTTGGTCGCACAGTTCACGGTTTTATAAATTCCATGTGGTCGGTCCGCGCATCGTAGCACGCCTGCACCTGCGACGCGGCGATGGCAAGGTTCAATGTGTCGGCGTCGGTGCTCGGCTGCGACACCGGCGTCAGCACGCCGATCACCTCCGCGCGTGCGTTGAGCAGCGGCCCGCCGCTGGAACCGAGCGCCAGGCCGGCATCGGTCTGGATCAGCGCGTCGTAGCCCGGCACGTCGCGGCGGATTTGCGACACCAACTCACGCTTGAAGGTATATTCCAGCCCCTGCGGAACGCCGAGCGCGAACACGGTCGCTCCGATTTCCGGCAGCGCCGCCGCCAGCTTCAACCCCGCCGGCGCCGTGCTCTGCAGGGCCTTGGGCACCGGCAGCAGCGCGATGTCGTGCTTGCGGTCGATGAACAGCACTTCGTGGATGTCGAGCACCGTTCCCGAATGGGTGGTCACTTCCAGCCGCGCCGCGCCGTCGACCACATGCGCGTTGGTCACGATGAGGTTTGCGCCGGCCAGAAAAAATCCCGATCCCAGCACGATCGAATGCGGAACCTCCCGGCGGAAATTGCGGATCACGACGACCGCGTTCGCCGCGGTGGTGTAGAGCTGTTCCGCAGTGAGCAATCCGGACGGCGGACCGCCATTGGCCCCGTTCGTTCCGTTCGCGCCATGGGCAGGCAGCGAAGTGCTCGCGCCGGGTGCTCCCACCGGCGTTCCCGGCGCAGGGGGCGTCTTCAACGGGACCGCGCCAACCGCCGCCGGCGCCCCCGGGGTGCCTTCGCCCGCGCCGCTCGCCGCCGTGATAGGCGCCGCCGCTTCGTGCGTCACCCGGTACAGGACCCAGCCCAGAATCAGGACGCCGACCAGACCCACCGCGACGGTGATGGTGATCGCCAGCATCCGTTTGGATGTGGAACCGGGCGGTGGTGAATTCCCATCGGCCGATTGCGCGCCGGCCGCCGGCGGATTCGCGCCGCGCGCCGCCCGTACCGGTCCGCGTGGATGCGCAGAACTGGGCGGCCCTGCCTGGCCCACGGCGCCTGGCTGGCCGGCACTCCGGCCCGCGCCTGCCTCCGTCGCGACCGGTCGCAGCGCGGCGGCGGCAGCATCGGCGGCGGCGCGCCGTTCAGCCGATTCGCGTGCCAGCCGAGTCGCTTCGGCCATCGCTGAGTCGCCCGCCTGCGCCGACCCGCGCGGCGAAGACCCCGCTGGCCGCTGGACCATCGTTTGCATCGCCGCGTCCGGCTGTACCCGCTGCTCGATCGATTTGGATGGTCCACTCGCCGCCGCCGCCGCCCGCGCCGCACCACTTGAGCCCGGCGCTCGTGCCGTGCCGCTCTGACCCGCCGGCGTGTGCCGCACGCCCGATTGTTTTCCCGCTCCCGCGGGACCCGCCTTTGTTCCCGCCGGTCCCGCGCTTGAATCGGAACTCGCCGGTGGTTTGACTCCCGCGCCCCCTCCGCGCAGCGGCGCTTGGGCTGCCTCTACCCGTGGTCCGCCGCCGACGGTCGTGACGGCGTTGCAGGCCGAACACACAAACGAGCGGCCCCGTTTGGCGCTGTTGCCCACCAGCGTGGTGCCGCAGTGCGGACACCGCCAAGTGACCCAGTCGGACGGTTTGGCCTCGCCGGACATCTACGGGCTCCTTGCCGACCTGAGAAACGCTGCCGAATCCATCCGCGGACGCGGCGAGCCACTAAAAAATGGCCCGCGCTGCGGCGCCAACACACCCAACGCCCCCAACGCAACGGGACCGCGCCGGATGGAAAATATCACCGGCAGTCCATTGTACGAGGTGACCGCGCGCGTCGAAAGTCTGTCCGCAGCGCGCCTCGCGTTTCATCCCGTCCGCCGAATGCCGCCGCCACACTGGTCAAATGCCGATGCCGCGCTAAAAACATGCAGGTCGTTGCCGATCCGCAGTCAAACGCAAGCAGGAGGACTTCTCATGTCGCAGGTTACTCCCGAAAAAATCATGCATCTGGGTCTTGGATTCTGGGGTTCGAAAACGCTGCTGTCCGCCGTCGAAATCGGCGTCTTCAGCGAACTGGCGAAAGGCCCCGAGCAGCGGGAAAAACTCATCGGTCGCCTCGGTTTGCATCCGCGCGGCGCCCGGGATTTTCTGGACGCGCTCGTCGCCCTGGGCATGCTCAACCGCGACGGCGACAGCTATTCCAACACCCCTGAATCCGACCTGTTTCTCGACCGCCACAAGCCCACCTACGTCGGCGGCATTCTGGAAATGGCCAACGCCCGCCTGTACCATTTTTGGAACTCCCTGACCGAAGCGCTCCGCACCGGCCAGCACCAGAATGAATCCAAAGGCGGCAAGGCGCTGTTCGAATCGCTGTACGCCGACCCGGCGCGGCTGAAGGGTTTTCTGGCGGCGATGAGCGGCATCAGCGCCGGTTCGGCTCGCGCCATCGCCGCGCAATTTCCCTGGGCAAAATACAAGTCCTTCGCCGATCTCGGCTGCGCCCAGGGCATGGTGCCGGTCACCGTCGCCCAAGCCCATCCGCATCTGAAAGGCGTGGGCTTCGACCTGGCCGAAGTCGGGCCGATCTTCGAAGAATTCGTCAGCGACAACAAGCTCACCGAGCGCGTTGAATTCCAGGGCGGCAGCTTCTTCGACGACCCGCTGCCGAAAACCGAAGTCCACATTTTCGGCCACATTCTGCACGACTGGGACCTGGCGAAGAAACGCCAACTGCTCCAGCGCAGCCACGACGCCCTGCCCGCCGGCGGCGCCGTGGTGGTCTACGACGCCATCATCGACGACGAGCGGAAAAAGAATGCGTTCGGGCTGCTGATGAGCCTCAACATGCTGATCGAAACCGACGGCGGCTTCGACTACACCGGCGCCGACTGCGTGGGCTGGATGAAGGAAGCCGGCTTCAAGGAGGTTCGCGTCGAACACCTCGTCGGCCCCGATTCGATGGTCATCGGCGTCAAGTAACCATCCGGCGACCGCCGGGCGCGATCTGGCGCCCCGCGCCGGCGGCGGCGGCGGCGATCCAGCCGCCTGCGATCCACGTCAGCAGGCTGCCACGCCGCAACGACCGCACACACGCCCGCCGCGCTTCAATCCAAGTCGCCATTGCAATTCGCAGAAGCAGAAATGGTGGGCATTACTGGATTCGAACCAGTGACCTCTTGGTTGTGATCCAAGCGCTCTAACCAGCTGAGCTAAACGCCCACGTCGGCGGGGAAGGTCCCAGCGCGCGACCCCCTTTCGAGGCTCCCGCGCGCGGCCGCCAGGTGAGGCCGATTAATATACCGCATTTTCGCGCCCGACAAAGAGGCTGCTTGCTGACGGCGCAAAATTTCCGGCCCTCGCTTCGGACCCTCCGTGCCGGGTCCGTGCCGGCTCCGTGCCGGGTCCGCGCCGGCTCCGCGCCGCGTCCAGGTCGGGTCCGCAAGACGATTCACCGCCGGCGGTTTTTCTCACGGGCCAGGTGGCGCTTACTTTCGCGGTCCTGAATCGCGTGGCGCTTGTCGTGCTCCTTTTTGCCTTTGCACAGGCCCAGTTCGAGCTTCGCCCAGGGCCCCTTAAAGTACACCTGCAGCGGCACCAGCGTGTAGCCTTTCTGCTTCAAGTACGCTTCCAGTTTGGCGATTTCGCTGCGCTTGAGCAGCAGCTTGCGGACTGAATCCGGCACGTGGTTGCGAGTGTGCGCCTGCTTGAATTCAGGGATGTTCAAGTTGTGCAGCCAGACTTCGCCGTTCTGCACCCGCGCGTAGCTGTCGGCGAAGTTGACCTGCCCCGAGCGCAACGTTTTCACCTCGCTGCCGGCGAGCATCATCCCGCATTCGACGGCCATCTCGACCGAGTACTTGAAAAACGCCTGCCGGTTTTTGCCCACCACCTTGATCGCCCCGCGCTCGGATTTCTGAGCGTGATGCGCCGCATGGTTTTTGGCGGGACCGGTGGCGTGGGTGGAATGCGACGAAGATTTGCTCATGGGCCATGCACTTTCTTCGATGCAGAATCACCCAACTCCTCCAGCTTGATCAGCCACTGATTGAAATGCGCGCATCTTGAGCGTAGGGCCGGGAGCCCCACGGCCTTTGCGATCTGTAGCCCACTCTGCTTTTTCGAATAGTGCTTGGGAAACAAGCGCAGCAGGCGCTTGGACGGGGCCGTGTCTTTTCCCAGGTTGATTTCTTCCGGGTCGGAATTGTTCGTGTTTAAAATCGCCTCCAACTCCGTTTTTTTTTCAGGACCATTGGTGAAGGCATTCACCAGCGAGCCAATATCGCTGAACAACAATGCTTCGAATTCGTGCACCTGAAGGTAAGGTATGAAACGCTTGCTGTGGATGTCCGCCTCGAATTGCCCTTCCAAATGTGCGACCTTACCCCGGAAGCTGGCATTGGGCGGTAAATCCGTCTGGCCCGGAAATTCGCCCGGCAATCCATAGAAATCCAGCATGGTCGTAACGTGAACGCCGGATCGATTTTTGCCGAGCAGCTCCATGATATGCCTACGCATCTTCAGAAACGATTTCCCTCCTCCCTTGAACGCACGCTCATTGCGATCGCGGCGCGTCTTAAGAAGTGCGGATTGAGCAATAACGCCCCGAAATAACAAATGCTCGTAGAGAAGTTCGCGGACGAACAGTTCCTCGGTTTCTCCCTCGACCAGGATCTTGAGGATCAGCATGGCTATGGCCGACCTCCGAAGATATTCTTCTCCCAGAGTTCGCCCAAGCTGTATTCATCGAGCCAGCCGCCAAGGTCTTTCTCGTTCAAGCGGCGGAAGGTCGAGGCGCCCTGCTTTTGATCCACGACGATGATATCTTCGGGTGCGAAGTAATCGACCAACGTTGGCGACTGTGTGGTGACAATCACCTGCGTTTGGCGCGCCGCTACCTGCAACATTTCGGCCAACAAGGAGAGCGCCGACGGATGCAGACCAATTTCCGGTTCGTCGATCAGGATCAACGGGGGGTACTCGTCCAAGCCCAACAAAGTGGCCAGGCAGATAAAGCGTAGGGAGCCATCGGAAAGCGCGTCGGCCGGGAGATCGGCATTCCAACCCTTTTGCCGCCAACGCAGGAGCACGTAGATATTGTTATCACCGGTCGGCTTGAGGACGAAATCGTCGAAAAAGGGCAATGCCAAACGAATCGAACTGACGATCCGGTTGTAGTGCCATGGCTTAGCCTGCTGAAGTTGAAAAAGAATGGCGGCCACATTACCGCCGCTGCCATTGAGTGTGATGTCGTCCGAGGTATAGGCCGTTTTCTTAATCGGCGATAGAAGGGATGTATCGTTCAAATGCAAGATTCGAACACGGTTAAAGATAGCACGAAATTCTTTGTTAATATGGTTAAAGATTCTGCTAAAATCCCTGGTAAAAATTCGAGCTCCCTTAAAAGGGGGCTCGGCAGGTTCGCGCCAAATCCCGACGCTTGGCAGTAAATCGTCACCTGCCATATTGCGAAGGGAAATTCGTTGAATCACAGCTCCATAAAGGGTTATTCCGCAAACGCGGGTTTCTCTCGCACCACGATACAGAAATGCGTCCCCACCACCTCGTGCTCGGATGTAATTAAAATACTGCTCGCCCGAGGACGAAATGTGGCCCAAAAGTTCGAGGCACCCCAGAAAATTCGATTTCCCCGCCCCATTCGCACCGATCAGGATGTTCAGGTTGGTCAGTTTGATATCGGCGTGCTGAATCGATTTGAACCCGTCGATCACGATGCGATCCAGGCGAAACGGCTTTTTCTTTGTCGCCGATTTCGAGGCGCGGGCGCGTGCAGGCGTTTTCCCGCGGCCGCGGCCGCGCGGGTGGGTAGTGCGTTTGGTCGTCGCGTGGGAGCGTTTGGCCATCGGCTGCGTCCTGATTGAAAACCTAAAGAAAAGAACGGAGCGTCAAGCCGCTCCTAAGAAACGCGGCCCCGGCTGGGTCAGGGCCGCCGCACTCCATTCCCATACTAATCCTTCCGAGAGGTTTCCTGCGCCTGGATTTTGGCGATGAGGTCCTTCAACGGCATTTTGCCGGCATCCTTCCGCCCGCGGCCGCGGACACCGAACACGCCCGTCTCGACCTCCTTGTCGCCCACCACCACGAAATACGGAATCCGCGTTTCCTCGAACAGCCGCGCTTTGTTGTTCACCTTGTCGCTGGCGAAGTCGGTGTCCACGCGCAGCCCCGCCGCGTCCAGTTCGTCGGCGATCTTCTGCGCCGCTTCGGCGTGCCGGTCGGTGAACGACGCCACGCGCACCTGCACCGGCGACAGCCACACCGGAAACACGCCGGCGTAGTGTTCGATCAGCACGCCGATGAACCGTTCCAGCGACCCCAGAATCGCGCGGTGAATCATCACCGGCCGGTGCCGGTTGTTGTCCTGCCCGACGTAGCCCAGATCGAACCGCTCCGGCAGCACGAAATCCACCTGGATCGTCCCGCACTGCCAGTGCCGGCCGATCGCATCGCGCACGTTGACTTCGATTTTCGGCCCGTAGAACGCGCCTTCACCTGGGTTGATTTCGAACGGCACCTTCTTTTTCGCCAGCGCCTCGCACAGCGCCTTCTCGGCCACGTCCCAGACTTCGTCCGACCCGAATCGTTTCTCCGGCCGCGTGGCGACCTTCACGCCGATGTCATGGAAGCCGAAGGTGTCGTAGATTTCGTAGGTCATGTCGAGCAAAATATCGATTTCCGCGCCCAGCAGGTCGATCGGCAGGTAAATATGCGCGTCGTCCTGCGTGAAGGCGCGCACCCGCAGGATGCCCATCAACGTGCCGGACGGTTCGTTGCGGTGGTCGCGGCCGAATTCCGCGATGCGCAGCGGCAGTTCCCGGTAGCTCCGCCGCTTGCTGCCGAAAATCAAACAGGCGCCGGGGCAGTTCATCGGCTTGATTGCAAACGTACGCTTTTCCGCCTGCGTCGTGAACATCACGTCGCGGAACTTTTCCCAGTGCCCGGAACGCTCCCAGAGTTTCTGATCGAGAATCTGCGGCGTGCGTACTTCGATGTATTTGCGCCGCTTCAGATGCTCGCGCATGAAATTCGTCACCCGTTCGAACAGCCAGACGCCGTGGTCGAGCAAAAACATGTCGCCGGGGGCTTCTTCGCGCTGCAGAAACAGTTCCAGCTCCGTGCCCAGCTTGCGATGGTCGCGTTTTTTGGCTTCCTCGATCTGCCACAGGTGCTGATCCAGGTCCTTTTTCGACGCGAAGGCCGTGCCGTAGACGCGCACCAGCTTGTCCGACTCCGCGTCGCCGTGCCAGTAGGACCCGGCCACGCTCATGATTTTGAACGCGCCGATTTTGCCCGTCGACGGCACATGCGGGCCGCGGCAGAGGTCCTCCCAGTTGCGGTCGCGCTGGCCCGTGGCGTAGAAACTGATCACCTCGCCCACCGCGCGATCCATGTTGTCGGTCTTGTATTTGTCGCCCTTCAGCCGCGCGCGGGCTTCGTCGCGCGTCATCTCGAACCGCGTGAACGGGCGGTCTTCCTGAACAATCTTCGCCATCTCGGCTTCGATCGCCGCGAATTGGTCGGGCGTGAGCGGTTCGGCCATCGCCATGTCGTAGTAAAAACCGTCTTCGACCGGCGGGCCGTAAACGAGTTTCGTGGTCGGATGCAGTTTGCAGATGGCTTCGGCCATCACGTGCGCCGCCGAATGCCGCTGCAGCCACAGGCCGTCGGGCGATTCAGGTTTGACCAGTTCGATCTTGGCGCCGTCAGGCAGGGGCTGGGTGAGGTCGGCCAGATGGCCGTCGATTTTGGCGCCGACCACGACGGCGGCCAGTCGGGGCGAGATCGCCAGCGCCAAGTCGCGCGCGGTGGCGCCGGCGGGAAGTTCCTTTTTGGCTCCGTCCGGAAGAATGACAGCAATCGAGCCCGACATACGCAAACCTTTCACAAACTTCGGGCCGGCCCACCCTGACAGGACCGGCGGCGAAAGATCAAATTCTACGCGCGAGCGGTCACGGAGGCGAGAGGGCGGTGAAAAATCCCTGGGCAATCGCCGGAAGACCGTTCCGGTCGGAGGCCCACGCCCCAGGAACTCGCGGTCGGCATGCACTGCCTGGTTCGCGTCGGCGCAAAAAGAGGCGGCTAATGAAAACGTTCGTCGCGAAGAGCGGAAGACGGAGAGCCTGCCAACCGACCTCATTTCGTGTCGAAAATAACGCCCAGCACCTTCCACATGGTCATGATGTCTTTGCGCTTGAAGCTGAAGCTGCGGTCGTTGGGGTTGACGCTCGAGAGCACGATCACGCGGCCTTCGCGTTCGGCCAGGCCGTCTTGGAGCCGCTTGAAAATCTTGTTGCCGTTGCGCAGTTGGGCAATCACGAGGTCCCCGTCTTCGACGTTGCCGGCCTGGTCGCGCACGATCAGGATCTGCCCGTCGCGGACCAGCGGTTCCATCGAGGTGCCGCGCGCGCGCATGTAGCGGATGCCGGTGAGGTGGAGCTTCTCGGCGTTTTTCTCGTCCAGTTCGATCCAGTCGATGAAGTTGTCGGCGCCGTGAGCGGCTTCCATGCAGTTGACCTGCGCGGTGATCGCACCGCAGATGTAGGGTTTGCTTTCGCGCAGCGTGGTTTCGGTGGCCGACTCCTGCAGGATCGGGTTGCCTTCGCCGTACATCAGCCAGCGGGGCGAAAATCCGCGGTCCTCGAAGGCCTCCAGAAACCGCCGGCCGGGCATCCGCGTGCCGCGCAGGATGCCCGAGATCATGCCCTGCCCCATATCGAATTCGCCGGCCGCGTCGGTCTGATTCCAGCCGTTGGCGACCATCAGTTCGTTGAGCCGTTTGGAGATGGCGATCTTGTCATAGACGGGCATGCGCGGAATCCTTCAGGCGGCCTCCGGCGCGTCCGGCGGCGGCTCCAGCATTTTACGCCTGTAGCGCCGCTTGTCGATATTGACACGAAGTGCACCGGCCCGGAATTCGAACCGGCGGCCGGCGGCGAATGCACTCGATTTGCGGCTGCACATTTGCGACCTCAACGATAATGAAAGCGGCCACCGCCCTTCACCCCGCTGGGAGGAACGAACCCGCATGGACCACCGCACCCCCAATCCCAACCTCTACAATGTGCCGTTTCTGGCCGACGAATTTCAGGGCATGCCCTACCGCCGGATGGGGCGGTCGGGGCTGCGCACCTCCGGCATCGGTCTGGGCACCTGGAAGGTGGGCTACCCCGAGACCGGCGACGGCGCGCGGGTCGGCGAGAAAGAGGCCCTGGCGCTGTTTGACCGGGCGCATGACCTGGGCGTCACTTTCTGGGACACCGCCAACCGCTACAACGCGGCTTCGGGAAACTCCGAGCGGGTCATCGGCACCTGGATGAAGGCGCATCCGAACGCCCGGCGCGACATCGTGCTGGCGACCAAGCTCTTCGGCGGCATGGACGGCTTCACGCCCAACCACAGCCGACTGAGCCGCGGCAATATCTGCGACTCGGTGTACGCCAGCCTGGAACGGCTGTGCGTCCCGCGCATCGACCTGTTGTGGTTCCACCGCTTCGACGCCGAGACGCCGATCGAGGAATCGCTGTGCGCGGTCGAAGACCTCATGCGCCAGGACCTGGTGCGGTATCTTGGGGTCTCCAACTTCACGCCGACCGAGCTGCGGTTGTACGCGGCAGCGGAACGGTCGCTGACGCCACGGGTGCGGGTGGTGGCGGTGCAGAACCAGTACGACATCCTGCACGGGGAAGACCGGATCGACGGGACGCTGGCCTACTGCGCGCGGGAGAACCTGGGGTTCGTGCCGTACAGCCCGCTGGCGCGAGGACTGCTCAGCAACCGCTACCTCACGCCGGAGAAGCTGGGCAAGGGCGACCGACTGGTGGACGAGGGCACCTTGAAACACGACCTGACGCCCGAGATCGCGGGGAAGCTGCAGAAGCTGGGCGCACTGAGCCAGGCCTGGGACCTGGACCTGAACCAGCTGGCGCTGGCATATATGCTGACGCTGCCGGGCATGAGCACCCTTATTCCCTCGTGCAGCAATGTGCAGCAGTTGGAGAGCAACGCCAAGGCCGGCAAGGTGGCGCTGAGTTTGGAGCAGCAGGGACAGGTCAAGGCCGCGCTGGCGTAGGAGGCGTGGGGGGATGGCCTGAGCGCCGGGCGCCGGGCGCCGGGGTGCGGAGTCGCGGGGGCGGCGGCGGCGCAACCAAACGAACTACCGAACGAACTACCGAACGAACTACGGAACGAACTACGGAACGAACTACCGGGCCGCGTGCCGGGTGGGGGTTTGGCGGGGTCGGGTCAGATCGACAGGGCGGTCGGCCTTGGGCGGTTAACCAAACGAACTACGGTGGCATAGGTTATTTAACCAAACGAACTAAATGCACTTGTGCAAATTAAATGCGCATATTATTCGCATATGGGTTCGTTTCGCAAGGAGGGGATTGGCCGCGAGGGAGGGGAAAAAGAGTGCTCGCTGGGGCGCGCAAGAGGACGAGCCGGACCAACGGGCCGGTACCTGCGTGTCGCACATGGGCGCAGCACTTGAGGTGGAGCGGCGGGGGGCGAACTGGCGGGTGGGCCAGGCGGGCGGCGGGCGGGCGAGAGGACCAAGCCGCTGAACGCGCGACCTGGAGCGATTGTAGCTGGGGGGCGGGGGGCTGGCCAAGGCTGAAACTCGGAAAGGGGGGGGTGGATTGGGCACGCGTTGGAAGTGGAGGCGGGCCATGCGCGGGCGCGGAGCCGAATTTTTGGTTTGGGCCAAGAGCGGGCGTGCCCGCCCGCGGGCCCGGCTGCGCGCTGACGCGCGCAAGAACAAGAGGAGGGTGAAACGCCCTGTGCCAAAGGCATCGCGCACCCAATGGGTGCGCTCGACACGGGCTGGTCAGCCCGTGCCACTTCGGAATGCGCTCGCGCGCAAGAAACAGGGTGCGAGCTTCGCTCGCACTTTTTTTGCATCGGTCAGCGACCGATGCCACGGGGCTTGGGGCGTTCGAGGGGAATGGGTAAACTTGCGGAGCGATGCTGCTGCGCGGGGGGCCCGGGCGGGCCATGCGCGGGCGCGGAGCCGAATTTTTGGTTTGGGCCAAGAGCGGGCGTGCCCGCCCGCGGGCCCGGCTGCG
>JBOHNC010000099.1:0-2978 GCA_050730415.1 Planctomycetota bacterium
AACGACGGTGGCCTGCGGTGCACCGCTGGGCGCTGGCTGTGCTGTGGGTGAGCTTCGCGGTGAGCGGGTGCGCCGCCGCCGACGTGGCGCCTGCGCCCACGCCCGTGCACGCGCCGGCTGCGCCGGCCGTGACGCCGCCCACCACCGCATCCACTCCTCCAGACGGGACCGCGCGCCGAACTGCTGGGGACTCGGAGCCCAACGGAAGCGCTGGAACCGGTGGCGATGCCCCTGGCGCGGCTTCCGCCGATCCAAGCACGGGCCCAGCCGCGGGCCCTGAGACGGGTGATGGCGCGGGGGACGGCGCGACGCCGGACGCCGATCCGGCGGCGCACGAGGCGGAAATCGCGCGGCTGCTGAAGGAAATTCTGGCCGAGCGCGGCGCGATCGCGGCGATGCAAAAAGAACGCCGCCGCACGCTGGACGACCTCGATGCGACCCGCTTCGCGCTGGAGCGTTCGATCGCAGCGTGGGACGCGCCGATCGCGACGGCGGCGCGAGAACTCGCGGCCGAACAGGCGGCGGTGGCGCACGCGCAGGCCCGGTTGGACATCCGCACGCAGCTGCACGCCCAGTGGCTTCAGACGCTGCAGGCCTACCTGGCGGTCCTGAAGACGCACATCGAACATTCGGTCGCGTACAACCGCGCGGCGCGGCTGAAGGCGGTTGCGGATGCGCTGCACGCGGCGCAGGCACGGGACGCGTCGCCGGCGGATGTGCTCGCCCGCATCGCCGCGTTGCAGGATGCGGAGGAAGCGCTGGGGCGGACCGTCGAAACGGTGCCGGTGGCGGTGGCGGCCGATCGGGAACGCGACGGCCTGCGGTTGGGCGCGTTGGTGCTCTTGGCGCCGGACGGCCAGGGCGGCGCGGTGGCCGTGCTGCCGACGGCTGCGCGACCGACGGCGGTGCCGGCCGATCAGGCCGCGGGGATTGACTTGGCGCTGCAGATTCTGCAGCGGCGGCGCAGCCCGGACTTCACCGATCTGTATGTGCCGGCGCTGCCGCCGGCGGCGGCCGATGCGATGGGGTCGAAATTCGATTCGCCGGCGCCTGTTCCGGGTGACAGCGGAACTGCGGCGGCGCCGCGCGCTCCGGCTGGGCTGGCCGCGCCCACCGCGCCAACCGCGCCGACTGGGAGCGATGGGTTCCCGGACGAACTCCCGCCGATCCAGACGGCCGCGGCGCCCGGGACCGGCGGCGATGAAGTGGTCCGGCTGCGCGCGGAGCTCGACCAATTGCACGCGGCCGAAGGGCAGTTCCTTCTGGCGGCCGCGACCGAGCGTCAGGCGCGCTTGAACGCCATCGACGGACTGCAAAAAAGCGAAAACACGCGGCGCGCGCAGTTGGCCGATTTGCAGGCGCAGACGGCAAAAGCGCAGGCTGAGCACGATCGCCTGGCCGACCGGTTGCAGCTCGCCGGCGAACAGGAAAACCTGTTCGTGCAGGGGCTGGAGAGCGGCCGCACGCAGCTGATTGAGCGGCTGAACGGGAGTCTCGAAGCGGCGGCGCAGCCCTCCCTGACGCACGCGCTGACCAAGCTGCAAGCGGCGCCGGACGCAAACCGATTTTCCAGCGCGCTGCCCGCGGCGACCGGCAACGAGGCCGGTGGCGCGGACCCATCTGTCGCATCGGGCGTATCGGGCGCATCCGGCGGAGACGGCGGGACCCTGAGCACCTCTGCGACTGCCGCCGCCGCCGACCTGCTGGACACCGAACTGCGTGTGTACAGCGCGGTGCTGGCCGGCGCGCGCACGGTGACGCCTTTCACGATGCAGGTGAAGCGTCCCGACGGCAAGCTGGTCGATGCGCAATGCGTGCAGGTCAGTTTGCTCGGCGGCTATTTCTACGACCCCGGCAGCGGCGCGGCGGGGTTGCTGGTGAGCGACGCGAAGCAGTTCGGGCGGTGGCAGGAACAGACCAAGGGATTGGACGTGGCCGAGCAGGCGGCGATCGCGGCGCGGATTCAACATCCCGATCGGCCCGGCACGCTGCCGGTGGACGTGACTGGCGGCGCGGCGATCGTGCAGGCAGTCAACCAGTGGGACCTGGTCGAGTGGTTCAAGGCCGGCGGCGTGGTGATGTGGCCGCTGCTGCTGGTGCTGATCGCCGGCGTGGTGCTGGTGCTGGAACGCGCGGCGGCGCTGCTGCGGTTGAGCGTCGGCACGCGGAATCTGCTGGAACGGGTCGAAGCCGGCCTGCTGGAAGGGCATTTCGCGGAGGCCGAACGGCTGTGCGACCCGGCGCGCGGGCCGGTGCAGCGGGTGCTGCACGCGGCGCTGCTGCGGCGGCGGCAGTCGCGCGCGGCCATCGAGGACGCGATGCAGGCGGCGGCGCTGGCCGAAATGCCGCACCTGCAAAAAGGGCTGGGGATGATCGCGCTGATGGCCGGTCTGGCGCCGCTGCTGGGGCTGCTCGGCACCGTGACCGGCATGATCCACACATTTCAAATGGTGAACCTGTTTGGCAGCGGCGACACGCGCTTTCTGGCCGGCGGCATTTCCGAAGCCCTGATCACGACGGAATTCGGACTGGTCATGGCGATCCCCTTCGTCTTCTGCCACGGAATTCTGCTGCGGCTTTCGGAGAAGATCCTCGGCACGATCGAACTGGGCGCAGCGATCGTCGTGCAGCGACTCAGCCCCGTCGACCCGGCCATGCCAGGCGGGCCATCTGCGCCATCCGCGTCGGTCGATCCGACCGCTCCAACCGGGACAATCGATGCAACCGGCGCAACCGCGGCTGGCGTCGCGAGGCTCGTTCCCCAGCCGAAGGCCTCGACCGGTGCGCCAGAAACCCGGCCGTCCGCGGGAGGGTCGTGAACAATGCTCGAGCAGCTCCACGCTTTTCTCCTGCAGGGCGGGCCGGTGATGATTCCGCTGTTCGCGGTGGCGGCGCTGGCGTTCGGCATGCTCTTCGAACGCTGGCATTTTTTCCGCGCCGCCGGGCCGACCGATCCGGAGCGGTGGATTGAACGGCTG
>JBOHNC010000100.1:0-6762 GCA_050730415.1 Planctomycetota bacterium
GCGAGGAGGCGCAACGCCGGCAAAATTCGCCAGACGACCCGGCCCGAAGGGTTGGCAATCCTTCATGCCGAAAGGGGTTACCGAACCCTCCAACGCGGGCGCGGGACGGTTTTGAAACACTCTCTAAGCATCGTGCCACGGGACGCTGTCCCGTGCATGAAAAAGCGCGCGAAGCGCGCCCACTACTCCTTGCAGTTGTGTTGGTGCGTCAACGTGTAGCCAAACAGCCCACCCCATAGCCAACCTACCCGGTTCGGGTAGAAATAGGCCGTTCCAAGGCCCCGTCGAGCCCCCCGCATGAACAACCTGCCGGATGTAATGCAGCGCCTGAAAATCGACCGCGCCTTCGAAGGCGCGCTGGCCCCGCATTGGCAGGAATCCGCCGCCGCCTGCCCGCCGACGCCGGCCCTCCTGCCCGGTCTGGCGCCGGAGCAGTTCCGCGCCGCTCGCGCCCTGGTGGGCCTGAGCCCGGACCTCGACGGCCCGCTCCACGCCGCGGCCGCGCGCATCGCCGCCGACCTCGATTGGCGCCTCCTGTTTCACCACTTCTGCCGCTCGCTGTACGACCTGCCCCGCGGCGCGCCGGTGACGCAGTGGCCGGAGTTCGACCCGCAGTGGGGCGACCAGGCCGGCCTGTTCTACCTGCTGGCCGGGCTGGCCATGGTGCCGCGCGTGCAGGCCGTCCATGCGAAGCTCGGCGTGCCCGCCGAGGTCACCCGCGCCACCGTCCAGCAGGTGCGCTGCTTCTGCGACGAAATGCACCGCCGCGGACGCAACGGCCGGCCCGGGATTCTACTCAACCAAATCTACTGGCTGCGCAACTACACCGACGGGCGGCTGTTTCGCCTGGGCCGGATGGAATACATGATCGGGCCGTGCACGAAACTGCTCGAAGTCTGGCGCCGCAAACACGACGGCCGCACCCTCGCGCTGGCGCAGCCCGGGTTGCGCGTGGACGCGGCCGGCTTCGTGCTGTCCGACGACGGTTCCCCGGCGCCGTCCGCGCCGGAGGCCTGGCGCACCGAACTGGAGCACCGCCCCGAAGCCGTGCGCGGCTTTCCGATCCATCCCGAAGGCTATATCGAGCGACGCGAAATGGCGTTGCCGACCGCCGACTGGGAGCGCGTGCTCCAGCCCGGCGACTCCATTCTCGAAATGCACATCCCCGCCGGCGGCGGCATGCCGCCAGCCACCTGCCTCGACTCCATCCGCCAGGCCTTCGAATTCTTCGACCGCTTTTTCCCGCCCGCCCCACGCGCCATCGCCTGCCATTCGTGGATCCTGAACACCCAGTTGTTCGATCTCCTGCCGCCGGAAAGCAACCTGAACCGGTTCATGCGCGAACTGTACCTGTACCCGATTCCATCCGGCCCGCGCGCCGGCCTGTTTTTCCTGTTCTTCAACGACCACCTGCCCCTCGCCGACGCCCCCGAAGACACCAGCGTGCAGCGCGCCGTCAAGCAGTTCCTCTTGGCCGGCAACCGCTGGCGCAGCGGCGGCATGTTCTTCCTCCGCGACGACCTGCCCCATTTCGGCACGCAGCACTACCGCTCCGCCCCGCGGGATTTCTAGCGAGCTACAGCGCCCGCACCTGACTTTCACCCCGCATCCATCACAGAAAATACCGCCCCGCCGCCAAAAACGTCTGCGCAATTTCCCGCCGCATGTGAATGGTGTCGATCGGCTTCCACGCCAGCGCCGAGCGGACTTTTTCCGCCGCCCGTTCCGCCGCCTCCCCGTCCATCAACGCCGGCAGCAAGGTCTCCAGCGTGCCGTGAAACCGCACGATCGTGTCCTGCACCGCCACATGCGCCAAGTTCGCCATCAGCTCCGCATGCGGATCGATCGCATCCGCCGCCTTGCCCGCGCGCACGACCGACACCTCCGCCCCGTACAGCCCGATGCACAGATCCGCCAGCCCCGACAGCAACTCCTGCTCGTCCGCGAACCCCTTCCCAAACTTCCGGTGCCCCAGCCCGCACACCATCCGGATCGACGCCCGCATCCCCTCCAGCGCGACCGCCACCGCACGCCCCCGCGTATACGCCGCCGCGTTCACGTTGGCCGGATGCTCCATGCCCCCCCACGGATTCTCCAGCGCCTCGGCCAGCACCGGCAATTCCCCCTTCAGCGCCGCGCGAATCAGCCGCGTCGGAATAATGATCCGGTTGATCTCATTGGTGCCTTCGAAAATCCGGTTGATCCGCGAGTCCCGATAAATCCGCTCCACCGGATATTCCGCCGAATACCCATACCCGCCGTAAATTTGCACCGCTTCGTCCGCCACCCGGTCCAGAATCTCCGTCGCGCCGACTTTCATCATCGAACATTCCACCGCGTGCTGCTCGATCGCTGTCAGCCGGCGCTCCTCCAAGCCCCCTTCCGTTTTTTCCGCATCCACCCCCGCCGCCGTCGCCGCCCGGTCGATCAACCCCGCCGTCGCGAAAATCATCGACTCCCCGACAAAACACGCCACCGCCATCTGCCCCAGCTTCGCCTGGATCGCGCCGAAACTCGCGATCGACTTGCCAAACTGCTGCCGCTCCTGAGCATACCCCAGCGCGCAGTGCAGCGCGTACTTCGCCGCGCCGACCGCCGACGACCCCAGCTTAAACCGCCCCACATTCAAAATGTTGAAGGCAATCTTGTGCCCCTTGCCGATTTCCCCCAGCAGATTCTCCGCCGGCACCCGCGCGTCTTTCAAATTCAGCGCGCATGTACTCGAACCCTTCAGCCCCAGCTTGCGCTCCTCCGGCGCGACCGAAAATCCCGGCGTCTCCCGATCGATAATAAAACACGAAAACTTCTCGCCGTCGATTTTCGCAAACACAATGTACACATCGCTGAACCCGGCGTTGGTGATCCACATCTTGGTGCCGTTGAGCACATACGCTTTCCCATCGGCCGTCGCCACGGCGCGGCACTTGGCCGCCAGCGCATCGGTGCCGCTGCTGGGTTCGGTCAGCGCATAGCACGCGAACTTGGCCCCCGTGGCCAGCTCCGGCAAATACTTTTGTTTTTGCGCCGGTGTCCCAAAATACACAATCGGCAAGCTGCCGATCCCCGTCTGCACCGACTGCGAAATCGAATACGACGCCTGCGGCCCGACCGCCTCCGCGACAATCGCAGCATCGGTCATGCCCAGACCCAGCCCGCCGAATTCCTCGGCGATTTCCACGCCGAGCAGCCCCAGTTCCCCGGCCTTTTCGACCAGCTTGCGCATCAGCCCCGGCTCAACTTTTTCAATCCGCTCGTTGGCCGGCAGAATTTCATTCTGCACGAACTCCTGCGTCATGCCCCGAATCTGCTTCTGCTCGTCGGAAAATTCCTCCGGCGTGCGCAAACACTCGACGGGCAGCGCGCGATCGACAAACGCGCCACCGGTGGAATTCGATTCGTTCATGGGATCATCCTACGGAGCGACCCGCCCCCCTGGGAGCACCGGGCGCCAGCCCGGCTTCTTCGTCACGCCCCCCTGGGAGCGCCGGGCGCCAGCCCGGCTTCTTCGTCCGAAACTTCCCTTCACCCCCGCGACCCAATCCACGACCAAGATCGCCGTTCCACGCCCTCTTGCCCCTCGCGCTCGATAAACGCGTATGGAGTGCGGCGGCTAGACGACGCTTTGGACGGGCCGGCTTGACGGCCCGCCGGGAGGCGCACGTCAGCGCGCCGGCGCTCTCTTCGCAACGGCGATAGACTTCTGCAAGACCGCTTGGCCGTGAGTCGCATGACCCACGGACCGGCGTGTCGTGCCGCGGCACCCGAGCCACGACACGCCCAAAAACGCTCTTCCGCCCGACCCAACCCGACCATACCCGTCCCCGCCGTTCCACCGCGCGCAACCGCCCGCCCCCCATCATCCTTCGCCGAGCATTCCATCCGCTCTTGGCCCCGACCGGGGCCGCATTTGGATAGCCGTGGGTCGAATGACCCACGGACCGGCGTGTCGTGCCGCGGCAACCGAGCCACGACACGCCCAAAACGCTCTTCCGCGCGACCCAACCCGACCATGCCTCCCCCGCCGTTCCACCGCGCGCAACCACACCCGCCCAACAGGGCCCAACCGGGCCCAACAGAACCCCAGAGGACCGCCCCCCATCCTTCGCCGAGCGTTCCACGCCCTCTTGCCCCCCCATCCCGTGTGCACGTCTTTTCTCCGCGCCAACGGCGCAAAATAAGACAGCGAAGGGTTGGCCGAAGGCCTACCCTGGTAGAGCCGTCGCCCACCCTTCTCCTCTTCCGCGCGATCCGAGGCGACCATGCCGTCCCCGCCACTTCACCGCGCGGAACAGCACCCGCCCCATTCCACCGCGCGCACCCGCCCACCCCATCGCCGCCCAATCCTACCAATCGGCGCGACCCGGTTAAACTATTTTGGCGAGGTTCCCCGATGTGCAACGCCCCGCCGTTTTTTTGCTGGCCGGGCGCGACCGCGCAGTATAATCAGCCCTTCCCACGCGGTGGCCCAGGCTGCGCGGCCCACGCGGCGGCCCACGCTGCGGCCCACGCGGCAGAGGACCCCGAAGCAAGCAGAGCCCCCCGCGGCCGGCCTTGCGACTGAGTCCCCGCCGGCGAGGAGTCCTGCGAGCGGTCGCCCGAGACACCCCAGTCTTCGCGATTCAACCCGCCAAGGATTCTGCCTCAACGCGGCGCAAGCCGCTCGACGCGCAAGTTTTCCTGCGCCACCCTAGCTCAGTTGGTAGAGCAGCGCTTTCGTAAAGCGCAGGTCTTCGGTTCAAATCCGAAGGGTGGCTTTTTTCCCATCCACCCCAGGTTTTCCTCCGTACGCCCCGGGGTTTTCTCCGTAAGGCCATGGCTTTCCTTGGTACGGCCATTGTTTTCCTCCGTTCGGCCATGCTATTCCTCCGTTCGGCCCGGGTTTTCCTCCGTTCGGCCCGGGTTTTCCTCCGTTCGGCTATGGGTTTCCGTAGGGGCGGGCCCCCGCGCCCGCCCTCTTCCATCATCCCTGTCCAAAACCCCTATTCCACCCACCCCGTTCCCAGCCCCGCGCCGCGCCAACCCACCGTTTTGCATTCCAAAAAACCAGGAAAAGGACCACCCCCCGCGCCGTGTCAAACGCTTTGCATTGACATGATTCTACTTTTACTCCACGGGTAGGACGGATGTTTCATTGCGCGCCTGTCGCCAGAAGCAAATAGCCGGTTTCTAAAACCATCGCACGTGGGTTCGAATCCCACCTGCCCCTTTTTTTCTAACCCTCGAAAATCCAGATGACAGGCGTTGCCAAGCAGCGCCAACTCGCGAAACGGGTGCGGCTTACGCACGTCCGTGACCGCAAAACTGACCGTGCCAGCGCCACCCGCCAAATCACGCCGTTCTTGCCAAAAGATGCCAGAGATTGCCAATCCGGGAAAGCAAAAGTAGCCACCCAGGCGGTCACGGGAGCAAGGGCGCGGTCAAGAAACACTCCAAATCGGTAACCCGGTTTTCCTCTGACGATTTATGAGCCCGCGAATTCGCGCAGCTTTTCGACGTCACGTTTCGGGGGAGCGCCGAAGTGGCGCTTGTATTCGCGGTTGAACTGTGAGGCGTCCTCGTAGCCGACCCGGAATCCCGCCTGACTGGCGTCCAGGCTTTCGCTGAGCATCAACCGCCGTGCTTCCTGCAGTCGCAGATGCTTTTGAAATTGCAGCGGGCTCATGGCTGTCACGGCCTTGAAATGGGCGTGGAATCCGGAAACGCTCATGCCCAGATCCCGCGCGATGCCCTCGATCCGCAGCGGCTTGTCGAAATGGTCGCGCAGCGTCTGGACTGCGCGGACCATACGGTGCGCCTGCCCGCCCGTGGTCGCCAGGTGCCGCATGCGATGGCTCTGTGCGCCTGTCAGCAGGCGGTAAATGATCTCGCGCACGATTAGCGGCGCTAGCGTGCGGTACTGCGCGGGGGATTCGGCTATCCGGCAGAGCCGCAGAATGGCGTCGAGCAGCTCGGCATCGAGCGGGCTGACGTTGGCCGCTCGCACGCTGGTTTCGGTGCTCGGCTGGACCAGCCCGGCTTCCACCATCACCGAGGCCACGACGGCGGGGTCGAGCACCAGGCGGAAGCTGAGGTACGGTCGCGCTGGCGTGGCTTCGACGACCTGGCCGATTAGCGGCAGTTCCATGGTGGTGATGAGATAGTGCGCCGGGTCGTAGCGCAACCGCTCGGCGCCCAGGTTCAGGACTTTGGCCCCCTGGGCGATCGCGCACAGGGCCGGCTGGGCAAATGCGTGCACCGGCCGCGTCGGCTGGCTGTGCCGCCGGAAGTGCAGCGTCGGCTGTATTTCCCTCGCGCCGTCCTCAGGCAGCGCCCGTGCTATGCACTCGGCCAGTTCTTCACGATCTGCTTCCATCCGAGGCGCCCGGCGAGTATCCGGGATTCGATTCTGCTGGGTCATGGTGGGCTCCTTTCCCCTCCATTCAACACGCGATAGGGAAATTACCGCCTCGCTTTGGAGAATTGTACAAGCATCTCCGAGGATCGTCATACCGCCCCCGCCGGCTGCGGGGTAGAGTGACACTATCGGAGCGGACGGCGTGAGTGGCGCCGGGCGCTCCAAAGCAAAATGGGAGATCCAATAATGAAATTGCGCAAGCTCGGGAATAGTGGGCTGGAAGTGTCGGCCCTCGGGTTGGGCTGCATGGGCATGAGCTTTTCCTATGGTCCGCCCAAGGATCAGCAGGAAATGACCGCGCTGCTCAGGGCCGCAGTCGAGCGCGGTGTCACCTTCTTCGACACCGCTGAAGTGTACGGGCCGTACAC
>JBOHNC010000101.1:0-8934 GCA_050730415.1 Planctomycetota bacterium
CGGCACACCCCGGCGGCGGCGGTGCTGCTGGTCGGCGCGGCGATCGCCGGCCTGTGCTGCCTGGGCAGCGTGAAGACCACCTGGTCGTTCAGCGCGATGACGGTGTTGGTGTATTACGCGCTGACCAACGCCGCCGCGCTGCGGCTGCCGCGCGACCAGCGAATTTTTCCCCGTGTATTCGCCTGGATCGGCTTGGCGGCCTGCCTGGGCTTGATTGTTTTCATCCAACCGGCCATCTGGCTGGCCGGTGCGGCGCTGCTGCTGATCGGCTTACTGTGGCACCTGCTCATGCGCCGTCGCGCCCGCCGCGCCAACGCCGCGTAGCCGCGCAGCCGGGGTCGGCGCCGGAACCGCTTCAGGCCTTGACGGCCGGCAGCGCGCCGGATTGTTCCGGCGCATCCGGCCGCCGCGACCACAGCCCGGGAATTTCCGGATGGCGGTTTTCATGCCGCAGGCGGTCGGCCAACAATTTTTTCTGTCGGTACAGCACTTCTTCGGTGAGGTGGCGGTTGTTGGCGGCGAGGTCGGCCAGCAACGCAAACAGCATCGACTGAAAGGCGCACACCGCGAATATCGCGCAGACGAACAGGCTTTGAATATGCCCGCCCTCGTGGTCAAAGAACGTGAAATACAGAAACCGCCCGCCGACGATCGCCGCGCCCAGCAGAAAGAACATCCCGATCCGCATGAACACCTGCAGCGCGCGGTACATCGCGTAGATGCGCACGATCGTCGCCGCCGATTTCAGCACATACGCCGGGATCGAACGAAACAGCCGGCTGGGCCGCATTTCCGGATTGGTGCGGATCGGCACCGTCCGCACGGCAAAGTTCTTGTGGCCGGCCTGGATGATCGTTTCCAGCGTGTAGGTGAACGAACTGGTCACATTCATGCGCAGCGCGCAGTGCGCGGTCATGGCGCGAAAACCGCTGGTCGCGTCGGGGATGTCCAGCCAGGCGGCATGGCTGACGACCCAACTGCCGGTCTTTTGCAGAATTTTTTTTGCCAGCGAAAAATGGCGGATCAGATGGGTCTGGCGGTCGCCGATCACCAAGTCCGCCTGGTGCGCGAGAATCGGCGCCAGCACCTGCGGGATGTCCTGCGCGTCATATTGGTTGTCGGCGTCGGTATTGAGGATCACATCGGCGCCCAGCATCACCGCGGTTTCGATGCCGGCCGAATAGGCCGCCGCCAGCCCGCGGTTGCGCGGGAACGACAGGATGTGGTCGACGCCCAGATCGTGCGCCACCTGCGCCGTCGCGTCGGTCGAACCGTCGTTGATGACCAGAAACTCGACCCGCTCGAAGCCGGCCACGCTGCGCGGCAGGGCGGCAATGGTGGTCGGCAGGGAATCCGCCTCGTTGTAGCATGGAATCTGGATGATTAAAAGCTGCGGCAAACGCAATGCTCCTTGTGCTTCCAGGGCCGGCGGCAGCGCTCGGGCCCGCTGGTTCGGACCGGCCGGTGGCAGGAAAAATCGCCGCCAGCCGCTCGATGCGCAGTGGCAGCCCATTGTACCTCCGGGTGAAAGCCGGGGTAGCACCGAGGCGTGGGCCAAGGTGGATCGTGCCATGGCGGCGATTGCACGACGTGCGCACCGGTTCAAGCCCTGCCAGGTGCTCCATTTGCATGCCGGGCATTCGCCCACCCCAAACCCGCCTTTGGTGATTGCCAAACCGCTGGCACGTGGCACAATGGGCACCTGCTAACCCACATCCTCGCAAGACATTGGTCGCCAGGCCATGCTGTGAGTGGGCCGGCGGCCAATTGGGGATCCGTGCGATCGGGTCGCTCAGGAGTACAGACGTGTTCAAATTGACGCGGAAAGCTGCGGGAATGGCGCTGGTCGGAGCTGTGCTGGGGCTGGGCGCTCCAGCGCTGGCGCATGCCAGCGACGACACCTCCTGGATTGAGCAGAAAAAATTCGCCAACAGCCAGGTGGTGGCCCCGGGCAACGCGCCGGAAGGCTACTCGAAAACCTCGCTGCGCGACCTGGAGAAAAATCCGCGCTTCTACATGAATCGCCAGGTCTCCTTTGACATGTACTTCGGCACCATCGGGACGCTCTACCAGCCCTTTCCGACCGGCTTCAACAAGGGCGACTGGACCAACTTCTACGCCTGGGACATCAACACCGAACTCTGGAACCAGGAACAGAAGCGCAAGATTTGCCTGACCCTCTACGTCGATCGCACCAACGACGATGTCACCGACCTCATCACCCGCCTCGACGAATACAGCCCCATTCGCGTCTACGGCGTGGTGGTCAACGACCACGATGGTCTGCCCTGGATCCAGGTCGACCACATTCAGGTCATCAACGAGCCGCTCATCAGTCAGGCCGTCCTGCGGCAGCTCGAGGACGCCTACAAGCAGAGCTCCAACGACAACATCGACGCCGCCAGCGAGGACTACAAGAAGGCGCTCGAAATGGGCGTCCCGGTACGGGTCGAAGTGATCGTCTACCGCAACGCGGCCGAAATCTACATCCGCGACCGCAAATTCGCGCAGGCGCGCGAGGCCCTCGAAAAGGTCATCGCGATCGTCCCCAAGGATGTGCAGTCACGTCTCAGGCTCGCCCGCCTGCAGTTGCGCGCCGGGCTGGAAATGGAAGCGGGCGGCGATCGTGAATCGCTGTTCGCCGATGCTTTGCAGAACGCCAAGGCCATGACCTACGCCTACCCCAACAATCCGGAAGGCTACGCCGTGTACGGCTTGGCGCTGGCCTGCAACGGCGACTTTGCCGGCGGCCTCGAAAATGAAAAATTCGCCGACGAGCGCACGCCCTCCGGCCTGGCCGAAGCCCATGCCGACCTCGGGCGCATTGCCATGCTGCACTCCATGACCCGCACCGACACCAAGGATGTCCTCGCCGACTGGCAGACCGCCGCCAGCGAATACGAGCGCGCCTGCATCCAGGACAGCGTCAACGCCGACTACCGGCTCGAACATGCCCGCGTCCTCGTCAAACTGGCCGCCTCCAACTCCCATCTGTACCCCGACGCCATCGACGAATACAAGCTGTTCGTCAAATTCGCGCCGACCTCGCCGCTGGGCTATGCCGAGCAGGCCGATGTGCTGATGAAGAGCGGCGCCACCGGTGCGCCCCAGCGAGCCATCGTGCTGCACCAGAAGGCGATCGAAGTCGACCCGCACTATATTCCCAGCTACCTCGCGCTGGCCCATCTGTACATGAAGTACAACTCCGATATCGCCTCCAAGACCCCGGAGGTCCCGCGCGCCAAGGAAATCCTGAAGGAAGGCGTGCAGGCCAATCCGCACAGCCGCCTGCTCTACCTGACCATGCGCGAGATCGGGCTCGACTCGGTGCCCAAGGACAACGAATACCTCGTCGCGGCCGGCCGCATGTATGTCAATGACGTTGGCGACGCCGCGGCCGAAGACTTCAACGGCCGTATCCTGTACGAAGACATCGACCATCCGGAGGTCGACGCCGCCCTGGCCAGCTTCAACCGCGCCTTCGCGCTGGACCCCAAGGACACGACCGCGCGCACCTACATCGGCCGGATTTACGTCCGCAATCGCGGCCTGCCCGGCTCCGTCCATGGCATCTTGGCGCCGGTCGCGCCGAGCAGCCAGAGCGATCCGGAGTTCCTGCGCGACTGGGCAGCTGCCTGCATCGAAGTGGAAGACTTCAAGAACGCCGCCGCCGCCACCGCTCGGCTGCAGGACCTGGAGCCGACCCGCTGGACCACCCAGAACCTGACGGCCCGCGAGCAGTTTGAAGCCTACCGCGCCGATACCGACAGCCCGCCCAGCGCCGCCACCCGCGCCGCTTGGGACCACGCCATTGACCTTGGCCGTCTGAACGCCACCAGCGATCCCGCCGGGACCGCCGCAGTGCAGGCCACGAACGCCATCATTGTCGCGCAGTACGGCCCCGACAAGACCGCCGCCCGTCCGGCGCTGGAGCGCAGCGCCGCCGACAATCCGAACGATTCCTCGCTCCAGTTGGCGCTCGGCCAGGTGCTGGTCGAAGCCAAGGACTGGAACGACGCCCGCGATGTCCTCGACAAGCTCATCGCGCGCGGCCAGGAGGACAACCTCCCTGACCTCGTCAGCGCCAACGTCGATCGCGCCTCCAATCTGCGCGCCAGCATCGAAGAACCGCTGCGTGCGGAGGCCCAGAAGAACGCCGGCGGCCCGGTTTTCAAGCAAACCGAGGACACCGAAAAGTTCCTGAAAAACATGGGCAATGACACCATCGGCCCCAACGGTGAAATGCCCCCGCCGCCGGAAGCTACACCGGCCACCGCGCCGCCAAAGTTTGACAATTCCGTCGATAACATGCTCGACAAGGATCAGCCCGCACCGGCTCCTGCTCCCGCTCCCGCTCCTGCACCCGAGTCTTCCCAGCCTGCACCGAAGGAACCTGCGCCGGCGAGTGCGCCGCCGCCCAAATACGACAACTCCGTCGATAACATGCTCGACCAGGGCAACAAGCCGGCCCCGGCCCCAGCCCCGGCTCCGGCTCCAACGCCTGTCCAACCAACTCCTGCTCCCGCGCCGGCGCCGGCTCCCGCGCCGACTCCGGCCCCCAGCTCCCAGCAGCCGCCGGCCGCCAAGCCGCCCGCCAAGGATCCGCAGAAAGAATTGGACGACCTCCTAAACCAGTAGCCTCGGACCCCCGTGGCTTGATGAGCGCACCATGACTGACCCGCACACGCCGGCCTCGGGCCAGGCACAGTCCCTCCCGTCGGCCGGCCCCGCCAGCGCACCGATCGTCCCTGCGCCGGTCGCGCCGGTCGCGCCGAGCGTGCCGGTCGTGCCGGTGGCGACCACGATTGAAATCGACGACTTCAAAAAAGTCCGCCTGATCACCGCCAAGGTGCTCAGCGCCGTCGACCATCCCTCGGCCGACAAGCTGATCGTGCTGAAGCTCGACATTGGCCAGGACCCGACCCTGCCGCGGCAGATTTGCGCCGGGATCCGCGGCTTCTACGCCGCCGCCGACTTGGTGGGCCGCACCATCATTCTGGTTGAAAATTTGAAGCCTCGCAAACTGCGCGGGGAAATGAGCGAAGGCATGCTGCTGGCGGTCCACGACGGCGCTGCGCTCAGCCTTCTCACCACCGACAAGCCTGTCGCGCCGGGATTGGTGGTCGGCTGAGCCTGTCGCGCCGCCCGCCGCTCCCAGCGCCTGAACATGGAAGACTTCGCATGAGCAATTCCGCAGCCTCCGCTCGCAAACGTCCCGCCAAGGACCGCCTGCTGGTCGCCCGCCACGGCTCGATGGTCGTGGTGCGCGTCGAGGGCCTCGGCCACATGGCGCTGGCGCCGGGACTCAACGAATTCGTCAACCAGTGCTTCGATTCGCGCTGCCGCCAGGTGCTGATCGACATGGCCGATTGCAGCGGCATCGATTCCACCTTCATGGGCACGATGGTCGGCCTGGCCGCCGAATTGAACGGGCTGGCGCACGAGGAAAACATCGGCTTCGTGTCGCCCTCGCACGGTGCGGGCGACGCGGAATTGCCCGATGCCGACCGGGCCTGGGTCGCGGTGGTGAACAGCTCGCCGGCCAACTGCGAATGTCTGCGCACCCTCGGCGCCGACCGCTTCATCACGATCTCCGGCGCCAAAGATCTGTCCGGCCTGGCCATGGATCCGCTCGAAGTGCGCGACCTGTCGCGGCGGGAGCGCATCGAGGTCATCCGCAAGGCCCACGAAACCCTGGTCGACACCGACGATCGCAACCGGGCCAAGTTCGGCGCGTTTCTGGACGCCCTCAAGGCGGAAATTGGCGGCGCCACGACCTGACCGGCGCTTGGGAAGCGCTCGCGGCGCCCGCCGCCGCGGCGCCGGCCGGCCGATTTTTCCTTGATTTTGTTCGGCAGGCTTTATCCTGTATTGTCTTGGTCGCAAGCCCCCGGTGGGGGTATAGCTCAGTTGGTAGAGCGTTTGGTTCGCAATCAAAAGGTCAGGGGTTCGACTCCCCTTACCTCCACCAAATCCGGCTTGCGCATCCTTCCCGCCCTCCGGCGCCTTCCGGCGGCCTTGCCGCGCCGGCAAGTCTCGAGCGCCGCGCAATCCCGGCACCGCCCGGGCCTGCCGCCCGCCGTCGGCGGCCACCGCCACCCCTGCCGCCGCAGCGGCTGAATCTCAGGGGTGCACGGGAATCCGGGAGTGCTCGTCGTGTTCAAAAACGCCGTCGTCGCCTGGGTGTTTTCCGCCGCCGCGCTGATTGCCTGGAGTTTCGCTTTTTGGCTGCTGGTCGTCCCGCCGCTCCACCTGATGCCGCTGCTTCCATCGGCGCCTGATCTGTCCCGGCGCCTGCAGCAGGAGAACCTGGCGCCCGGCACCTACTTTGCACCGCATGCCCAACCATCCGGTACGGCCGCGCCGGCGGATGCGAGCCCCGCACCGTTCTATCGCCTGAGTTTCTCGCCCCGTGGGGAGCGTCTTGGCAGCGCACCGCAAATTTTGATGGGTGCCGCCCAGCAATGTCTCGTCGCGCTGCTGGCGGTGCTCCTGCTGGCGCTGGCTGCCGCGCCCGGGTTCTTGCGCCGCTTCCTGATCGTGCTGTGTGCGGGCGCGGTGGGCACTGTCTTCATCGCCGCCGCCGACCCGGTCTGGCTGCAACTGCCCTGGGACGGCGTGTTCGGCGCGGCGATCTACCAGGCCGGCGCCTGGCTGCTGTTGGGCTTGATTGCCGGAGGCGTGATGCGCCCGCCTGAAGCCCGCACCCCCGCGCCGACCTTCAATCCCGCGGCTGCCGCCGAGGACGAAGACGACGATTCCGACGACGACGAATGAACCGGGTTCGGCCTGTGGTTCCGCTCGTTCAGCGCGCAGCGCGCTGCGCTTTCGCCGCCGCCTGGGCTTCGTACAGCGATTTATAGTCCTGCTTCACCTGCGGAATCAGCGGTGCTGGATCGTTCGAGACCCGTGCGAACCGCGCCGGCTTCCCGCGCAGTTGTCGCACGTTGGCTTCGAAATGCGCCGTCCGCGGCCCGAACCAGATCGGCAGCGCGTCGGCCGCGCGATATTCGAAAATCATCGTCCGCCGCGGCTGCGCCGAACGGTTCGGCAGCGAAGCGTGCGGCAGCACGCAGTGCATGAAAATCACGCTGCCCGCGGGCGCCGCCAACGGCACCGGCCGGCTGTTCGAACGGCTCAGGAAATCCTCCGTGATCATCCCCGCGAAGTTCCCTTCGCGGTCGGCGTGGTCGAAAAACCGGTGGTGCTCCCGCGGCAGCACTTGCAGGCAGCCGTTTTCCTCGGTCGCGTCATCCAGATACACCAGCGTCGTCACCAGGTCCGAATTCGTGTGCGGAAAATAGGCCAGGTCCTGATGCCATTCGACCACCGACCCCACTCGTGGCGGCTTCATGTTCAATTTGCTGTGGTGGATCATGATGTCGGGCCCGATGAGCTGCTCGATGCGGTCGAGTACCTTCGCGCCGGTGGCGAAGGCCCGGAACTGCTCGTGCGCGTGGAACGGTTCGTAGATCCGCCGCGCCACCCGCCGGCCGTCGATCGGTTCCGGCTCCAGTTCCAGCACCTGGCTGGGGTCCGGGGAGCGCAGCGCCGCCGCGGTCATCGCGTCAATGGTCTCCCGCACTCGCGCCAGTTCCTCCGCGTCGAACAGGCGCTCCACCACCACGTAGCCTTCGCGCCGATATTGCGCGATGTCGGTGGCGCTCAGGCGCGCGGCGGTTTCCAGGACAGGGGCGGCGGTGGCCATGGCGAAGCTCTCCAAGGATTCGGGGGATTCCGAACACCAATTCATTTTGCCTCTAAAAAACAAGAGAAACATCCTGTGAAATCGATGATAGTTCCTGTATTCTAATGAAATGAAGCCCAAACGCGCCGTGCCCGACGCCTACCTGGAATTCGGCCTTGCCAGCCGCCGCCATCAGCCGGCGCCCTTCGAGGGATTCCACCGCCACAGCGAGATGGAACTGGTCTACATTGAGTCCGGCGACCTGACCTATCTCTTCAGCCACGGCGTCGAGCACTGGCGGGCGGGGCAGGTGGTGTTTTTCTGGGGCGCGCTGCCGCATCAGCTCATCGCCGTCGAGGCCGGCACCTGGCTGCACTGGCTGACGGTGCCGCTGGCTTGGTTTCTGACCTGGCGGCTGGCGCAGCCGTGGGTGGATGGGCTGCTCCGCGGCGACTTGCATGTCGAACCTGCACCCGCAGCGGGGCCGAAGGAACGGCGCGCTTCGGATGCAACCTTGCGAGCGGGCGGGGTGGGGGAGCCGCCGCCGCCGCTGCTGGCGCAGTTCGAACGCTGGCACGCCGACCTGGCGTATTCCGGCGAGGCCGGCGCCGAACGTCGCCGGATCGTGCTGCTGGAACTTGAAGCCTTCCTGCGCCGGCGCGTGCTGGCGAGGGTCGCCGCTGCGACCAGCCGCGGGAAGTTCACCGCTTCACGCGCCGCCGCGAAACTTGAATCCGCGCCGGTTGCCGCCTCCGGCGCACCGACCCAGGTGGAAGCCATGGCGCGGTTCATCGCCGCGCACTACACCGAGCCTTTGCGGGTCAGCGCCATTGCGGCGGCGGTGAAGCTGACGCCGGAATATGCCACCACGCTGTTCAAGCGCACCTGCGGCCGCAGCTTGATCGACTACGTCACCGAGCACCGCGTCTCACATGCGCAGCGGTTGCTGGCCACCACCGACAAGAAAATCCTGGCCGTCGCCGTCGAATCCGGCTTTCCCACGCCCAGCCGTTTCTACGCCGCCTTCGAAGCACGGGTCGGATCGACGCCCACAAACTACCGTAAACTCCTAGGTGACGGCCTTCAGGGTAAATTTGCCAACCAAAATCGTACGGACATGGCAAATTGACCCGGCGTTTTTGGGTACAACATATCAAAGCCCAAGTCAATTTGCCACCTAGTGCTTCGTCATTGCTAAAGTTTGGGATGGATTTGGTCGATATACCTTCAGGGGCTAACCTGAAGGG
>JBOHNC010000102.1:0-2060 GCA_050730415.1 Planctomycetota bacterium
GTCCAGGGGGCCGCAGGGAACCCACGGGAAGCGGTTGCCAAAAACCTCTTCGACCCCGAATGGGGTCGAACCCATCGCGGACCGCCCGGGACACGAAATAGCGCTGGAGTGCTTGCCCGCCGCCCGGACGAACGGCGCGCCGCCGCGCCTCCGGCGCTTCGCCCTACCGCTCCGGTCGGCAGCGGCTAAAATCAGCACTCCCGCGCCGGAGTTCCGGCCGCGACCCTGCAAGGAACACGCTGCCGGCATGACCAACGCACCCCGCCGCCATGTCGATGAGGACGCTCCCGGCCGCATGCGCCGGATCCTGCAGTTCGTTCGCTCCAACCTGCTGGCCGGCCTGCTGGTGGCCGGGCCGCTGTTTGCCACCATGATGATCCTGGGCTGGATGTATTTCAAAATCGATCCGCCGGTCCAGAAGGACGTGCTGCTGGTCATGGGCATCGATCCGACCCGCGACAAGGATCTCAATCACAAGCCGGCGCTGCTGATCAGCGACAGCACCAACGGCGATCATGAGGTGGGCGAGCACGAAATCCGGTTTCTGCCGCTCAAACTGAGTTGGCTGCCGCACTGGCTCAACCCCAACTGGGTCAGCACCAGCGCCACGCCCGACGGTCCGCAATACCAGGTAATTTTCGGCCTCGGCCTGTTTGTCCTGCTGGTGATTCTGTTTCTGCTGGGATTCCTGACGCGCACTTTTCTCGGACGCTGGATCATCGACACGCTGGACTGGCTCATCAACCGGATTCCCCTCGTCAACACGCTGTACTCGTCGCTCAAGCAGCTCACCGACACCTTCTTCGGGCAGAAGCCGGGGCAGAAGGCCGAGAAGGAAGTGGTGCTGGTGGAATTCCCGCATCCGGGCGCCGCCGTCATCGGCTTCGTCACCGGGGTCACCAAGGCGCATATTCAGACCGGCGCGATTCAGTTTTTCAATCAGCGGATCGCCGGGCTGCCTCCGGTGGCGCCGTCACCGCTCGCGGCGGGAACCGTGACCGGCGACGTGCAGTTGCCGGCGGGCGCTCCCGTTCCACCGGCCGCCATGCCTGCGGGTGCAGCAAGCCCGGAATCCGCAGCGCCGACCGCCGAGGAAATGTGCCTGGTCTTCGTGCCGATGTCGCCGTTGCCCACCGGCGGATTCCTGGTGGTCGTGCCGCGCTCGCGTGTCACCAAGCTCGACATCACCATGGAACAGGCGTTCCAGTTGATCGTCTCCGGCGGCATCATTCAGCCCAACGGCATGGACCCCGCCAAATCCGGCCGCGGCCAAGCAGTGTCGCCCGACGTTGCGCCGCACGCCTGACGCTTCCCTTGGAAAAATGAGCCCGCACCGCGCCTGAATCAGGCTTCGCCGCCGCCGCCGCCCCCGCCGCCACCGTAGGGATCGGCATTGACTTCGTCCGAATACATCCGCCGGATGTGTTCGCTTTCCAGCCCGCGCAGATAGTTGCTTTCGAAGGAGCTGTCGCTGTTCAGGTGCAGCCCCAGCCGGAACCGCGCCGCCTGCAAAGGCGCCGCGATCGCGTTCCATTCGGTCAGGCCGCTCAGCGGCCGGCCCTCGCTGCCGTCGGCCTGATCCTCCACCCACATCACGATCGGCTGCGTGGCGCATTTGAGCGCCCGTTCCAGCGCCTGGTTGCGCAATTCTTTTTGCACCGCGCGCGGAGCGCGGCTGCGCGCTTCCAACACTTCGTAGGCCGCCAGTTGCAGCGATTTCAGCAGATGCTGCGCGATCCGGAACAGGTCCCCCGCCGTGTAGGCGCCGAACAGATCGGCCGGCGCCATCCGTTCGAAGCGCACCATGCCTTCCGCGGTCAGGTCGAGGCTCCCGCGCACTCGTTCGATCACCGGCCGAGCGGCCTGCGCATCGCCGATCGGGACTTCCATCGCCTGCAGCGCGGCGTTGCTGACTTCGGCGATTTCCTGCAGGATGCTCTGTTTCATCCCGGCCGTGATCCAGCCCTGCTGGGCGCTGTCTTCCAGCAGCGACACGTAGAAGCCGCCCCCGCCCGCCCCGGCCGCCCCGCCCGCCCGGCCCGACCCGCCCGCCCCGGCCG
>JBOHNC010000103.1:0-4392 GCA_050730415.1 Planctomycetota bacterium
GTCGGCGATCACGGCGGCGGCCCCACCGAGCGGCTGGTGCGCTGGGTGAAAGCCAACCGCGACATCATCCCCGGCGCGCGCCTGGAATTTTCCACCGTCGGCCGGTTTTTCGATGCGCTTGAAAAGGACGCCACGCCGCTGCCCGAAGTCGTCGGCGAACTCCAGATGCACGCCATCGGCTGCTACACCGTCGTCCGCGCCACCAAGGTCGCCTTGCGGCGCGCCGAACACGCGCTGGCGCGCGCCGAAGCGGTGGCCACGCCCGCCGATCGCCCGGCGCTGACCTCCGCCTGGCACGCGCTCCTCTCCCACCAGTTCCATGACACCAACGGCGGCGCGGCGGTGCCGGTCGCCTACGAGTTCGCCGACGCCCACCTGGGTGGCGCGGCGGCCACGGCCGAGGAACAAACCGCCTACGCGGTGCGCCGCCAGATGTTGACGCTGCCCGACGATCCCCGGCCCCGGCTGGTGCTCGCCAACCCCGGCCCGCAGCCTTTCCGCGGCTGGGCCGCCGGCACGATCTACCTGGAAGGCCGCACCTGGACCGACACGCCCTGGCGGCTGGTCGACGCCGCCGGCCGCGAAGTGCCATTTCAGGTGGTGCCCTCGGGCGCGGGCATCAGCAAAGGCTGGCTGTGGGACCTGCAACGGCTGTTGGTGAAAACCGAAATTCCCGCCAACGGCCTGGCGCCCTTGGCGCTCGATCTGGCCCATCCCCGCACGCCGCCGCCGGCGCAGGTGACCTGCATGCCGACGAGCATCGCCAATTCGGCCGGCGTGGCGGTCCTCCTCGAAGGCTGGCGGCCGGTTATCCATTCCGCCGGCAAGCCCCCTGCCCCGGTCTCCCTGCATCTCGTCGACGATCCGTCGGACACCTGGAGCCACCACATCGACCGCTTCCAGGATGGACCGTTCACCGAACCCACCTGGCAGCCGCCGCGGCTCCAAGACCGCGGGCCGCTGATGGCCTCGATCCTGCAGGACGGCATGATCGGCCACAGCCGCCTCGCCGCCGAATGGCGGGTGTACGCCGGCGAGACGTGGGTCGAACTGCTGCTGACCGTGCACTGGGCGGAACACTGGAAAATTCTGAAGCTGGTGCTGCCAGGCGGCGGGCAGGCCGAGCGCATCGACGGCACGCCCGGCCAAGCGCTCACGCGCGCCAACGACGGCAAGGAACGTCCGCTGCTCGACTTCACCAGCGTCGCGCCCGTTGCCGTCGTCTGCCCCGACACCTACGCGCTCGACGCCACCCCCGAACGCACCCGGCTGACGCTGCTGCGCGCGCCGTACATGGCGCACCACGAACCACAGGGATTTTTTCCCGCCGCCGTGGTGGCCGATCAGGGGCCGCAGCGATTTCGTTTCCGGTTTTTCCCGGCGCCGGTGGAGGTCGCCACCTTGCAGGAGCACGCCCTCGCGCTGCACCGCCCGCCGCTGGAAGCCGAACTCACCCGCGGCATGAAAGCGCGCTGGACCGAATACCGCAGCGCCACCGAAATGTACTGACCAAGCCAGGGAGCGCCACGTTCACGTCGGCTCTGGGCTGGGAGCACCAACGTGAACGTCGACGCTTCCCTGGGACCGCCGGTGTTCACGCCGGCTCTTGGCGGTTTCTTTTCTTGGCTTTATCTCCTCCTCGACCCCAAACGGGCTCCTGCGTTCAATGAGCGGTAGGTGACCCAGCGCCAAGGGCGCGCCGAGAACCTACGGACGGCGGCGATCAAAATCGCATTCGATCCCGCAGAGGTCGAACCCATCGCGGACCGCCCGCGCCACGAAAAAGCGCCGTGGTGCCAGACGCCTTCGCGAGGATCCGCACTCGCAGGCATGCGACCCTTTTGTTTGGTTTTTTTCGGAATTACTTGAACATTGCAACTAAATCCGGTGTCTTCCCTGATGAGCACAGCGGGGGCCGACCGGCGTCAAAGTCTGTCGGCTGGCGGGGTATAATAGGGGCAGACGATTTGTCCCCGCCGCGGGTTTCTCAACCCGCCCCGGCTCCTTGGCCCCTGCGATGTTTTCGCGATCCAGCCTTCAGGGAGGAGCTACTCATGCAAGCCATTGCATCCCTTTCCCGTTGCACGCGCCGATTCCCGTACGCAGCCGTTTTTCTGGCTGCCGTGCTGGTGTGGGCCGGCTTCGGTCTCGCCCCCGCGCAGGCGGCCGACCTGGACGCCCCGGCCACCATCCAAGCGCCCCAGGCTTCGGACCATGGCTGGCCGCGGCAATTCCAAGCCGGCGAACTGACCTTTCTGGTCTACCAGCCGCAGGTCGAAAGCTGGGACCAGGCCACGCTGGTGGCGCGCGCGGCCGTCGCCGTGACGCATGTCGGCGCCGCCGGCACCGAGTACGGCACCATCCACTTTCAGGCGCAGACGCTGGTCGACAAGGACAGCGGCACGGTGACGCTGTCTGAAATCCAGATCGCCGACGGCAGTTTTCCCGCCGCCGGCGACCAAGCCGACACCTACCTGACCGCGCTGCGCTCCGCGTTTGTCGCCGGCAATCCGCGCATTTCCCTGGGCCGGCTCGAAACCAGCCTGGCCATCGCCCAAGCCAGCCAGCAGACGCAGCGGCAGCCGGTGAACAACACGCCGCCCCACATCTATTTCAGCGAAGTGCCCACCTTGCTGGTCCTGGTCGAAGGCAAACCGGTGCTGCGGAAATTCGGCGACTTGGAGCGCGTCATCAACACGCGCGCGCTGATTCTCGAAGACCCCAATGCCGGCACCTGGTATCTGCGCGCGCTGGGCGACTGGTTCCGCGCCGGGGACATCGAAGGCCCGTGGAGCGTCGAAACCAACCCGCCGGCCTTTCTGGGCACTGTATTGCAAAACGTGGCTGACGATTCCGGCATTGACCTGCTCGATCCCAACCCCGCCGCCACTTCCACCGACTCCGCCACGCCCGCCACGCCCGCCGCCCCCGCCTCCGCCCCGGCTGGCGATGCCGCGTTCGTCGCGATCGCCTCCGTATTGCCGCCGCGGATCATCGTCAGCACGCAGCCGGCCGAACTGATCCAGACCGACGGCCGCCCGGACTTCCTGCCCATCCCCGGCACGCAGTTGCTGTACGCCGCCAACACCGAAAGCCAACTCTTCCTGTCGCTGACCGATCAGAAGGCTTACTTTTTGGTCGCCGGCCGATGGTTCCGCAGCAAGTCCCTCGGTGACGGCCCGTGGGAATATGTCGACCAGGATAAGCTGCCCGCCGACTTCGCCAAAATCCCTGAATCGCATCCGTCGGCCGGCGCGCTGGCTTCCGTGGCCGGCACGCCCGAAGCCGCCGAGGCGGCGATCTCCAACAGCATCCCGCAAACCGCGCAGATCGCCCGCCAGGGCACCACGCTGGATGTCGTCTACGACGGCGCGCCCAATTTCCAACCGCTCGCCGGCACGCCGCTGCTGTACGCCGTCAACACCGTCACGCCGGTGATCGAAGTGGACCCGCGCCTGTACTACGCAGTCGACAGCGCCGTCTGGTTCGTGGCCGAATCGCCCACCGGCCCGTGGAGCGTCGCCACCGCGGTGCCGGCGGTGATCTACACCATCCCCGTGCGCGATCCGTTGCACTTCGTCACCTTCGTGCGGATCTACCAGGTCACCGACGATTACGTCGTCGAAGGCTACACGCCCGGCTACCTGGGCACACTGGTCGCGCCGAGCGGCTGCGTGGTGTACGGCTCCGGCTACGACTTCAGCCCCTACTGCGGCGACTTCTGGGTTCCTGACCCGTGCACCTACGGCTGGGGCGCCGATTTTTCCTGCGGCTTCGGCACCGGGTTCGCCTTTGGCTTCACCGAAGGCTGGCGCTTCGGCGGCTACTGGGCGCCCTGCTGGGGCGGCTTCGGCTGGAACCACCTCAGGGCCCGTTCCTACAACCATGTCTCGTTCAATCACTACAACGAGTACCACCGCTGGGGCAAGCACCGGCTGGAACCGTCGGAGCGCCACGACGGGCATGAGGGCCGGGCGGGGGTGCTCGAAACCCGACCCGAACCTGATCACCGTTTCGCGCCGGAAAACCCGGGTGCCCGCGACAATCGCACGCCGTCGGACCATCGCACGGCCCCGGACACGCGCAACACGCCCGACCATCGCAACACGCCGGACACGTACTCGCCGCAGGATCACCGGAGCACCCCCGAAAACCCTACGTCGTCCGACCACCGCGGTTTGCAGGACCACCGGAGTACCCCCGAAAACCCTACACCGTCCGACCACTCTACTGGGCAAGACCACCGCACCGCACCCGAGAACCGCACCGCGCCCGCGAATCGCACGCCGCCCGAGAACCGCACACCGCCCGCGAACCGCACGCCGCCCGAGAACCGCACACCGCCCGCGAACCGCACGCCGCCCGCGAACCGTACCCCGCCCGCATCACGCC
>JBOHNC010000104.1:0-13612 GCA_050730415.1 Planctomycetota bacterium
GCACGAGACACCGGCGGCGGGGGGCGCAGGGAGCGATCCGAGCAGCCCTGCGCTCGGATGCAGCGACCGCAGCCCCCCGCCGCAGCCGCCGACCCCAACGCCTCCCCGGCTTTTTTGCGACTTGGCGTCTTGGCGCGAGGTCTTCTCTTCCCGCGTTGGAAACGTCCTTCCGCCTGGCTCAATCCCGTCCAGCGCACGGTGCTAAAAATAGCGCCACTCGGCCGATGGCCCGCGGCCAAAAAAAAACCGGCATAGCCGGCGCCTTCACTCCTCTTCCTCCGTCTTTCTCGTATTTCTTCTTCTTCTTCTCTTTTTCTTCCCCCAATCCACCGGTCTTTCTCGGTGTCTCTGTGCTTCTGTGGTGAAATCCTTTTCCGCTATTTCGTCGCGTACGTCGCGATGCAGTCGATTTCCACCAGCGAATCGGCCGGCAACCGCGCCGCTTGAATCGTCGAACGCGCCGGCGGCGCCTCGCTGAAATACTCCGCGTAGACTTTGTTCATCGCCGCAAAATCGTCCATATTCTTCAAGTACACCGTTGTCTTCACCACGTCCATCAGCCCCAGCCCGCAGCCGGTGAGCACCGCCCGCAGGTTGCTCATCACCTGCCGCGTCGCCGCCTCGATTGAATCGCTCACCATCTGCCCGGTCATCGGATTGCGCGGAATGTTCCCGCTCACATACAGCGTGTCCCCCGCCCGCACCGCCGTCGAATACGGCCCGATCGCCGCCGGCACCCCCGTCACCGTCATCACCTGCTTGGTCATTATGTTTCTCCTGGCGACGGGGATGAACCCGCGGGTGGGGGTAAAGGTGGAAAAGCCGCAGTTAAGAATGCTGTAAGTTCACTGAAGGCAGCATGAGAAAAATCCCAATGCCCCTGTTTCGCCGCCTGGCCGACGCTGCCGTGCGTCTCCCACAGGCCTGTCAGGTACGCCTGCGAAGCAAGGTACGCACTTGCTCGCGCTTTGGATGAATTGAATGTCTTCTGTTGATTCACGGGGCCACTGGCAGGAGACATCACATTGGGTGGCGGATTCGATCGTACACATTCGACGAACGATTCAACGCATTTGAATTCTTCTTTGTGCCGAACCGATTCGATACATAAATCTTCCAGCATTCCGGATCGACCGCCACCGGGGGTAATAAAAAGCCCGATAGCGGGAACACCCTGCGTAAACGAGCCCGTTGCAGAAAGGGTCTGGTTAAAGACCTTTATCACAGTGTCGGCAACGCTCTGAAAAACCTGCTGGAAACTCGATTCGGCATCGCGAATGATGGCGATCCGACTGAGCCGATCGAAGCCCGGAACTACGGGTAAGGCAACCAGGTTACCGTGGAATTTATCCTTTCCGCCCACGTCAAATATCTGGACGTGGTCAGGTGATAGTCCCAGGAATTCCAACAATCGGGTACTGACAGCTTCCTCGTCTTTTCCTTCAACAAGCAGTAAATATGCACCGGAAATCCTTTTGGGCAGCATCAGCGGACTTCCCATTCCATTTCGACGGCGGTCTTGAATGCCTCCGCACCGATTTCAACAATCTTTACTTCGTCCTGTCCGCGTTCCAAGCGGTATACGTTGGTCTGGCCGGCGAGGTCCGCACGTTCCTGAACAAGTTTCGCCAGGGCGGTCACCGCTTCCCACGAATGGGTGGTTGCGAATACTTGGACGGAATATTCCTGAGCAAACTTGTAGACCAGTTCCCAAACTTTGCCCAAGATCGAATGGTGCAGACCGCTTTCGATTTCGTCGATAAATAAATAACCATCGCGTGCACTCATGAGGTTTGCAAGGATTTTGAGCAGCCATTCCGTACCTGCGCCCAGGCTGCTGAGAGGCAGCATTTTGGGTAATCCCAAATCGCAAAACAGGATCCCCTCCAGAACCGTGATTTCCACCAGTCGTGGCTCGATGGTCCTCAGAGCGACATACAGGGGGTCGACTTGTTTGTTCTTCTTGAAGTTTTCAAACCATGCCACTGGACCAAGCCGCAAAAAAACAGTATGAGCCGATACATAAACACCAACGGGACCAATCAGCCCGCGCTCCTGCGGAGACGGTGAAAAATACGGATTCCCATTGGGCCCCGTGGATCGTACCAGATTCACCGTTTCCGTCTGGGTCGTTCCCGCTTTCTGGCGGTCAATCGTTGCGGTAATTTCCGTGGTCCGGAACTGCGGCACGGTCCGGGCTGGGGAATCGTTAATATCGCGCCCCAGCGTTGGACTGTTTGGGCCCATCGTAGGCATCGGTATCGTTTGTTGGAGCGCAGAGGACGGTAACCGGTAAGTCACGTTTTCGGTAAACTGATCGGTGACAGTTACAAATTCCATGGCCTTTTCATGTTGAAAATTATGGAAAAAAGCCGCCCAAAAATCAAAATTAATCGTACTTACCGGAAAAGACCGAACGCCCTCGATGGTATGCAAAAGCGTTGGGTTGGCGCCTCCGGTCGCGAGAAATAGGCCCTCCAGAAATGATGTCTTGCCGGCGTTATTTGCGCCTAAAATCAGATTCACCCGCCCGAAGTTTTCGGCGGTCAGCGTCTCAAAGCACCGGAAATTCTTTATCTGTAGCTTTTTCAGCATTTTCGGCCCTGCTCATTCAGTTCCATTTTACCATCGGCTGGGCAGGAAACTAGCCGGTGCTCGGTCAACCGGTCTTGGCGGGAAAAAGGACTGAGCGCAGCCTGCGGAACCTCGACTGCAATCCCCGCATATTACTCTACCGCGAAAGGCTCACCGGGGGATTTCCTGCCCACACGCTTTACTGGCCGCACCTCGCCCGTTTCAAGGCTTGGCGGCGATCTGCGCCACCTCCGCGCCTGCCCCACCTGCCGCTCCCGGCCCGGTGGGCGTCAGCGCTGCCGATGTCGGTAGGGTGGGGAAGGTCGGCTTCGGGAAGTACGCGCCAGCGATCAGCAGCGCCGATCCGCTCAGCACGATGAAGGCAATCACGAGGCGATGGAGCTTCATCTCGTCCTCCCAGCCGCCCGCCGATGTGGCGCTCCAGCGCGCCGATTTGCGCCGCTTCCCGTCCCCGGCCGCGCAAGGTGCACGGCTACTGGCTGTATCGGGCGCGCCACCCGCCAACTTCAACGAATTCCCGTGTTTGATTTTCGCGCCACCGCCCGCCCAACCACCGCCCGCCCCACCGCCGGCCGCCCACCCGACCACTCGCCGGTCTCGCCGGGCCCGCCGGGTTCAGTGCGCGATCGCCCAGCCCGCCGGGCTGTCGAACAGGTGCAGCCGCGCCGGATCGAAGCGGATATACCCCGGCCGGTCGCCCACCGCGCCGTCCCGCTTCGAAGCCTTCACCTTCACCACCTCCGGCAGGTCCTGCAAGCGGTAGTACATCAAGCGGTGGTCGCCCATTTCCTCGACCAGTTCCAGCCGCGCCGGCAGCACATCCGCCTCGTTCGAGCGCGAATCGGGCATCAGTTCCACATCCTCGGGGCGAATCCCCAGTTTCACCGCCGCCTCCGCCGCCGAGCCATCTCGTGGCAGCGCGTTCACCAGCCGTTCCGGCAGCGGCAGGTTCCGCTCGTTCAGCCGGCACTGCCAGCGGCCTTCTTGGCTGGCCAGCCGCCCCGGCAGCAAGTTCATCGGAGGCGTGCCGATGAAGCTCGCCACAAAGGTGTTCACCGGCCGTTCGTACAGCCCCAGCGGCGCGTCCACCTGCAAGATATTCCCGCCCTCCATGATCGTGATCCGGTCGCCCAGCGTCATCGCTTCGACCTGGTCATGCGTGACATAGATCATGGTGACCTGCAGTTTCTGGTGCAGCCGGTTCAACTCCACCCGCATCTCCGTCCGCAGCTTGGCGTCCAGATTCGACAGCGGTTCGTCAAACAGAAACACCGCCGGGTCCCGCACGATCGCCCGGCCCACCGCCACCCGCTGGCGCTGCCCGCCGGACAGTTGGCGCGGTTTGCGCTGGAGCATCCCTTCCAGACCCAGAATCCGCGCCGCCTCCGCCACCCGCGTTTGAATCTCCGCCCGCGGCGTCTTGCGCATCTTCAACGCGAACGCCATGTTGTCGTAGACCGTCATGTGCGGGTACAGCGCGTAGTTCTGAAACACCATCGCCACGTCGCGGTCTTTGGGGGCCACCGAATTCACGATCCGCGGCGCCCCGCCGGCCCCACTCAACCCACTCGACCCACTCGACCCGTGCGCGCCAATCGCAATCGTCCCCGAACTCACCTCTTCCAGCCCCGCGATCATCCGCAGGATGGTGCTCTTGCCGCAGCCCGACGGCCCCACCAGCACCATGAACTCGCGGTCCTTGATCTGCAAGTCCGCGTCCTTCACCGCATGAAACCCGCCGGGGTACACCTTGTTCAGTTTCGATAGCGTCACTTCAGCCATGGCGGGTTCAACCCTCCGATCGGCGCCGCGCGCGGCCGCGTAAAGCCCCGCAAATGCAGCCGCATGTTTCGCGCCGGCTTTTCGATGCAATCCCCGGCTGGTGCAACCACAGGATACTCGAAAAAAACCGAGCGACCCCCGACCCCCCGCCCCGCCCCCCCGCCTCTTGAATTCCCCACGCTTCCTCCAATAATGGGGAACTCCACTTTTCGACCGGCGGTTCCCTGCCGGACGGTTTCGCTCCACGGAGGGGTGCCAGAGTGGTTGATCGGGCTGGTTTCGAAAACCAGTGTGCCCGCAAGGGTACCGTGGGTTCGAATCCCACCTCCTCCGGTTTTGCACTCCTGTCCCCCGTCCGCGCTTCCGCAAAAAAATTCAGTTTACCCCGGTGCCGGATTGGCGTAGGATGAGTCCAACCGATCAGGCGGTTGTTCTATTTGGACGGCCGCGCCCTCGTTTCCCGGCGCGCGTCCCCGGAGCTGTTCCATGACCCAGGAAGGACGGATGACCCTCACCGATCGTCAGGCGCGCATCCGCGCCGTGCGCAACAAACGCGCCCTCTTCAAACTCGTCCTGCTGATCGCCCTGCTGGCCATATTCGGCGTGGTCTACAAACTCCTCCTCCAGCGCTGGAACAGCGTCGAACCCCCCGCCTACCTGTCCCAGATGATGGCCCAGAAACCGATCCACCGCGATCCCGAATTCGATTCCACCACCGCTTCGCTCACCCCCGGCCCCGCCCAGCCGGTCGTCGCCTCCGCGAACCCCGAACAAAACCCCGGCCATACGAACTCCATCGTCCCGCCGCCCTCGCCCAAAGTCTACCCCGACGACGGCTGGGCCCGCAATCAGCTCCAAGTCGCCGAAGCCAGCTACCGCGATCTCGACTTCGCCGCCGGCGCCTCGCTCGTCGATCCCATCCTTGCCAAACAGATCAACGCCGACCTGCGCAAACAGGCCGAAGACCTGCGCCGTCGTTGCCAGGAATATCCCCTCGCCATCGATCACATTCAGCCGCTTAAACTCGCCGCCGCCGACAATCCCATGCAGTTGTGGGCCGTCACCATCGGCGAAGGCGATTACATCTTCGACATTCCCAAAGGCCAGGAATCCGGCGTGCTCGTCGGCGACGCCATCCTCCGCGACCGCCCCGTCGCCGCCGGCAGCATGCAGCTCTCCTTCGACCCCAACGAAAACAACGTCATCGCCAATAAGATTTCGCGCAACGACCTGCTCGATATTTTCCGCCAGTACTTCCACAAGGTCGAAGCCTCCAGCGGGCTCATCAACAGCCCCAACACCTGCTACGACCTCGTCTTCCTCGCGCGCAAAATGAGTCTGCAACCCGAAACCCTGAAGTACCTCGAACTCGCCGACAAACTCTGCCTCGCCGCCGGCGCCCGCATCGACGATGTCTTCCGCGACCGCTGCATCGCCCTCGCGCTCGACCAGGCCGTCTTCTACGACAACCTCAACCAGCGCGGCCCGGCCGAACACATCCTGAAGGACATGGTCGCCAGCTTGAAGGATTACCCCAAGGCCGAACAGGAAGCCGACGGCCTGCGCGCGATGTGGAAAAAATTCGGCGGCCGAAAAATGACCACCGTACACCTCGTCAAGGACCCCGTGGCCTCCGCGCCGCCGCCCAAGCCTGCCGACACCGACGACGGCGGCCTGACGGTCGGCCCGGTCAAAATCACCACCCAGGACGGCCACTCCACCAACGTCCCAGCCACCGACAACGGCAGCAAAACGCCCGCCGCCGATTCCCAGCCGATCGGCATGTCCGCCGCCAGCGCCGCGCGCGGCGGGGAGGACATCGCCTTCGACGACCTGTCCAAAGGCGCCGCCGGCGCCAAAGACCTCGACAAGATTCAGCAGGCCGACAAACTCTTCCGCGACGGCATCGACCACATGCGCAAAGGCACGAATATGAACGGCGGCGCCGACAACCAATCGGAAATCACCAAGGCCGCCGATGAACTCGGCAAAGCCGCCGACCTCTACCAGGCCGCCGCCGATTCCAACCAGAAATCCAACCCCGGCCTCGCCGACCAACTCACCGCCCGCTCTGGTGAAGCCGGCGAATACGCCTACGGCATGGAGAAACGCTCCACCCTCGACTTCTACAGCAGCTACAAGCGCCGCTGATCACCCCCCGGGAGCGCCGCGCTCCAGCGCGGCTTCTTGGATTTATATTTTTATGCGCGCGTGCAGCGCGCATTCCGAAGTGGCCCAGGCCGACCAGCCCCGTGTCCAGCCCGTGTTCAACAAGTCCGAGCGTTTCCGCGGCACAGCGCGTTTCGCGCTTTCTTCGCCGGGACCGCGGGGCGGGCACGCCCGCTCTTCCTCCCCACCGTCCATTCGGCTCCGAAATCCCATCCATTCCGCTCGAATATCCGAGGCATTGGCACGGGACGCTGTCCCGTGCCTAAAAAGTGCGCGCGCAGCGCGCGCCTTATTTCCCCTCTTGCGCGCCTCCGCGCGCACTCTTCCCTTCATCCTTCATCCTTCACGCTTCATCCCATCTTCACTCGCTCCTCGCACGCCCGCAAATGCGCCAACGACTCCCGCCCGATCGTGATCGGATCCGGCGTGTAGTCGAACACCTCCACGCTCACCCACCCGTCGTACCCGACCTCCCGCAGCGCGCCCAGGATCGGCACGAAGTCGGTCTTCCCAAACCCCGGCCCGCGCTTGTTTGCGTCGTTGGCGTGGAAGTGCGTCAGCAAATCGGCCGCGCCGCGAATCTGCGCCGCCACCGACTCCGCCGACGGACTCATCGCCTTCACATCCAAGTGCAGCCGGCAGGCCGGATGCGCCACCGTCTCGACCATCCGCCGCCCCTCGGCCGTCGACAGCATCAGGTTGGTTTCCGCGCAGGTCAACGGTTCCAGCGCCAGCACGCAGCCGGCCTTGCCGGCCGCCTCGGCCACCGTTTCGAAGGCCGCCGCCGCGCGCCGCCAGGTCTCTGCCGAATCCCAGCCGTCCAGCGTGCTGCGCTGAAAGGGCGAACCGAACACCAGCACCCGCCCCCCCAAGTCGGCGCACAGGGTGACCAAATCGAGCAGCACCTGCAAGGTCTTTTGGCGGATCCCCGGATCCACATGCGCCACATGCAGCCCCTTCGGACTGACCAACAGCCAGTGCAGCCCGACCACCGCCAACCCGCGCTGTTCGCACAGCCGCCGCAACGCCCGCCGCCGCGCGCCGCTCACCTGGCGCGGATGCTCCGCCAACGTAAACGGCGCGATCTCCACCCCGTCGTAGCCCAGCTCCGCAATCGCGTTCAGCCCCGCCTCCGCCGGCCACAGTTGCAACCGCCCGCGGCTGTCGGGCGTCTGGAAGGTCTCGTTGCACAAGGCATACCGCATAGGGGGCTCCAATCGCGCCGCTGGGCGATCATAGGGGAAATAAAAAGGTGCGAAAAAACTTACTTTTTCAGGCCGCTGAATCCAATCTAAATCAATTGCTTCCGATGGCTCCCATTTTTCGGCGCGAAACGGTTCCCGGTGCAAACTTTTTTGACGGTCCCGCTCGACCCCGCCCCGGCTTCCTGGCATGGGTCATTTTGACCTATTTTCTGCGCCCTACGCACCTTCGGTGCACCTGTGCAATCGGTGCATTGCGCTCGATATAATATAATTTTGCCCCGACACGCATTACCGAATATATCGAATCACGCGCCGTTCATTTTGACCATCCAGTACTATACATAGCGTTTCGGCTCCCTACTAACCGATATATTGTGCGTACCTGGTCATTTTAACACCCGTCACGCCGCTCCCGCTTTTGTGGTATATTCTCCGGTTCGTGCCTTGCCACGGCTTCAGTTCTCCGGATAGTGGATTCCACACAACTCAGGTCCGGCCTGCCTGCCTGCGAACCACCGGTTTCGCGCGGGGAGACCATTCCACCTCGATTCTCCATTTGAAGGCATCGGTTGAAGGCGACTCCCATGGGTGTTCTGTCCGATTCGCAAATTAAAGCGCAGGTCAAAATCGAGCCCTTCGAAATGGCTCGCAAACGGCCTGGCAAGGTCTCCTACGGCGTCTCCAGCTACGGCTACGACGTCCGCGTCGGACGCCATTTCAAAATCTTCACCAACGTCAACAGCGCGGTGATCGATCCCAAAAACTTCACCCCCGCCTCCTTCGTCGATATCGAGGGCGACGAGTGCATCATCCCGCCCAATTCCTTCGCCCTCGCCGAGACCGTCGAGACCCTCGCCATCCCCCGCGATGTCATCGGCATCTGCGTCGGCAAAAGCACCTACGCCCGCTGCGGCATCATCGTCAATGTCACCCCCATCGAACCGGAATGGCGCGGCAAAATCACCATCGAAATCTCCAACACCACCCCCCTCCCCGCCAAAATCTACGCCAACGAAGGCATCGCGCAGATCATCTTCCTTCGCGCCGATCAGGTGTGCGAAGTCTCGTATGCGGACAAGGCTGGCAAGTACCAGGACCAGGTCGGTCTCACCCTGCCCTCCGTCGATCGTTAATTCATTCGCATTTGTTCGCTCCAACCCGCCGCACCTGTGCGGCGCGCCCAGAAGGAAAAAAACATGAGAATCAGTCCTTGCATACCATTGGTAGGTGGTTTAAAAGTAATTTATCAACATCTTGATCGATTTATGCCTTGATATTCGCGGGCATGTGTCGGTATAGCATTCCGTATCCGGAATATTATAGCGGCGCGGTCCGTGATTATTGTCCCCGGCGCAATTCGGCCTTTTTGAACTGCACCGGTTTCCTTCCGCTCATCCATCCCTGAAAATGCCCATTGGAGTCTCGCCTATGAAGTTCGTCAGCCGCTTCACCGATCTCGGCCGCGATCCCTTCGCCAGCCTCGAATTCGAAGCCAAGACCTCCCGCATCGTCAATCCTGACGGCTCGGTCATCTTCGAATGCAAGGATTTCCCGGCGCCCAAAACCTGGAGCCAGGTCGCCTGCGACATTCTGGCCCAGAAATACTTCCGCAAGGCCGGCATCCCCGCCGCCCTGGCGCGCGTCGAGGAAGACGGCGTCCCCGTCTGGCTGCAGCGCTCGGAGGCCGACGAAGAAGCCCTCGCCAAGCTCCCCAAAGAGCAGCGCGCCTCCCAGGAAAAAGACGCCCGCCAGGTCTTCCGCCGCCTCGCCGGCTGCTGGACCTACTGGGGCTGGAAAAACGACTACTTCGACGAGGAAGTCGATGCCCTCGCCTTCTACAACGACCTGTGCTTCATGCTCGCCAACCAGATGACGGCGCCCAATTCCCCGCAGTGGTTTAATACCGGCCTCAACTGGGCCTACGGCATCGCCGGTCCCGCCCAGGGGCACTACTACGTCGACGCCGCCACCAACCGGCTCGAACAGTCCACCAGCGCCTACGGCCGCCCCCAACCCCACGCCTGCTTCATCCAGTCCATCCAGGACGATCTGGTCGGCGCCGGCGGCATCATGGATCTGTGGGTTCGCGAAGCCCGCCTGTTCAAGTACGGTTCCGGCACCGGCACCAACTTCTCCAACCTCCGCGGCGAAGGCGAAAAACTCTCCGGCGGCGGACGTTCGTCGGGCCTCATGAGCTGCCTCAAAATCGGCGACCGCGCCGCCGGCGCCATCAAGTCCGGCGGCACCACCCGCCGCGCCGCCAAAATGGTCACCCTCGATCTCGACCATCCCGACATCGAGGAATACATCGACTGGAAAGTGGTCGAAGAACAGAAAGTTGCCGCGCTGGTCGCCGGCAGCAAACTCAACAGCCGCCACCTGAACGCCATCATCCGCGCCTGCCACGAAGCCAAAGACCTCCCCAGCCCCGATCGCTTCGCCCCGCAGAAAAACCAGGCCCTCCGCACCGCCCTGCGCGACGCCCGCAAAGTCTTCATCCCCGAAAACTACATCCAGCGCGCCGTTCAACTGGCCCGCCAAGGCGTCACCCACCTCGACTTCGAGGAACTCGATGTCGATTGGCAGTCCAAGGCCTACCAGACCGTCTCCGGCCAGAACTCCAACAACTCCGTCCGCGTCACCAGCGATTTCATGCGCAAGGTCATCAAGGACGAAGACTGGAATCTCTACCACCGCACCGAACTGCGCCGCGCCCATGACGATCGCCGCGATCCCAAGCCCTGCAAAACCATGAAGGCCCGCCAGCTCTGGGACAAAATCGCCGCCTCCGCCTGGCACAGCTCCGATCCCGGCATTCAGTTCGACACCACCATCAACGAATGGCACACCTGCCCCAAAGACGGCCGCATCAACGCCTCCAATCCCTGCTCCGAATACATGTTCCTCGACGACACCGCCTGCAACCTCGCCTCGCTGAACCTGATGCGTTTCTTCGACGAAGCCGCCTCGCAGTTCAAAATCGAAGACTTCAAACACGCCTGCCGCGTCTGGACCGTCGTGCTCGAAATCAGCGTCCTGATGGCCCAGTACCCCAGCCGTGAAATCGCCCAGCGCAGCTTCGACTACCGCACCCTCGGCCTCGGCTACGCCAATCTCGGCACCCTGCTGATGGTCCAGGGCATTCCCTACAATTCCAACAAGGCCGTCGCCATCTGCGGCGCCATCACCGCCATCATGACCGGCATCAGCTACGCCGCCTCGGCCGAAATGGCCGCCGAACTGCGCCCCTTCGCGCACTACCGCAAGAACTCCCGCGAAATGCTCCGCGTCATCGGCAACCACCGCGCCGCCGCCTACAACCTCCCGGCCGAAAAGTTCAAAGGCCTCACCGTCCTGCCCATGACGATCAACCCCGAGTTCTGCCCCAAGGACCTCGTCGACGCCGCCCGCGAAAGCTGGGACCTCGCCGAACAGCTCGGCAAAGCCCACGGCTTCCGCAACGCCCAGGCCACCGTCATCGCGCCCACCGGCACCATCGGCCTCGTCATGGACTGCGACACCACCGGCATCGAACCCGACTTCGCGCTGGTCAAATTCAAAAAACTCGCCGGCGGCGGTTACTTCAAAATCATCAACCAAGCCGTCCCCCTGGCGCTCCAGAACCTCGGCTACACCCCCCTCCAGGTCCAGGAAATCATTCACTACATCAAAGGCCGCGGCACCCTCAAAAACGCCCCCGGCGTCAACCATGAAACCCTCAAGCAGAAAGGCTTCACCGACGAAGCCCTGGCCAAGGTCGAAGCCAGCCTCGCCGGCGCCTTCGAAATCGGCTTCGTCTTCAACAAGTGGACCCTCGGCGAACAGTTCTGCCGCGAGACCCTCGGCTTCAGCGACGAACAGTTGAACGCCTTCAACTTCAAAATGCTCGACGCCCTCGGCTTCACCCGCGAAGACATCGCCCGCGCCAACGAATACGTCTGCGGCACCATGACCATCGAAGGCGCCCCGCACCTGCACGAAGACGACCTCGAAGTCTTCGACTGCGCCAACAAGTGCGGCGCCAAGGGCAAACGCTTCATTCCCTACCTCGCCCACATCAAGATGATGGCCGCCGCCCAGCCGTTCATTTCCGGCGCCATCTCCAAGACCATCAACATGCCCAACGAGGCCACCATCGAGGACGTCAAGGAATGCTACATGCAGTCCTGGCAGCTCATGGTCAAAGCCAACGCCATCTACCGCGACGGCTCCAAACTTAGCCAGCCGCTCAACACCGACAGCCAGGACGATGCCGGCGCCGCCGAAGAGGCCGAAGCCGAAGCCGCCGCCGAAGCCGCCGAACTCGGCGCCCAGCAGACCGCCGCGCAAGCCGTCGCCGAACGCGTCATCTACCGCTACCTCAAGGAACGCCGCAAGCTGCCCTACCGCCGCAAAGGCTACACCCAGAAAGCCAAAATCGGCCCGCACTCGATCTACGTCCGCACCGGCGAATACGACGACGGCACCCTGGGCGAAATCTTCCTCGACATGCACAAGGAAGGCGCCGCCTTCCGCTCCCTCATCAACTGCTTCGCCATCGCCGTGTCGCTGGGCCTCCAGCATGGCGTCCCGCTGGATGAATTCGTCGATGCGTTTATTTTCACCCGCTTCGAACCCAACGGCATGGTCCACGGCAACGACCACATCAAGATGACCACCTCGCTGATCGACTACGTCTTCCGCGAACTGGCCATCACCTACCTCGGCCGCACCGACCTCGCCCACGTCCGCTCCGAAGACATCAAAATCGACGCCATGCGCACCGGCGAAGAAACCGAAAACGACTCCGCCGCCAGCCTCACCGGCACCGTCGGTGAATTACACAATCTCCCCGGCGCCGACGACCAAGCCGCCGACGCCGCCGACGATGCCGATGCCGCCGCCGATGACGACGACGAAGTCATCTTCGAACGCTCCGTCCCCTCCGACAAAACCCCGGCCGCGCCCCTCGGCGGCACCCGCGGCACCGAACTGCTCTCCTCCGGCCGCGCCGAAGGCTCCATGCTGACCCTGGCTTCCAGCAGCGCGCCCGCCGCCCTCGCCACCGATCTCAACGTCGTCGTCGATCTCGACGAAGCCGCCGCCCGCACCCGCGGCGTGCGCGAACAGGTCAAGAACCAACTGCGCAGGCCCTCCGTCAATCGGCTCGCCGGCAGCCCCGCTGCTCGTAAAGCCGCCAAAGCCGCCAAACAGGCCCGCGGTCAAACCGCCGCCGACACCGACACCGAAAACGCCAACGCCGCCGCGACCGACGCCGCCCGCCCGGAACTGTCCGAGCAGCGCCGCAAGGCCCTCGAACTCGACGAACTCCGCCGCATCGCCCGCCTCAAAGGCTACGAAGGCGACCCCTGCCCCAGTTGCCAAGCCATGATGCTCGTCCGCAACGGCACCTGCCTGAAATGCCTAAACTGCGGCAGCACCACCGGCTGCTCGTAGTCTGGCAAGCGGGGAGCACCCGATCCGCTCCCCACTCCCAAAATCACCACGGCCCTGCGTACGTTCCCACGCCCTGGAGCGCCGGCATCCTGCCGGCTCTTCCTCTTTTCTTCACACCCCGCACCCCCGCCGCCTGTCGTGCGCCCACGCGCTCTCGCCCCATGTCCCCCCCGTCGGCCGCATTCTTGTTCTTGCGCCCATACGGGCGCACCTGTCTGTAACCGCGGGTGGAGCGCGAAGCGCGCAACCCGTGGAAAGCGATGGCCCCAAAATCCTCCCCGACCCTGAAAGGGTCGAACCTCCCGTCTTGCGCCCGTACGGGCACACCTGTCTGTAACCGCGGGTGGAGCGCGAAGCGCGCAACCCGTGGAAAGCGATGGCCCCAAAATCCTCCCCGACCCTGAAAGGGTCGAACCTCCCGTCTT
>JBOHNC010000105.1:0-9229 GCA_050730415.1 Planctomycetota bacterium
CCCCATCCCCGCACCTGGTGGCACAATTTCCCTGGCCTCTGATCCCGCCGACGGCGTGCAACCGATCCGTCGGCAGCCCTCTGCCCGGAGCCCCACCGCCCATGTCCGCCAAAAATCCCAAAGTCGATGCCCTCCTGAACAAACCCGGCCCGTGGCGGAAGGAAATGCAGAAGCTGCGCGCGATCGTCCGGACCGCCGAGCTGACCGAGGAGTTCAAATGGGGCTGGCCCTGCTACGCCCTGGACCGGAAAAATGTCGTCCTGATTCACAGCTTCAAACACTACTGCGCGCTGCTGTTCTTTAAAGGCGCGCTGATTCAGGACGATGCCGGCATCCTGATCCGGCAAACCGAAAACATGCAGTCCTCGCGCCAGGTCCGTTTCGCCTCCCTGGCGGAAATCGTCGCGCGGGAAGCCACCTTGAAAGGCTTCGTCCAGGCGGCCATCGCGGTCGAAAAAGCCGGGCTGAAAGTGAAACTCAAGAAGGTCTCCGAATTCAAGATGGTCCCTGAATTCAAAGCGGTGCTGGACCAGCGCGCCGACCTGAAAAAGGCCTTCGGCGCACTGACTCCCGGCCGCCAGCGCGCCTATCTGCTCTACTTTTCCACCGCCAAACAGGCTAAAACCGTCTTGGCCCGGATCGAAAAAAGCATCCAGCCGATTCTCGCCGGCAAAGGCCTCAACGAATAGTGTACCTGGGAGCGCGGATCGCCAGGTCCGCCTGAAAGAGGGGCCGGCGCAGCCGGCGCCTGATCCCCTTCCTATGAAGGGCGTTTTACAAAACGAAGCTACCGTCTCATAGGCTACCTGATGCGACCCTGTGGCCAAGGTTGCGTCGAGGCCCCGTTTGCGAAACAAACCCATATTCGTATAATATGCGCATATTTGTTTCTCGGGAGGACTGCCCTACCTTCGATTCGCTTGTGCATGAATATGCGCATAATATTCGCATATGGCTTAGTTTGGCCAAACGAATCGGCCTCTGCCGCGTCCACCTCTCGTGCCTGGGAAGAAAAACCAATTCGCATATTAGATCGTGTTGGGTTTGCTCGGCAGAATCGGTTTTCCGGGCTCAGCCGCCGTCCGCTTGGATGAGCAGCCGCACTTGAAAGCCCGCCGCGGCCAGGGCTATTTGGCGTTCATGCTCGGCCTTGCGCTGACCCTTCTGGCGTTCGGGCAGCGGGGCCGGTTGAGCCGACGGCTGGCGCGCGGCGTAGGGCTGTTCGGCCGTGATCTGCACCACGCGGAAGGACTCCGGCGGCAGGAGCAGCCGGCCAAGGTCCAAGGCTTGGTCGCCCAGTTGCACGCTCCAACCGCCGTCGACTCGATGCGGCGTCGGATTCATCGCGAACAGCAGCCACACCGGTTTGCCCGGGAGCACGCGCAGCACCGCCTGCGCGCGCGGCGGCACCTTCACCGGCTCGGCGCCGACCGTTGTGCAGCGCAGCAGCAAATCGCTCTGCTTGCGCGTGAATTCCTGCAATAGATGCATCTGCTGCGCCAGCGCCGCCTGCGGAATCCGGTCCTCTCCGGCTTCGAACCGGGCCAGCAGCGAGGTGCTCCAGTGCGTCGCACCCGCGGCCACGCGGCGGTACCAGGCCAGGCGCAAGGGGCCCGGGCCGAACGTGCCGGGATCGGTCACCGGGGTGTCGAGCAGTTCCGTCGGCCAGACGGGAAAGCGGCTGGGCAGGACCTGCACGAGACCGGCCGGGGAGCCATGCGCCGGCAGCAGCGTGGCCGGCGGCAGGGCGTCGCGGACCTCCACGCCGTAGGTGCCGGACAGCAACAGATCGCGCCGCAGCCGCGCCGCCAGTTCGACCGCGCGCGGCTGCCATTCGGGGGCATTGGCGAGCACGCCGTCGCCGACCACGCCCAAGAGGCAGTCGAAACCGGCTCGTTCCAGCAGCGCCAGATAGGCTTCGAACTGATCGGCGGTCAGCAACGCCAGCGCCGACAGGTCGATCCAGGCGGCGGCCGGCAGCGCCGGTTGGCCGTCGCGCAAAAAGTGCTGGTCTTCAAAGGTGAGGTGCATAAACACGGGCTCCGCGCGGCAGACGGCGATCGCAAAAGGAGCGCATCGGCAGGGCCGACCGCCGCTAAGCAATGTAACATAAATTTGCTTAGGAAATACAGAGTGCACGCTACGCGCGCAAGAGTTTATTGGCGCCGGCTACGCCGGCCTTTTTACCCACGGGCCATAGGCGCGTGCCACCTGGGGTCGGGGGCGTTTCATGGGCGATTCATGCAGCGACAACTTCAAGGTCCTTCGGCCAAACCGCTGAGGTGGTAGACTCATGCGGGACGCTCCCGCGGAAACCCGCCGGCGGCCGGCGGCGGGGATCGGTCGGGTAACTCAAGGAGCAGCACATGGCAGCCAATACCGTCGGAGCCTTCGGCGCCTACATCGCGGCGCTGTGCGGCGACCGTCCGCAGCGGCTGTCCTTCCGCCAGCCGCGGTTCAAATCGCTGGCCGCCTGGCAGAAGCTGGCGCGCGCTCGCGCCGTCGAATGCCTGGCCGAACCGCCGGCGGAGAAACCTCCGCGCGTGAAGGTCCTCGCCCGCTACCAGATCGACGGGCTGGACATCGAAGAACTGCGGTGGCAACTGAGCGCCGGGCCGGCGACCGATGCGCTGTTTCTGAAGCCCGCCGGCGCCACGGGCAAACTGCCCGGGGTGGTCGGGCTCCACGATCACGGCGGCAACAAGTACTTCGGCTGCGCCAAGATCACGCGCCGGCGCGGCGTGCAGCATCCGCTGATGATCGACCACCAGCAGCGCTACTACAGCGGCCGCGCCTGGGCCAACGAACTGGCGCATCGCGGCTACGCGGTGCTGGTGCATGACACCTTTCCCTTCGCCAGCCGGCGGGTACACACCGCGGATGTGCTGGAACCGGTCCGCGCCAACGCGGCGGCGGCCGAGCCGGTCAGCGACGCCGACATCGAAGCCTACAACCACTGGGCCGGCAGCCACGAACACATCTGGGCGAAAACGCTGTCCGCCGCAGGGACGACCTGGCCGGCCATGGTGCTGCGCGAAGACCGCGTCGCGGTGGACCTGCTGTGCGCGCGGCCCGAGGTGGACGCGCAGCGGATCGGCTGCATGGGTTTGTCGGGCGGCGGCTGCCGGACGGTTTTTCTGGGCGGGATGGACAAGCGGATTCGAGCCGCCGTGTGCGTCGGGTTCATGACCACCAACCGCGACCTGGCGCTCCAGAAGTGCTGGACGCACACCTGGATGGCTTTCCCGCCGCTCTTGGGCGCGGACCTGGATTTTCCGGAGATTCTCGGCCTACGCGTGCCGCTGCCGACGATGGTGCTCAATTGCAACGAGGACGGCCTGTACACGCTGCCGGAGATGAAACGCGCCGACCGGATTCTGCGCGAAGTCTACAAAAAAGCCGGCGCGAAGGAAAACTACCGCTGCAACTTCTACCCCGGCGGCCACAAGTTCGACCGGCCGATGCAGGAAGATGCTTTTGCATGGTTGGATCGGAGTCTCGGCAAGAAATCTTGACTCAAGAAGCATGGGGCGTGCCACCGCGTCCAGATGTGTCCCCCCAACCTCACAGCCCTATTTCGTGTCCGGGGCGATTCGCGCACGGGTTCGACCCCATCCGGGGTCGAAGAGGATTTTGGGCCACCGCATCCCATGAGTTCCCTGCGGCCGCCTTTGACAGCTGTACAGGACCCACATCTTTACCGCCGTCCGTTTCATTCCGCCAAAGGAGGCGGATGGGGTCTTTGCGCCATCGGCGCAAGATAGGAGAGCGAAGGGTTGGCCGCAGGCCTACCCTGGTAGGGCCGCGAAACCCAACCCTCATCCGCGCGACCCGAGGCGAGCCTGACCTCGCCGCCGATTCATCGCGCGAAACCGCACCCAGCGTTCATCGCGAGGGATTCGTTTCGATCCATCGCCCTTGTCGTTCCGCGCGGGAGAACGTGGGAAGCGCGATGTCGCTTCGGCCCGGGCGAGCGGTCTGAGGACCGCGCACCAGGGGTAGCCTGCGGATGACCTTCGGCAACCCCTGGCTTTGCTGCCTCGCGCCGTTGGCGCGAAGAAGCCGACCTGACGGTCGGCGCTCCCGGAGCATTCGCGAAAAATGTGGGTCATGCGCAGGTCGAAGGTCGCCGGGTTGGAGGTGCGCGGCGTGTCCTCTACTTCACGGTTGCTTGCGTTGATCCCACGCGCCTGAATCCATTGGGGTGCTCAGGCCGTCCTCATCGTGTCGCGAGCTCGGCGCCACCAGAATCGGCGGCTCGGCCTGCCAGCGGCGCACTTGGGCGCGCAGGTCCACCACCGCAAACCGCATGGCCAGGAGGCAGAGCGCCGCGCCGGCCAACCACGCCGTCAGGGAAATCATTCCGTGCCGGGCGTCCAGTCCCAGCGTCTGCGTGAGCCAATACACCCGCAAGCCACCAACGGAAAGGCCGCTGTCGATTTGTTGCCGGACCATCAAGGCGTAGATCGCCAACCAGTTCGTCCCGGCCACGCCCATGACCAAGTTGATGGCGGTCGAAATCAATCGCCAGGTGCGCGATGGCAACACCATGCCGAGCGTCACGGCCGTACCCATCGCCGCCCACAGCAGGCAGACTGGAAACAAATCCGGCTCGGAGCCCACGCTGAATATTCCCAGCACCGTCAAACCCAAGACCGGCAGTCCGGTCAGCACGCGACGGAGGATTTCGCGGCGGGCAAGGCAGCCGCCAGCTTGCGCCGGACTTTCGGCGGCATCCCTTGCGGGCAGGTGGGGATGTTCCTGTCCGGCCCCGCCGGTGCTTTCCCAACCGCCGGCCGCCGGTTGCAGCCGCAGCCGCATTCGGCGGCATTCCATCGCGGCCAAGGCGATGCTTCCGGCCAGGCAGAGCAGATCGGCGATCAGCAGCCCACCACAAATTAAAGACGGCCACGCTACGAACCCATACGTGCTTACAACCGAAACGAAACCCACCAACAGCACCGCCAGCGGCACCGCGCTGACCACGATGCCCGCCGCAGCGCCCGCCAGCCGCCAGGCCGGGTGGCGCGAAAACAGGGCGTAGGTGAAAACCAGCGGCCCGCCAATGAAGGGGATCAGCACCAACCGCAGGAAGGGTGTTCCGTCCCAGTAGCCCCCGGAGAATTTTGTTGAGAACAACGCCACGCCGATAAATCCGCTCCAGCCGAAGAGGGTCAACAGGGGCGCGATCCGCACGAGGTGGTAGCGCAGGCGAAAGCCGGGACTGGGGTAGACCGGGGCCGCCAGCGCCGGCGCTTCAGCGCCCGCTTGGATTTTTTGCGGCGCGCGCAACCAGCCTTCCGGGTCGGAACTCGCCATGGCTTCACGCCTTAGGTTGGGTCTTCGGCATCATCATCGTGACGCCGGACTGGATTTCACCGATGCGGTGCAAATGAATATCGTTGGTGTGGCCGGAGACGCCGAAGGGCGTGCCGGACAGAATCACGATCCAGTCGCCGCGTTCGGCGAAGTGCAGTTTCTGCGCGATGTCCTCGGCCGCTTCGATCATCGCGCGCCGGTCGTGGAAGGGCAGGCAGTCGGTGGAGTAGACCCCCCACAATAGCGCCATCCGCCCATGGACTTTGGCTTCCATCGACATGGCGACGATGGGTACATGCGGGCGGGCTTTGGACATGAGCAGCGCCGTCCGACCGCTGGTCGAAGTCGCCACGATGCATTTGACGTGGGCTTCGTTGGCCAACAGGCCGGTGGCCAGACAGATGGCGTCGATGGTGTCGGTGACCGGAGCGCGCACCGTGATGCGATCGGCGTGGGTCTGGAACTGGTGGGCTTCGATCTGGCAGGCGACCGAGTTCATGACTTCGACCGCTTCCACGGGATATTGGCCGACGGCCGTTTCGCCGCTCAGCATCACCGCGTCGGTGCCGTCGAGGATGGCGTTGGCGATGTCGGAGACTTCGGCGCGGGTCGGGCGGGCGGCGGAGATCATCGATTCCAGCATTTGCGTCGCGGTGATGACCGGCTTGTTGGCGTCGTTGGCTTTGCGGATGAGCCGCTTCTGAATCAGCGGCACGACTTCGGGCGAGAGTTCCACGCCGAGATCGCCGCGCGCGACCATCAGCCCGTCGGCCACTTCCAAAATGGCGTCGATGCGGTCGACGCCTTCGGGCCGTTCGATCTTGGCGATGACCTGCGGCCGGTAGCTGACCTGGGTCATGCGCTGGCGGACCATCTGGATGTCGGTGGGCGAACGCACGAACGAAAGCGCGATGTAATCGACGGCGTGTTCGAGGCCCCATTTCAGATCGGCGAGGTCTTTGGCGGTGACCGAGGGCGTGGAAATCGCGACGCCGGGCAGGTTGATGCCTTTTTTGCTTTTGAGCAACCCGCCGCGAATGACGGTGCAATGAACTTCCTGGCCGCGGCTGGCTTCGGCGCGCAGTTCGAAGACGCCGTCATTGAGCAGGATGCGGTCGCCGGGTTTGACGTCCTTGGCGATTTCCTTGTAGGTGGTGCCGAAGCGGCCGTTCTGGCCGACGACGGTGTCGTCGGCGACGATGGTGACGGTGGCGTCGGGTTTGAGTTCCAGGCCTTCGCCGGCCATCAGTCCGCAGCGGATTTTGGGGCCGCACAGGTCCTGCAGGATGCCGATCGGCCGGCCGGCGATTTTCTGGGCGGCGCGGACATTGTTCAGCCGCGCGAGGTGCTCGGCGTAGGTCCCATGCGAGAAGTTCAACCGCACCACGTCAACGCCGGCCTGCATGAGGCGGACCAGGGTTTCGACGCTGTCGCTGGCGGGACCGAGCGTCGCGACGATTTTGGTGCGATGCAGATGATGGTGGTTCATGGGGAATGGCCCTCGGAGGAAGATTAGCCAGAATAGACGCAAAGTACACCTTGGAAAGCGCGGATTTCCCAGCGCGCTCGGAGCGTGCGGCGGCGGCGCTCCCGCGGCGAATGGCCCCGGCGCAGGGTGAAACTTCGGCGCTCCCAGACGGACCGCCAGCGCCGGTCATTTTGTTTCGGCCATGGTATACTCTGAGTCCCCCGGCCGAAGGCGGTCCGCAGCAGGACCGGGCGGGGCAATCGTCAGCACGCAGGATGAGGGAGCGCGAGCAGGATGGCCAAGAAGAAAGATGCGCCGGCGAATCCGCCGTCGAAGATCAGCGGCGCGAATGTGGCGTTCATGAAGGAACTGCTCGAGACGCCGTCGCCGTCGGGCTACGAGGCCACCATCCAGGACGTGGTGGAGCGGCGGGTGAAGCACTTCGCCGACGAAGTGCGCCGCGACACGCACGGCAACCTGGTCGCCGCGATCAATCCCAAGGGCAGTCCACGCATCATCCTGTGCGGGCATTGCGATGAAATCGCGATGATCGTGACGCACATCGATTCGAGCGGCTACATCTGGATCGACCGGATCGGCGGCATCGATCCGCAGCACGCGGTCGGGCAGCGGGTGTGGATCCACACCGAGCAGGGCAAGGTGGCCGGGGTGCTGGGGCGCAAGCCGATCCATCACCAGTCGGCCGACGACCGCAAGCGCGCGCCGGAGATAACCGACCTGTGGGTGGATATCGGCTGCATCGACGGCAAGCGGGTGAAGGAACTGGTCGAAGTCGGCGATCCGATCACCTTCCAGGTGGGGGTGGAACACCTCCGCGACGACGTCTTCACCGCGCGCGCGATGGACGACCGCATCGGCGTGTACACCGTGATGGAGGCGCTGCGGCTGATCAAGCAGAGCGGCAAGAAGCCCGCGGCGGCGATTTTCGCGGCCTCGACGGTGCAGGAGGAGGTCGGCCTGCGCGGTGCGACCACCGCCACGTTTGGTGTCGATCCGCAGGTGGGCATCGCGGTGGATGTGGGCTTCGCGACCGACTTCCCGACGGAAAATCCCAAGAAAGTGGGCGACTTCAAAATGGGCGGCGGGCCGATCCTCCAAAAAGGCCCCAACAGCAACCTGCCGCTGTTCCAGTTGATGAAAGACACGGCCAAGGCCGAAGGCATCGTGCACCAGGTCGAAGGCGACGGGCGGCCGGGCGGCACCGACGCGGCGGCGATTCAGATTTCGCGCGCGGGGGTGGCCGCGGGGCTGGTCAGCCTGCCGCTGCGCTACATGCATTCGTGCGTGGAGATGATCGCGCTGCGCGACGCCGACATGGCGGCGAAATTGCTGGCGGCGGTTTGCTTGAAGATCACCGCCAAAACCGATTTTGTACCGCGCGGCGGCCGCGTCGGACGCTGAGAAAACCGTGCGGGGCGCGAGCGTGAAGCGGGTGCGCAAGCGCCGGAGACGGGTATATTGCTGAGTCTGATGAGAAGGGTGGCTGCTCGGGCGGAAGCGGAGTTCTTCGGGGTCTATCAGGTGCGGCTTGCATGAACCAGGTGCTGGCACTTAAGCAGGAAGTCGAGCAGCTCGGGGCGCTCCTCCACAGCGACCCCAAAAAGGCGCAAGCCTACTTCAACGAATTGCCCGAGGCGCGTCAACTGGCCGTGGTGCAAGCGGCGAAGCTTGAAGACCGCTTGGACCTGTTGTATCTGGCGCAGGACTGCACCGACCTGGTGCATCGGCTGGAAGCCAACGACTTCCTTGCGATCGTGAACGCCGCCGGGGTGGACGCGGCGACCGGGTTGATTGCCGCGGCGACGGCGCAGCAGCTCGAGCACATGCTGGACTTCGGCCTGTGGAAAGGCGCGGCGCACCAGCAGCAGCTCAGCCCGCAGAACATTCTCGAATGGATGGAGGCGCTGCGGCAGTGCGAGCCCGACGCCATCCGCACGGCGCTGGGGCAGGTCGATATCAAGGTGCTCGCGGCGATGCTCCAGCCGTTCGTGACGGTGGGCGACCACGCCGACATCGCGAAAATGGGCGACGACCTCGGCACGCCGTTTCATTTCACGCCCGACGACCTGGTGGAACGCCGCGGCGGCGCCGACGGCGGCGCGGTGGACGCGGCGGTGTCGCAGGGCGAAGTCCGCGAGTTCGTCGAATATCTGTACGATGTGGACCCGGAAAGTTTCGCCGACGTCTGCCGGCTGCTGATCGCCGAAGACCCGGAGTACATCGAAAACCAGGTTCGCGCCGACCGCCAGAAACGGCTGCTCGAAATGGGCTTCGCGCATCCGGACCGGGTGGCGGAGCTATTCACGCCGAAGGTGCGGCGCGAATTGGAGCAGATGATGTGGGCGGCGCTCGAACGCAACCCGGCGGCGAGCGCGGCACGGGGTGCGGCGGTGGGCGCGGCGGTGGGCGCGGCGGTGGGCG
>JBOHNC010000106.1:0-4741 GCA_050730415.1 Planctomycetota bacterium
CGGCCGGGGCCGGGGCCGGGGCCGTGGATGGCGCGGTTGCCGCGGTCGGAGTCGATTTTTCCGGCGGCGGGGTCGCCGCTGCGGTGACCGTCGGCGCACAGCCCGCGCCGATCAGCGCGCACATCCCCAGCAGCGCGCTCAGAACCGTCACCGCCCCGCCGCGGCAATGCGTGCCCTTCGCGCCCTGTGTTCGGACCGATCCGCGCGCGCGAGTTCGCGCCGCTGGCGAGTGGTTTGGTTTGCGCGTCGCCGTCATATCCGTCCCGCCCGCGTCCCCGTTCAAATTGCCGGCCCCGCCGGCGTCTGGGCCAACAGCGCGCGCGCCTGCGCCACGTCGGCGCCGATCTGCGCCTTCAGCGCCTCCAGCCCCGCAAACTTCCGCTCCGGCCGCAACCCGGCCACAAACTGCACCGCCAGCAGCCGGCCGTACAGGTCGCGGTCGAAATCAAGCAAATGCGATTCGACCAGCGTTTTCACCGCGCTCGCACCGGCCACCGTCGGCCGCACGCCAATGTTGGTCACCGCCGCGAACGGGCCTTCAAAGGAACCCAGCGCGGCGGGGATTTCGGCGTCTTCGAACGGCGCGCCGTCGGCCGGCGCCAGCCGCGCCGCGTCCGCCACCGCCGGCCCGATGAACACCCGCGTCGCGTACACGCCGCGGTGCGGCAGGAGCACCGTCTCGGGCGCCAGGTTGGCGGTGGGAAACCCGAGCGTCCGGCCCAGGCCGCGGTCGTGAATCACCGTGCCCAGCAGCGTCACCGGCCGGCCGAGCAACCCCGCCGCTTCGGCCAGCCTGCCGGCAGCGATGAATTCGCGGATCGCCGAACTCGACAGGCTGCCGCCGCCGGTTGGGACGCCGGCCGGCTGCACCTTCGGCACTTTGGTCACGACGAAACCGAACTCGCGCCCGAAGGCCGCCATCATCTCCGGCGTGCCCGAGCCTTTGTGTCCGAAGCACGAATCGTAGCCCATCACCACGCCGGCGACGCGGAACTGCTCGACCAGGAACTGCTGCACGAATTCGCGCGGCGACAAAAGCGACAGCTCGCGGCTGAACGGGATGAAGGTCGTGAAGGCGATCCCCGCTTGTTGGAACAGCCGCAGCCGGTAGGGCAGGCTGGTCAGCCAGGGCGGGCCCTGCCCGGTCAGCACCCGCCGCGGATGCACGCGGAAGGTCAGCACGCCGGGGCGGCCGCCGAGCATCGCCGCGTGGTCGTGGAGTTCCTCGAGCACCTTCCGGTGCCCCCAATGCACGCCGTCGAAGGTCCCGATGGTCACCACCGGCCGTTCGATCCGCGCGTCGCGCTGGGCCTGAAAATCGGAGAAAACATCCATACCGAACTGCCCTGTACCCGAGCGCATCGTCCGGCGCCCGTCGTGGAAAGTGTCCCATGAAATGGGCGAATCGGTGGCTACATTTCTCCGCGATGGAAAACTGACCGCCAGGTTTCAAAGGCCCAAGCTTCGTCAGCACGGTCTGCGAAGGTAATCGTCACCATGGCCAAATTGCCCGGCTTCGCCATCCTTCCATGCAGCCGGAATCCGCCGCCCTTATTACTGTCGATGGGGGACACGTACGCAACTCCAACATGGCCTGCGTGCTCGTGCTTGCGGTGTTCTTGCGGGAGGGGGGTACTGGATTCGAGCAGCCACTCGGTGGGAGCCGGTTCACCATCTTTGGCATTTGCGCTTAAGGAAGTGATTTCAATTTTTCGATTGCCGTGGCTCAACACATCAATCGTGCCTTCCCGTTCTTGGCTCACATAGAAGTAGCCGGGCACATCAATCGTCCAGTTTCCAACCAACGTCATCCTAACCTGCCGTCGATGAACGCCCAGACCGTCGGCCGCCGGCAGGCGGCTGCGGTCGGTGCTGGCCGCCATTTCTCGAGCTTCCGCGATCTCTTTCGTCGGTAAGGGAAAATTCGAATCCAGCGCCGCGGCTCGTCCGTAGGCATCCAGCATCAGTTCGTACATGCCTCGTTCGTGGCTGTTCACCGGCACATGCCAAGGCACCTTGCAGCGCGCGTACACCAAGCCCAGGTTGGCGAAAAAGCGCGCATCCGGTTCAATTCCCCACCACGGAAAATAGGACTCCAGCCGCTGCCGTAAATCGGCCCCCTTGGCTTCCACGAGGCAGAGAAAGAATTCTCGATCCCATTCCCCTATCGGCGAAGACGCAAAAAAAGAACCACAGGGACTGGGCGCGCCGAGCGGCCAAGAAAGTTGAAAATTGTGGCTGCCTTCCTTTTCCATTTTCAAAAGTGATTTGGCCACATTCATCAGCCAGGAATACATTTCCGTTTGGAGGCGCCCGAAATCGCGATGCTCAAAATATCCACTCGAATCGGCCAACGCCGCCGCCGATTGCGGCCGCCACTGGAGGTCCAGTCGTTTGGCCAGGCGGTCAAGAAAACGCACCAAAAAAGCGTGGTAACCCGGGCCGGCGGAATTGGTTCTGGCTCGGAAACACAGCCGGTCTTCGTCGTCGGGCCAAAACTGCGCTTCTTCCTCCGCCGGATGAAAACCGATGTACAGGCGGTCGTCGTTGCCCTGCACCACGATAAGCTTCTGCAGCAAGGGATCGGGCTCACGTCGCGCTTCGTCGGCAATTTCTCGTTGCAGGTCGGGCCATTTCCTGCGCCGTGCGCCGAGCCATTTCCAGCCCCGTGCGACGGTCGTGTCGGCGGCCAATTGCAGTTCGATCGGCATCCGTCAGTCTCCCGGCCATGACGCCGCCTATTCGCGGGTCATCCGCCCCGCGGCGAAGTCGTTCAGCAGGGTCTCGAATTCGGCGGCGGTTTTGCAGTCGCTCGAACGGCCGCGGAACAGCTTGGCGCCGGGGCGTTCGGCCAACAGCCGCATCGCGTGCAGGCGCACCGTCACCACCGCGTCGTGTTCGTTGGTCGCCTGCGCCAGAAACCGCAGGTGCTCGATCAAATAGCCGCACAGCTCGGCGAGACTCGGCGGCGGCGGGATTTCCCGCCCGTTCAAATAATGCCAGGTGTCGCGGAAAATCCACGGCTTCTTCAGCGCCGCGCGCGCGATCAGCACGCCGTCGACGCCGCTTTCGGCCAACCGCCGGGCGATCGTCTGGGGCGAATCGAGATCGCCGTTGCCGAGCACCGGGATCGCCACCGACTGCTTGATCTTCGCGATCCAGTCCCAGTCGGCCTGCCCCGAATACATCTGCTTGGCGGTGCGGCCGTGGACGCTGAGCAGCGCGCCGCCGGCCTGTTCGACTTCCTGGGCCACCGCCAGCGCGGTGATGTTGTCGGGCGAACAGCCCAGCCGGATTTTGGCTGTCACCGGCACCGGCAGGTTCTTCGCCAGCGTGCGCACGAACAGGCCGACTTTGGCCGGCTCCCCGAGCAAATACGACCCGGCGTGGTTGTCGACCAGGCAACTGGCCGGGCAGCCGAAGTTGATGTCCAAAATGGTGGGGCGGAAGGCGGCCACGATTTTCTCGGCCGCGCGCAGGAGCGCTTCGGCCTGGTCGTCGAACATCTGGATCGCCAGCGGGCGCGCTTCCAGTTCGCAGCCGAACAGCCGGCGCGGCGCGGCCGGATTGTGCAGCACCGAATCGGCGGCCACCATTTCGGCCGCCACGCAGCCGACGCCGCCGAAGGCGCGCACCATGTTGCGCGTGAACAGGTTGCTGAAGCCGGCGATGGGCGGCATCAGCAGGTTGGTCGCCAGCCGGACCGACCCCACCTGCAACGGGTGGCACAGGCCGGCGCGGGGCGGCGCCGGTGCGGCGGGGGCGCTCGATCCGTCAGACCGGGCGGTTTGGGCCGACCGAGTTCCCTCGGGCGGCAGGGCAGATTCAGGGGAAACCAACGACACAGGCGCCGTCATGCACGTCTCGCGCGAAGCCAACGGGAGGAAATCCTGCAACCGGCGCACGCACGCGCCGTTGACCGGAGCCCCCACGATACCAGCAACCGGGTCGGATTTGAAGCCACGGGAGGAAAAACTTGGCGCTTTGGTTCGCCCCCCGATGGGTGGTCAGGCGACGTGGTCGGTGGACGGGAGGTAGCGTTCGATGAGCGTCAGAAACTGCTGGAAGTCGATCGGCTTTTCGACCACTTCGTTGAATCCGATGTCGATCAGGTCGTCTTTGTCCCAGTTGGAAAGGTCGGCCGACAGCGCGATGATGGGCATGCCGGGGCGCATCTGGCGGAGTTTCCAGGCCAGTTCGGCACCGGTCCGGCCGTTCAGGCGGATGTCGAGAATGGCGAGGTCGAAATGCGTCGTTTCGGCCAATTTCAACGCCGACTCGACGGATTCATCGAGCACCAAATGGAACCGGCCGTCGCGCTCGAAGGCTCGTTCCAGGGCGTAGCGGAGGGCCTCGTCGTCGTCGACGAACAGGAAGGTGGGCCGGTGGGCGGGCGTGGAATTCCCGCCGGAGCCGCCGGGCACCGGGACGGAATCGGGGGAGGCAGGCGAAGGCACGGACATCATGGGTTCGAGCTCGTTGCGGCGATCTCGGGCCAGCGGACATTCGGCAACGGTGGCGCAAACCCGACGGCCGAACGGATTCAACCGGATTGTATGGCAAACGATATACCATATCGACTGCGGAATTCGGGGAGGGAGGCCGGCGGGGGCTGGGAAAGGGGGTCCGGCGGGTTTACAAAACGAACCTACCGTTGCATATGCTACTCCTTTGATGTCAACGCACAGGTGCATGGATGCACCTGTGCGTGCTGAATCGGTCGCTGGGCGCGCCGGTCAGC
>JBOHNC010000107.1:0-5173 GCA_050730415.1 Planctomycetota bacterium
TGGCGGTGCCCGCGCCGGTGGGCTTGGGGAAGGCGTACAGGCCGAAGGTCTCCAACGCCGTGCGTTCGCCGGCGGGCGCGGCATGCAGGACGACGCCGACCAGATCGTTCTGGACCACGATCTGCCCGGCGACGACATCGGCCGCCGGGATGTAGTCCAGTTCGTCGCCGTCGGACAGGTAGACCGCACGGGCGGGCGAGGGAGGGGGAGCAGCAACCATGAACGTTCTCCTAAAATTGGGGGTTGATTCGGAACAGGGAAAGTCAGCTGGGCCCTACTGCCCAGCGTTCTTCAGCCCGCCGCGCGGGTCCTGCAGCGCACAACCAAAATCGTGGTAGCCGCGCATCTGCACGCCCAAGGTCTCGAAGTTGGCCTCGGCCGATTCGATGATCGGCGCTTCCTGGCCGTTCAGGAACGCCATCTCGATCACCGCCAGGTCGCCGGCGTCGGCCAAGAGGTACCAGGCCTTGCTCGAGCTGCCCGGGAAAGTGGCGTTGGACAGGTACCGGCTGACTTCGGTGCGGAACTTGCCCTGGTGGGGGTTGGCCACCGGGTAGCGGGTGCTCACGGTGGTATCGCGCAGTTCGACCGAGCGGTTCAACTGCGTGGCCACGGCCGACTGCGCGGGCGGCACCAGCACAATCGAGGGCATGATGCCGATGGGCTTGCCGTCGCCGTCGACCTGTTCGAGGAAGGCGGTCTCGGCCTTGGTCAGCCCGTCGATGCCCAGCGCCGAGTCGGCGCCGGTGAGCAGGTTCTTGTTGGCGGCGGTGAAGAACGCGGCGCTGTTGAGGAACGCCGTCCAGAACACGTCGTTGATCTTGAGGCCCGAGCCGCGGCCGAGCTTGCGCGGCACCAGCGAGATCGCGCCCAGGTCGTCGTTGATCAGGTCGCGCCGGTCGATGCTGAACATCAAGCCGTAGGTGTCGGCCTTGTTGGTGAACTTTTCCTCACCCAGGGTGCCGTGTTTCAGTTCCCCGCCGGGCGCCACCGGTTCGTAGGTGTCCTTGCCGATCAGGCGGTAGCTGGTGACCGTTTTGAAGTCGGAGACGTTGCGCACCGCCGAGATGTTCCGCCAGGTGCCTTCGACCGAGTAGAAGCCTTGCAACATGAACTTGTTGGCGATGTTCGCCAGGATGCCGCCGATGTCCACGTTGGACAGCCCTGCCTGGATTTGGCGGCCGAAGGCAAACCGCATCACCTCGCGGGTGTCGCGGAAGCTGCGGCCGGTGTAGCCGTTGAGCCAGGCGGCCTCCAAGAAAAGCTCCTGCAGGCTGATTGATCCACGGAACCGCTTGTGGGCCATGTCGAGCGCTTCGGGGGCGTAGGCTTTGTCCGCGCTCTCGAGTTTGCCCGAGATGGCGCAGGCGGCTTCGAGCACCTGCGGCGTCAGGTCATGAGCGGGCACGTGGACGGCGGGCGCAGCCGGGCGGCTGGCGCGCAGCAGTTCCAATTCGCAGCGCAGCGGGTTCCAGCCGTCGCGGATGGCTTTGGCCGCGATGTCGGCGTGCGGGTCGCCGCAGAGTTTGCGGATCGCCACGATGCGTTCGGTCTCGGCGGCGGCTTCGGCACGGATCGCCTGGACGGGGCTGGGCGTGTCGGAGAGCGGCATCGGCACCGTTGCGGGCGCGGTGGCCTGCACGGTGGCGGGTGATGCGGGCGCGTTGGTGGCACCACCATCCGCGTTCACATCGCCGGTTTCCTGGGGCTGGAGGTCATTCTGATCCACGGGGTTCTCCTTTGAGGGTTGAGCTTCGATGCGAGCGCTGGTGTCACCATCCGCGCCCAGGTCCACAAAACTGATTTCGCCAAGCACCGATTTGCGCACGATATTGACAGGGCCCTGCACCTGCTGGCCGTTGACCACCGCCTTCTGGCCGTCCTTGACGAACTCGGCCTCGGTCACCGTCGCGCCGATCGACGCCTGCCAGGGGAAACCGTTGCGGGAAGACGTCACTACCTCCTGCGCAGCGCCGGTGGCCCGCGAGACCACGCCCCGCGCGACCAGATGGCCCTGTTCGACACGGATCGCCTCGGTGTGGCCCACCCCCTGGCTGGCGTCGTGGCCCAGGCGGATCGGTCGCTGCTGCGAGGGAATCCGCAAACCGGCCAGATCGACCACCACCGGGTAGCGCCAGGCTCCGACCTGCATCGGTGCGCCGGTGTACGCGACCATGCTGAACCGTGGCAAGGGCGGCGGCGGTGCAGGTGCGGGGGTTGGCGCAGGCGGTGCGGCCTCCTGCGGCGCCGGGGCCGCCTCGGCCTGTAGCCACTCGGGCGCGCAGGTGAAGCGGAACCGGACCGGATCGACAAAAGCGTTAGGCATCGTCGGCAGCCTCCTCGGAAACGTTCGGATCGTCGCCGTCGTCGACCGACACCGCGGCGGGACTGGGTGGCGTGTTGGCACCCGGCGTCGGCTGGGACACTTCGATGCCCAGTTGACGCATCAGCGCCAGTTCTTTCGCTCGCTGGCGCAGTTCCGCCTCCCAGTCCCGCCCGCGTTTGGCGTATTCCTCGGCCAGTGTCGTGGTGTTGTTTGTGAGCCGCGTCTGCTGCGCGTTGGCTTCCTTGGCCGGGTCCACGTGTTCGTGGCCGTCCCAGAACCATTGGTGCGACCAGTCGGCGGAAGCCAGGCGCGCGGCCTGCGGCAAAAACCATTCGATCAGGACTGCCTCGCGCATCCAGGCGGTGAAAATCCGGTCGAGGATCGTCGCGCCGATTTGGGTCTGTTCGACACGGATCGCCTTGTAGTAGGTCTGGTGGTCCAGGCGGCCTGAGGCGTAGTTGTAGCCCGAGGAATTCCCCGCTGCGATGTTGAAGGGCATGTTCAGGCAGCGGGCGATCTCGTTCAAGACCTCGCGCTTGAACTCCGCGTAGGTTGCAGCCGGCTGCTCAGCGTGGATCTGGCCCATCTTCCAGCCGCCGGGCATGGTCATGAGCGTGTTGCGTTCCAACTCAATCGAATCCATCGGCTCGAGCGCGTCCGACTCGCCGTTGGCAGGCGCGTCGGTATACAGGATGCCCGCGAAGTACGCGGCGGCCTTGGCGGCGTCGAGGGTGGCCAGCGAATACTCGCGGAGCATGGCGAACAGCGGTAGCGCCGAGGTGAGTTCCGGAATGCCCCGCGACTGCCCCGGCCGGTCCATCCGGTAGTAATGCAGCATCGATGCCGCCGGAATGCGGTCAAACTCGAGCGCGAACCGGACCAAAAGATCGCCCGGATGCTGCTTCAACACGTGGTACTCGATGGGATTGCCGTAAGGATCGAGCACGATCCCGTCGATGAACTGCGGCGTCAGGTACTTCAGGATCGGCGTGGCCACCTGGTCGGCTTCGACCAGCTTCACATCCAACTTGACCGGCGACTCGATCAGCGGATTGCTGATCAGGATGCCGAACCCCTCGCCGTCTTCGGCCTTGGCCATGCGCAGCGTGCGGAGTTTGTCCGGCAGGCTTGTCGCCAACACCCACTGGGCAAACTCCCGTTCCACGGTGTGGTTCACCTGCTGGTCGGCCGAGAGCATTTGCAGCCGCGGCCCCGTGCCGATGGTGTCGTTGGCCAGGGTCAGGACGATCCCGCGGGCGTAGGAGTTGTTGGCGACCTCGTACCGCGTGCGCATCCGGAGCGTCCGGCGGATCATCGGCAGATTGGCGGCATTGGCGCTTAGCGCGTCGGCCATCGCCCAGTGTCGGCGGTTGTTGTCGGTCGTCTGCGCGGCATCATACCGGCCACGGATCACCCGTACCTTCATCGTCTGCGGCGCCCGTACCACCGGCGCGTTTGCGCTGGTCATGGCGGGCTTGGGCGCGCCGAATAGCAGGTGTTTGATGCGGGTGAACATGCTTTTTTCCATACAAACACAAAGGAATACCGTGAACGTTGGGCAACCACCAGCGAACACATGGCGGACAAAAGGTTGTCGGGTTCCCGTGTCTGGGTCCCAACGTCCACGGTTAGGCTGTACCGGGCGGAATCATCTTGGTCTTGCGAATGCCGAGGCCCTTCGCACGGGCGGCTTTCTTCGAGTTCAAATACCGGTCGGCAGCAATCTGGTCGGGCAAGGGGTGCTGCTCCACCTCCGCCGAATCGCCCTTGGCACGCCTGGGGCCCTTGGCGCTTTTCTCGATGGCCTTGTCCAAGTCGTCAGCAGGCGGGGTGGTCACGGCGGTCCTCCCGTTGAAACGCTTGCGCATCGCTGGGTTCGGGGCTGCAAACTTAAGGCCCCTATTAGTATGTATGCAATCCGAGGTCGATTTGTGGCAACGAGTTTGACTTTTTTCGAACTTTCACAGGTCGGTAGTGCGCGCGGCAATCTTGCCCCTGCTCCCCATATGCTTATTCACCGCGAAACGAAAACAATGTTGTTGTCACCCTTCAAATGGTGCTGTGTTCATAGGAGAAAACTTTTTGAAAAAGTTTTAGAAACGCGCCGTGCTCGCGCACCCCAACGGAGCAAATTCACGCCACAATCGCCTCGAAGATGGTCACACGGCGGCCGCAGTGCCGACATTCCTTGCGGTGGCGGCGGCGGTTGCGTGTGGCCGGCCGGGTATCGATCAGAAAGAAATGTTTGCAGCCGCACCGGCGGCACTCGAGCGGTTGGTTTGGTTCGGGTTTGGCTTGGACTTGTTCCATTACAGTCTCCTTCCTTGCAGTGTGGACAGGCGCAGGCGCGGCTTTTTGACCGGTTCATTTCTGCCCGCGCTGGCAATCTGAGCGCCAAGGATCGAAGCGGCCACTGCCGAGCCGACCAAGCCGTCCAGCCAGTGGTTGTCGATGGCTTCGGGGCGCATCTTCCACTCGTCGACCACGCGGCCGCGGCCTTCGGTCCGCACGCGGTACTCGGCGGTAAGGTGCTCGGCCAGGAGGCGGTGGTGTACCGGATCGCGGCCGAAGATCGAAAGGCAGCCCTTGTCGCCCATCGCCACGGCCAAGCGCGTGTGGATGAACGACTTCCAGTAGTTGGTGTCAAACAGGACGTGGCGGATGGCACGTTTGCCCTGCACGCCTGGGATGCGCCAATTGAGCCCCACTCGGTCACCCGGGCGCTTGTGATACTCGTGGAACGGTTTCGACGACGCACCGACAAAACGCCCATGGCTGGGCAAAAGCAATGCCGAGTGCGCGCTCTGCCGGCAGAACTGGTAGACCACATCGGTCGAGGTGCCCCAG
>JBOHNC010000108.1:0-1582 GCA_050730415.1 Planctomycetota bacterium
GTCGTGGCGAGACGGTTCGACTCGCCACGACCCTCCCAAGAAAGTCTTCCGCGCGATCCGAGGCGATCAGAATCTCGCCGCCACGCCATCGCGCGGAATCTCAGCCGACCGGCGTAGAATGCATGGATTCTTCAGAGCCGCCCAGCCCCTGACGCGGGCCGCTCCGCGCAGCCGTCGACGCTGCTCCACCCGGCTGTATACTGGCCTGCTCCGATCGGAATCCTAATATTCGACACGCCCGCACCGGGCCTCACAGGGAGAAATCACCATGGCAGCGGCCAAAAAATCCACCCTCGGCTTCGGCATCGTCGGCCTTGGCATGATCGCCGAGTTCCACGCCAAGGCCATCGAAGCCATGACCGGCGGCAAACTGGTCGCCTGCTTCAGCCGCAGCGCGGAAAAAGCGAAGACCTTCGCCGCCGCCCACGCCTGCACCGCCTACAGCGACCTCAAGAAATTCCTCGCCGATCCCAATCTCGACGTCGTCTGCATCTGCACGCCGTCGGGCGCGCACCGCGATCCGGCCGTCGCCGCCGCCCACGCCGGCAAGCATGTCGTGGTCGAAAAACCGCTCGAAATCACCCTCGAACGCTGCGACGCCATCCTCGCCGCCTGTGCGAAAAACAAGGTCAAGCTCGCCACCATTTTTCCCTCCCGCTTCAGCGACGTGAACCAGACCATCAAACAGGCCGTCGACGCCGGCCGCCTGGGCAAAAAGACCGTTTGCAGCGGCTATACCAAGTGGCACCGCACGCAGCAATACTACGACTCCGGCGCCTGGCGCGGCACCTGGGACCTCGACGGCGGCGGCGCGCTGATGAACCAGTCGATCCACAACATCGACCTGCTGCTCTGGTTCATGGGCGACGTCGTCGAAGTGCAGGCTTTCGCCAAGTGCATGATCCACAAGCGCATCGAAGTCGAAGACGCCGCGGTCGCTACGCTGAAATTCAAAAACGGCGCGATCGGCGTTTTCGAAGGCTCCACCGCCTGCTGGCCGGGCTTCCCGAACCAGATCGAACTTTGCGGTTCGGACGGCACGATCGTCTCGAGCGGCAGCGACCTGATCGAATGGAAATTCGCCGCGCCCGCGACCAATGACGCGAAAATCGCCAAACAGTTCGAAACCAAATCCGGCGCTTCGGGCGGCGCCTCCGATCCCAAAGCCATCAGCTTCGTCGGCCACCAGCGCCAGCTCGAAGATTTCGCCCGCGTGGTGCTCGGAAAACAGAAAAAACCGCTCTGCGACGGCAAGGAAGGCCGCCGCGCGGTCGAACTGATTCTGGCGATTTACCAGTCCGCGCTCACCGGCAAAAAAGTCACCCTGCCGCTCAAGAAAACCCCGGTCCGCAAACCCTTCGCGAAGTAGGTCTCCCGTGACACTGGCAAGGTTGGCAGGCGGTCCGCGCCGGTCGCCGCTGAGCCCGCACCGCCGGTGGTGATCCGAGGCGCAACTACATGACGCCGAACGTACCTGCCCTCACCGCCACGACCATCGCCGCCTGCGCCACCGGCCTGCGCCCGGCCGCGCGCGCGATCTTGCGCATCAGCGGTCCGCAAGCCCTCGCCTGCGCGGCGCAGG
>JBOHNC010000109.1:0-1544 GCA_050730415.1 Planctomycetota bacterium
CCAGCTTGCCGGCCTTCGTCACGATGAGCGGATTGATCTCGACGAGGCTCGCGTCCTGCTCGATGTAGAGCTTGTACAGCGCGGCGGCGATCGACTGGAACTGCTTCACCTGCTCGCCTTTCAGCCCGAGACCGAAGGCGATCTGCCGTGCCTGGTAGGGCTGCAGGCCCGTCGACGGATGCACGGTCACGGCGAGGATCTGCTCGGGGGTCTTCTCCGCGACTTCCTCGATGTCCATGCCGCCGGCGGCGGAGGCGATGACGGCGATCCGGCTCTTCTCCCGGTTGAGGGTGAGGGAGAGATAGATCTCCCGCTCGATCTCCGAACCCGACTCCACGTAGACCCGCTCCACGGGCAGGCCCTCGGGGCCGGTCTGCTTCGTTCTAAGGCGCGTGCCGAGCATGACGGCGGCGGCGGCGCGAACCGCTTCCCGCTCGCGCGCCAGCTTGACGCCTCCGGCCTTGCCGCGCCCGCCTGCATGGACCTGGGCCTTCACGACCCATACCGGTCCGCCGAGCGCGTCGGCGGCGCCGGCGGCCTCATCGGCGCTCGCGGCCACGCGGCCGGCGGGCACCGGAATGCCGTAGCTCCTGAAAATCTCTTTCGCCTGATACTCGTGCAGATTCATTTGTGACCCCGGACACTCGATCCGACTGATGTGAACTTCGCATTTTCTCTGAAATGGATCGCCGTCGCCAGGGTGAGAGGGTCACGCGCAGGAACGCGGCTCCTGAATTCAGTGGAGTACGTGCAGGCCCAGCTGTCGCGCCACGAGGGAAAGGCGCCTATCCATGGACCAGAAGGGGACCTTCGCGATGACCGATGACGTGAGCACGTGGAGATCGATCCACCCCAGCCCTCGCCGCCTGAGGTGTCGCCCCTCCAGGAATTGCAGCACCTCCTGATGCGAGACCACCGATACCCCAGGGAGCTTCGCAAGATAGCCGAGTATCGCGGCCCGATTTCCCAGGTTGCCGCAGGCGAGCTCGCCGATGACGAGCTCGTGAGTCCACACGTGCCCGTGCTCAGGAGCCCGGAGAGGGTCGCGTTCCGCCGCCGGAAGTGATCGATCCAAACCGAGGTGTCCGCTAGCACGGCGCGTTCATTTCGCTGGGCGCGGCCGACGCCGGGGTATGCTTTTGAGCGCCCGCTCGCTGCCGCCAAGTGCGGCGAGCCGCTTCGCGCTCTCGCGGGTGATCAGTGTCGTTCGCATATGCATGGATATGGCACATTGATGCATATCGGTCAATGCGGCCGCCGCGTCCTCGAATGACGGCGCATCTTTGCGCACGGGAAGGGCATTCATGCGCTGACCGGCCTTTTAAAGTGAAAATCCGCCGCGTTTTTGCTGGTGCGGCCTGCATTTCTCCCCTGCGTCGCCGCTCGGCGCCAGTCGTGATGTCCGTCGTGGGCCGGCGCTGGCGAAGATGGTAGAGTCGCGGCGCCTTTTCGTCTCCCTCGAGCGCTCCTACTCCGACTTCCCATGCCGGCCACCGCCGCGACCTCACCCGCCGCTCCCGCCGATATCGCCTGGCGGGTCGTGG
>JBOHNC010000110.1:0-5177 GCA_050730415.1 Planctomycetota bacterium
GGGCCTATGGCCCGTGGGCAAAAATGCCGGCGAAGCCGGCGCCATTATTTTCTTGCGCGCGCAGCGCGCACTCTTCCTTTTTCAAACGAATGTGCACCCCGCATGGAACCAGGTTCCACCCGCGATAGCATGATTCGGCTCATGGGATCCTCCGGACGTGAGCACATAGCGTGACCCATGGCCCCCGCCGGCGTATATTAGGTTGCCATCCCACCCCAGCCAGGAATCTCCGCATGCGCACCCCGCCCGTCCCATTGCGCCTCGTCGCCGCCGCCGCCGCCGTCGCCGCCGCGATCTGCCTCGTCGCGCCGGTCGGCCCCGCCTGCGCCGCCGACCAGCCGCTCGACCTGCCCGCCGCCGGCCAGCCGCTGCCCTACCGCTGGGTCTACATTGAACGCTCCCTCAGCCGCAACGAAGACGTGACCGCCATCGCAGCCCTCCTCAAACGCGCCGCCGCCCACGGCTTCAACGGCATGGTGTTCGCCTCGCAGCTCGTTTCCCTCGACCTCGAACCGCCCGCCTTTTTCACCCGCCTCGACGCCGTCAAAAAAATCGCCGCCCAACTCCACATCGCAATCGTCCCGCTCATTTTTTCGGCCGGCTACGGCAACGCCATCCTCCACCACGACCGCAATCTCGCCGAAGGTTTCCTGGTCAAAGACCAGCCCTTCGACGTCAAAAATGGCGAAGCCCATCCCCTGCCCGACCCCAACCTGGCGCTGCCCGACGGCGGGCTGGAGGACTGGAAAAAAGACGAGGCCCGTGGCTGGACCTTCCAGGACGATCCCGGCGTCGTCAGCTTCCGTGACGACAAAATCTTCCACGGCGGCCAGTCCTCGCTGCGCTTCGAACACTTCGAAAAAGACAAACGCGGGCGCGGCCGACTGTTCCAGGACCTGACCGTCACCCCCCACCGCTGCTACGTGCTCTCGTTCTGGGTCAAAACCAAGGACCTCGCGCCGGCCGGCAACTTCGAAGTCGGCGCCACAGGCGAAGACGGCCGCGAACTGATCTACGCCGACACCCCCGTCGCCGCCACCCAGGACTGGCAGGTAATGCGCATCGTCTTCAACAGCGGCGAGGCGAAAAAAATCAACCTGCACATCGGCGGCGAGGGCTTCAAATCCGGCGCCTTCTGGCTGGACGACATTGCCATCGAAGAGCCCGGCCTCGTCAATTTTCTCCGCCGCCCCGGCACGCCGCTCACCGTCAAAAATGCCCAGGACGGCACGGTCTACACGGAAGGCCGCGATTTCGAACCGCTGCGCGACACCGACCTGTCCTTCAAGCCTGACCACAAAGCAATTCCCATCATCCTGACCAAAGACAGCCGCATTCCCGACGGCGCGAAGCTGCTCGTGAGCTTCTACCACGGCCTGCGTTTGAAAAAGGGCCAAGTCTCCATCTGTATGTCCGAACCCGCTGTCTACCGCATCTGGGCCACCCAGGCCAAGCTCCTCAAGGAACACCTCGGCTGCAACACCTTCATGCTCGACATGGATGAAATCCGCGAATGCGGCACCTGCCAGGCCGACGCCGATCGCAAAATCTCCCAGGCCGAACAGCTTGGCGACTGCATCACCCAACAGGTCGCCATTCTGCGCAAGGAAGTTCCCGGCTGCATGGTGCTGTGCTGGAGCGACATGCTCGATCCCAACCAGAACTGCCGCAACCGGTATTTCATGACCGCCGGCGACTACACGGGCGCCTGGAAATACGTTCCCAAAGACCTCGTCATCGTCTGCTGGGACGAAGACATCGCCGCCAAGAGCCTGGCCCATTTTTCGAGCCTCGGCATGCACACCTTCGCCGCGGCCTACTACGACGCCGACGATCTCGCCGGCACCCGCGACTGGCTGGCCGCGCTGCGCAAAACGCCCGGCGCCGAAGGCATCATCTACACCACCTGGGAAGACCGCTACAAGCTGCTCGAAGATTTCGGCGACCTGGTTTCGAAATAGACCCGAGCACTACAACGCGACATTCGCGAATCGCCGTGCAAACCGCCGCCGGCATAGGTGGCACGGGCCGATGGCCCGAGGCAAAAAATCCGCGGCGCAGCCGCGGTCCACATCCTGATTTCACACCGTTCGAACGTAATTCGCGTTGTAGAACTTGCAGGCGGCCGGACAAAAAAAACCGGCGGCGAATCGCTTCGCCGCCGGACTCGTATTTTCATTCGATGCGTCCGCAGGGCTACTGCTTCATGTTGCTCATCTTGCTGTCGGAGGCCGCAGGCGCAGCCGGCGCGCCGTATTTGGCCGGGTCCTTCATCATCGCCTTCGGGCAGTCGGAGCAGCAGAATGCGTACATTTTTCCGTTGACCATCGCGTAGACCGGCTTGTCGATCTTGTCGCCGGACACCGGGCAGATGTTCGGATCCTTGTTGGAGACCGGCATCCACTTCATGTCCATGCCGCATTTGGGGCATTTTTCAGGCGTCGCGGAGACCTCACCGTCCATCGGGCAGCAATACGCACCCGCTTTCTGCGTCATTGCCGTGTTCTGCGCGCCGTTCATCGGCATCGTGTTGGCGCCGGCGTCCCCGCCGCTTTTCATCGGCATGGAACTGGTCGATTCCCCGCTCTTCATGGGCATCGAACCGGAACTGGCCGGCGCATCCCCGCACCCGGTGCTCAGCACCAGCATACAACAGGCCGCCACCAGGCTGCCGAACCCGCCGACTGCGAAACGTACCTTCATAGACTCACCCTTCCCTTAATGCGAACGCCAACCGCGCCGCGCCGACACAGACGGCGCCGCGGAACGCTCCGATTCAAAACCATGCTGGAACAGCAATGCACCGAACTGGCAGACCACCCACCCGAAGACTCCATTCCGATTTCGGCGGAAATCCAATTCGACCGGCGCAAAATGCAAAAAAAAAATGGCGTGCCCCTTGCAGGACACGCCGTAATTCAGACTGCGAACCACCGCCTCTGCGGGAATCCGCGGGTCGGCCCGCCACCCCAGGCGGCGGAAATCAGTTCGCCTTCGGAGCGGCGTCGGTCTTCGGCGCCGTGTCAGACTTCGGCGCCGCGTCAGCCTTCGGAGCAGGTTCGGTCTTGGCCCGATCCTCGGCCTTGGTCAGCACGCCCTTGGAGTCCTTTTCCATCTGCGGCAGGCACATCGGACAGCAGAAGGCGTAAGCCTTGCCGTCGACGATGCCGAAATGCGTGTGCTGCTTGATCAGCTCGCCGCTGACCGGGCAGTAGGCCGGGTTCGGATTGGAAATCGGCATTTCCTTCAATCCCGCACCAGGCGTCGTCTGAATGGTCTTGTCGTCGGCCGAAACATACACCTTGGTGACCACGCTGCCCTTTTCCGGGCCGCTCATGGCCATGGCGTCATCGGTTTTGGGCGCGGCCACGGCGGCCTTGGCAGGCGGCGTTCCTTCCGCCGGCGCTTTTTCCTCGCCACAGCCGGCCATCAGCGCCAGCCCGACCGCCACGCTGAGCAAACCCGCCCAGCGAGTCCACTTCTTCCGTTGCACTTGTTCCATTCGTCCACTCCCTCTATCCAAGCCGTCCAGGGCGATCCCGCCGGCGACAGGCTCCGCCGGGTGCGACTGGTTTCAGGCTGACGCCTCCGCGACATCGATCGCGTTCCCGGCGGCACGAAACCATTTCGCGCGCCGGATCCATCGAAATCTACAATATCTCGATCAATCGATCCGAATAGCCCTGATTGACCGGTATTTCATCTTTGGCCTTTTCGCCCAAAACAGGGTGGAACCGGCTTTTGCCGGCTCCAACCTGACCAAGTCCCCGTTCGGTGCATCGCGCCCGCCTGCGAGCGCGGTTGGGCGAATCGGTGCAAACCGCCGCCGGCCGGCTACCGGTGGGGCGTCTCCGCATCGCTCGTCGCCGCTGCGGTCGGCGCATTCGAGCCTGCCGGCGGCGTCATGTTGGAACGGCTCGACCCAGTGGCCGGGTGCTCCTTCGCGGCGGAGGCGCGTTCCTGCGCCTCCTTGATATACATCTCCGGATTCTTCAGCATGGTCACCAGGGATTCTGCCGAGGTGAAGGCATAGGGTTTGCCCAGCACCACACCGTACACCGGGTGCACGATTTTCTGGCCGGTGACTTCGCCCACCGTGGGATCCGGATTGGCCAGCGGCGTCTCCTCCAGCTTCTCGTGGCAGACCGGGCAGATCCCCGGCTGCGTGGAAACCACCGCGTCCTTCACGCAGATGTACACCTCGGTCCGCACCTGGCCGGGCGCGGGCAGGGCGGTTTCGCCCCGCACCGGCGCCTGCTCAGGATTGGCGCGCCCGCTGACGATCGGCTCGCCATTTTTCGCAGTCGGCGTCGTGCCCGCCGCTGCATCCGGCGGATCGGCCGGCGGATCGGCCGGCGTTTGCGCCGCCGCTGCCGTCACCGGGTCCGTTCCGCCGGCGTTGGCGGGCGCTTTCGTCGCGCTGCCTGCCGAGGAACCGGCGGTCGCACTCGAAGGCGACTTCATCGTGTTCGCGCCCGTCGGCGAATCGCTGGGCGCGGTGTTGGTGGTGGCGGGCGTCGTGCCGTGAGTCGGCTCGCCCGTCGGCGTGGCCGATGTCGTGGAACCGCAGCCAGCCAAACTCAAGGCCGTCACAGCCGCCAGACAAAGGCCGCCAAAAACAGTCCAGTGCTTGCGATGATTCATTGGTTTCTCCTTGCAGGCACCGTCGCTGCCAGCGCAGGAAAACCGCTTTCCCGACGCTGTAACCGACGGGCCCGGATCAGCAGCACCGACCGGGGTCTTGGTAAAAAGGAGAACAATGCACATGTGCAGCGCATTCCGATTTTTTCGCTCAGCCCGCCCGCGTCCGCCGCCACGCCACCGCCGTCAAGTCTTGCTCCAGACGCGCGCGATCCTCCGCCGCGTGCAGGTAGTCCAGCGGGTGTTTCAGCATCTGCTGCAATCCCTGAGCCGACGCAAACGCGTATGGTTTGCCATCCACCATCGCATAAATCGGATGTTCGATCACCGCGCCGGTGGCCTCGCCCCGCCGTGGATCGGCGTTCCCCAGCGCCATGGGAACCAACGGCTCATGGCAGATCGGGCACACCCCCGGCTTCGTCGCAATATAGCTGTCCATCGGGCAGACATACACCACCCGCGCCACCGGCGTCGATGGAAACAGCGGAGCCGGGCCGGCCTCAGCCTGCCCCTGCCCCTGCCCCTGCCCCTGCCCC
>JBOHNC010000111.1:0-6543 GCA_050730415.1 Planctomycetota bacterium
CATCCACGTTGACCTCATGACCTGGGTGCCGAAACTGTTCAAACGCTACTACGCCGACAGTTACATCAAAATCGTGGAAAAGCATCCGACGCTCTGGGGTTACCTGTATAAAACGACCGACGAACAGAAGCCGGATTCGCGCGCCTACAAGCTGCGGGAGGCCTTTGAACGGCTGAACACCCGTAAATTCGAAAGCAAACTGGCGGCACTCAAGCCCGACGCGGTGCTGACCACCCATTTTTTGCCGGCCCAACTGCTGGCGCGCATGATCGCCCGCAAACACCTCGACCGGCCGGTCTGGGTGCAGGTCACCGACTACGACATCCACCAACTGTGGATCCACGAGCACATGACCGGCTATTTCGCCGGCAACCGGGAAGTCGCCTTCCGCATGGCCGCGCGCGGCATCGATCCCAAGATCATCCATGTCACCGGCATTCCGATTGTTCCGGCCTTCAGTGCCAAACTTTCCCGCGAGGTCTGCGCCCGGGAAATCGGCCTCGACCCCAAAAAAACGACCGGCCTGATCATGGCCGGCGGCGCGGGGCTGGGCGGCATGGAGGCGCTGGTCGAACGGTTGGTGCGCGTGCCGGGCGATTTTCAGCTCATCGCGCTGGCCGGCCGCAACGAAAAAATGCTGAAAAGCCTCCAGCAACTGGCGCGGCAGTTCCCCGGCAAACTGTTCCCGCATGGCTTCACCACCACCATTGAACGGCTCATGGTTGCCTCCGATTTCGCAGTCACCAAACCGGGCGGCCTGAGCACCTCCGAATGCCTGGCCATGCACCTGCCGATGATTTTGACCTCACCCATTCCCGGGCAGGAGGAGCGCAACGCCGATTTTTTGCTCGAAAGCGGCGCCGCGCTCAAGGCCAACGACGCCGCCGGGCTGGAATTCCGTGTGCGCGAACTGCTCGCCGATCCGGCGCGCTTGGCGCACCTGCGCGAACGCGCGCGCGCCATCGCGCGGCCGAACGCGGCGCGCGATGTCCTCGACATCGTTTTCGATCCGCAGCCTGCAACCGTGAGTCGCAAGGGGATTGGCGTTGAATCTATTTGAAGGGAGGCGCAGAGTTTGGCATCCGATTCTGCTCGTTTTAGGCGTCGCACTGCTGGGCATGTTGTTTGCCCAGGTGGAGATCCAGTTCGAGGGGGCACACGGGTGGGCGTCCAACCTGCCGACTTGGCACATCCAAGACAGTATCTGGTTGGAAATTTTCTGGGGTGGCCGGCCCATGACCGGCTACCACGCCTGGGTCTTCACCTTCATGGCCATCGTCTTCCATCTGCCGATCATCATGACCGGCGATTGGAGCTGGAAGCTGGAATCGCGGATGGTCGGCTGCGTGATGCTGTTCTGGATTATCGAGGATTACGAATGGTTCTGCCTCAACACTCGCTTCGGCCTGCACAGGCTCGATCCCAAAGATGCCTGGTGGCACAAGCACTGGTTCATGGGCATCATGCCGCTGGACTACGTCACGTTCAGTTTCGTCGGCGCGGTGCTGATCTGGTATTCGTTTCATCCGCCCAAGAAGCCCAAGGAGTTCGCTGATGCGACGGGAAAAAAGACCCCTCCTGACCTTTGACCGGATGCCCGGCTTCCTGTGCGACTGGCACATCGCCGGCTTCCTGGACAGCGGTCTGCAGCCCAATCCCGGCCCCAATCTGTTCGACCAGAAGCATGCCACGCTCTGGAAGGAGGAACACCTCGGCCGTTTCGGCGGCGCGGCGCTGGTTCGCGACGTGCCCAAGCTGCGCGTCGAGGGCCTGCCGATTCAGTGGAGCCTGCTGCCCACCGACTACGAACCGGAACTTTCCCTGAACCGCGGCCGCGAACTGTTTCCGGCCTGGGCAGAGAAACTCAACGGCCACGACAGCGATCGCTGGAGCAAGCTGTACTTCGCATTGGCGCTCGTGGACAGCCCCAACGCCGGGCCGGCGCTGCTGCATTTTTCCGGCTGGGACGGCTGCCGCCTGTGGATCAACGGGGAACTCAAATTCGAGGAGCACTCCTACCATCACGTGATCCTGGACATGGAAAAACTCCAGTTCAAGCTGCGGCGGGGGCTCAACAGTTTTCTGTTTCAGCTCGACCGGGACGGCGTGGCCGCGCGGATTGAAATCCCCGGCCGGCCGGCGCTGGTCAAGAAACTGCGCTCGGTGGCCATCGGCGATCCGCCCGCGCGGCGCGAAGTCTCAACCTTCAGCCAACTGCGCAACTACGCCCTGTCGCTCAATGTCGAACAGCCCTTTAAGGGCCGCAACGCAGGGCAGTTGAAAAGCTGGCAAAAGTCCTTCCGCGACCTGTACCACCGCAGCCTGGGTCCGCTGCCCCACCCACTGCCCAAGACCTACGGCAAGGCCACGCTGATCAGCAGCCAGCCGCAGGCCGGCTACACGCTGCGGCGCTATCACATTCAAGGCGAAGCCGGCGGCACGGTGCCCTGTTATGTGCTGATCCCCGACAAAGGCAAATTCAACGGCCGCACGATCGTTCACGCTCACGGCCACGAATCGCATTTCAGCCAGGTTTCCGGCCTGAAGCCGCAAAGCGGTCCGAAAATCTTCATCAAGGAAGACTACAGCAACTACTCCCAGCGCATGGCCCAAAAAGGCTTCCTGACGGCAGTGTGCTGCCAGCGCAACTTCGACGTGCGGCGCGACTATTTTGGCGGCGACGACCCGTGCAACCAGTCGCACCTGCGCGCGCTGGCGATGAGCCTCACGCTGCCGCGGCTGCACATGGCCGACATCCATCTGCTGTACGACCTCGTCACGAAACTGCCCGGCGTCGACAAAAAACGCGTCGGACTGGCCGGCCTGTCCGGCGGCGGCACCATGACCTATCTTCTGGGCGCCTACGACGAACGCTTCAAGGCCTGCGCCAGCTTCTGCGGCACCTGCCGCTACGTCGATTACGCGCTGGGCCGCGGCTGCGGCATGCAGGTCGTGCCCAATCTATTTCCGGCCGGCGATGTGGGTGAAATCTGCAGCTTGATCGCGCCGCGCCCGTTGATGCTCGGCCAGGGCCGCTTCGACTCCACATTCAACTCGATCCGCGTGAAGAGCGTCTACGAAGACGCGCTGCGCGCCTACCAAGCCGCCGGCGTCCCCGACCGCATCGAATTCAACGTCTACGACCTCGCTCACCAATACCCGCCGGATATCGCCGAGCAGTTTTTCCTGAAGTGGTTGTAATGCCGATCGCGGGCTGAGAGGCGCCTCCATGCCGCATCGCCTGATCGTTCACGAATCGTTTTTCAACTCGCCCGAACTGCCGGAACGCTGCATCTTCAGCGGCCGTACCCATGGAATCGTCCCGCGCGTTTACTTTTTGCGCGAGCGCATCAAGGGCAATTTTTTCCGTGGGACCACCGAATACCGCAGCCTTCCGATCATGCTGCCAGCTGCGCCGGGTCGGCGGCTTTTTTGGGAGACCCTGCGGGGCTTGCGCCAACTGTTTCTGGTGCTGGCGATCGCTTTCGGCGCTATAACCTTCGTTTCCGCGTGGCTCGCCATCTTCAGCCATCCCATCACGCCGCCGGATCGAGTGAAAGGATTCGCCGTGGCGCTGGCGGCCGCCCTCGCCACCGCAGCCTGTCTTTTGGTGGCGCGAGCGATCTCCCGTGGAATCACCCGGTTTTGCATTCGCTCTGCGGATGGCTTGATTGCCGTCGATTTCCCCGACCGTCTTGACGAATCCTTCCAAATTTACGTGCAGGCAGCTCGCGCTTTCGCATCGTCCGGCAAAATGCCGACCCCCGAAGTCCTCCCTGGCGATGAAACTTGGAGCGATGCCGTTTCTTCCGGCTGGGACCGCAGCTGAGCGTCCCCGTTGCTGCGATTTGCGAGCGGTCCACGCAGCCTCGCTCTCAATGCCCGCCCTGCGGCGCGGCTTTGGGCGGTCGGCCCGGCATGAACAGCAGAAACGGAATCATGCAAACGAACATGATCAGGAAAATCCACGATACGTCATTGTAGGCCAGCATGGTGGCATGCGAGTGCAGCATCTTGTTCACCATGCCATATTGCGTGGCCGTCACGGCCGTCGGGTTCAAGCCCGCCGACGTCAGCGCGTGCGTCAGGTGCGCCTGCGTCTGATGCCAGGTGCCATTGAGCACGCTCACGTGGCTGGCCAAGTCCGAGCGGTGCATCTGTTCGCCGCGCGCCACCAGCGTCGCGACGATCGCGTAGCCGATATTGCCGCCCACGCGCCGCCCCAGCGTGTACAAACTGGAAGCCTCGGTCACGTCCGCCCGCGGCACGGTGCTCAAGGACACCGCCGACATCGTCACGAACATGAAGGGCATGCCCGCGCCCATGATGAGAAGCATCGGGACGATGGTCCAGAAGCCGGCGTCCAACGACAGTTGGGCCAGGTCCCAATACGACCAGCCGATCACCAGGCAGCCGAATATACACAATATCCGGGCGTCCACGTAGCGATACAGGGCTCCCGCCAAGGGCAGAATCGCCATCAGCGCGATCGCGCGCGGCAACAGCAACATGCCTGCATCGTAGGCGGAGTATCCCAGTAGATCCTGGGCGTACTCCGGCAAAATGAAGGTCGTGCCAAACAATGCCACACCGAACACAAGGCCCAGCGCCGTACCCAGCGACAAGGGGACATTCTTGAGCAGCCGGAAGTTCACCACCGGTTCGCTGATGCTCATTTCCCAGATCAACAGCATCACCAGCGACAGCACACAGACCACGGTGCCGATGACGATCCAGCGCGATTCGAACCAGTTTTCCTCCTGGCCGCGCTCCAGCACCACCTGCATGGTGGTGAGCATCACCGCCAACAGCCCGATGCCGACCCAGTCAACGCTTTTCACGCCGCGCCGCAGATAGGCCGGGTCGAACACAAAGGCCCCGACCATGACCAGGCCGATGATGCTCACCGGCACGTTGATGTAGAAAATCCACGGCCATCCGTAGACATCAGTGAGCCAGCCGCCCAGCACCGGGCCGATCGCCGGCGCCAGCACCACGCCCATGCTGTACACCGCCATCGCCATGCCCAGTTCTTCATCGGGAAAGGCTTCCCGCAGAATGGCCTGCGAAACAGGAATGAGCGTCCCCCCGCCGATGCCCTGGATCACTCGGTAGACCAGCATTTGCGGGAAGGTCGTCGCTGTCCCGCACAGCATCGAACCGACCGTGAACAGGGCGAAGCTGAGCATGTACAGCCGCTTGCGACCCAGCAGGGTGCTCAGCCAGCCCGCCATCGACAGCATGATGATTTCGGCAATCGAGTAGCTCGTCGCCACCCAGGTCACCGCCGACAGGTCCACGCCGAAGCTGCCCATCATCTGCGGCAGTGCGACGTTGACGACGCTGATGTCCATCACTGCGATGAAGGTGCCGAACATCACCGTACAGGCGATGATCCATTTGTTCACCGCGGCGCGCGGCGGAGGGCCGCCAACGGCGGCATTCGCGCGGCCAGCGCTCCGGGCGGTCACGGCGTTGGAGGCTGACGCGGCGGCGGCACTCATTTCAGCGCGCCTGCGCCCCGACGGCAGGGGTAGGAACCGCCGGCGTGCCGGTGGGAGCGGGGCCGGTCGCGGCCGCCTGAGCGGCGTGCGTGCCTGCTCCGTGGGTCTCGCCGCCGTCACTGCCCGGCACGGTGATGTCAACCTGCGGATCGACGCTCATTCCCGGCACCAGCAGATATTTCGCCTGCTGCGCCGGATCGCTGAAGAGGATTTTGACCGGCACCCGCTGCACCACCTTCACGAAATTGCCGGTCGCGTTTTCCGGCGGCAGCAAGCTGAACCGCGATCCCGTCCCACGCTGAAAACTGCCGATCCGCGCCTTGAATTCCACGCCCGGGAAGGCGTCCACGAATACCGCCACCGGCTGGCCGACCTGCATGTCGGAAAGCTGCGTCTCCTTGAAGTTGGCGGTCACCCACACAGCCTTCGACACCAGCGCCAGCATCGTCTGGCCCGGCTGGACGTAGGTGCCCGTGAGGATCTGCGACATCGTCACGGTGCCCGCGCGCGGCGCCGTCACCGTGGTGTAGGACAGTTGCAGCTTGGCCGCCTCCAGTCGCGCCTGGGCCTGCTCCACCGCCGCCGCCCGCTCCTTGACCGTCGCCTCGGCCGACGCCACCTGCGCCGCCACCGTTTCGCTGGCCTTCAGTTTGGCGCGCGATTCATCCTCCGCCGCTGCTTTCGAATCCGCCTCCGCCTGCGCCTGTTTGACCTTGAGCTGCGCGACATCCACGCCCGCCTGCGCCGTCGCCACCTGGGCCTGAGCCGCCGCCACCTGGCTCTCCAGCGCCTTCACGTGCGCCGCCGACATTTCGGCCGCCGCCCTGGCGTGATCCACCATCTGGCGGCTCACCGATTCGTGCTCCAGCAGTTTCTGGTAGCGCGCCAGATCGGTCGCGTCCCGTTGGTGCTCCACCTGCGTTTCGGCCACCGCGTCCTGCGCCGCCTTGGCCGCCGCCTGCGCCGCGGCCAGGTCGGCCTCGGCCAGCGTCGCCTGCCCTTGCAGCGCGCGGACTTCGGCCTTCGCGCCGGCCAGATC
>JBOHNC010000112.1:0-7899 GCA_050730415.1 Planctomycetota bacterium
GTTCAGCGGCGCCAGCGAATGTCGACCGTGACACGGGCCGGCTGGTTGGGCGCTGCGGCGCAAATCGTAGCCAGCGCCGCGCTGTCTTCCTTGACATTCGGGTTCTCTGGAAAGACGCCCTCCCCGCCGATGCCTTCGCCGCCCAGTTCGCGGCCGGCCAGCGTGAAGCGCGTGGAAAGATCGGCGTCGTCCTGTCCTTGGTGGCTGGTGGCGGTGAGGCCGATGTACAGCACCATGCCGCTGCCATCGGCGGGACGATCGAGTTCCAAATACAGTTGGCCGGCGGGGGCTTTGAGTCGGGCGACAATCCAATTGAAGAAGGCATTGGGATCGAGCGGCTTGCCAACCAGTGCTTGCAGCTCCGCTCGCTCGGCCGGCCTCAGCGCCTCGGTATCGGGCGACCAATGGACGGCGCGCAGGATGGAGGCCAACCGGGCCAGTTCAACGCGGCCGGGCGCAAGGGCCGGGGCGTCGGCCGGCAGCGCGTGCAGCGCCTCGCTCAGCGGCGCCTCGCCGGACAGCCCGAGCGCGTCGAACTTCGCCAACGCCGCCTGCGCGGCCGGTGCCGATGTCGCGGCAGCGAGGTCGGCGGTGAGCGCCTTCACCTGCGTCGGATCGGCAGGAGGAATGGGAGGTTCGGCGGGCAGCGCCAGCGGCGGTTGGCCGTGCTCTTTGCGCCAGCGATTGGCCAGTTCGATCCGTGCGGCCAGTCGGACCGGCCAGGCCGCGTCGTCCGGGAAATTGCCCGGTCGATGCCCGCGATTATGCAGCTCTTTGCCGGCCACGTCGCCGGAAAAGGGCGCTGCGCAGGTCGCGCCGATCCAGGCGCCAGCGCCGGCGCCGCTGGCGTCGCCGGCGTCGCTCGTCCCGCTTGCGAGAATACTCACCAGGAAGCCATCGATGTTCCGGTCGGCAGCGGAGGGGGGTGTGGTGGGCGTCGGGCCTTTCATCGAGCCATTGGCGAGGATGTCGTACTGGTCATCCGCGGTCAGGGTCGGCAGAACCCTGTGCAGGCAGTCCAAGGATCCCGGGTCGCCGGTGCTGAGTAGAAACTCCCCCAGCATGGCGGCGTTGAGCGTATCGCTCTCGAAGTTCTCGGGGGGGCGCGTGTGCGCAGCTTCGACCATGTCGGTGCACGCGATTTTGAGCCCGTCCCGGACGCCGCGCTTCCAGAGGCATTCGGCGGCTGCCAAGCGGGCGGCCGGGGAAGCATCCTTCAGTTCGCCAAGCAGAAATGGTTCGACGGTGGGGGACTTTTGCTTCGCGGCCAGATCAATCAGGGTGGTGTGCAGTTCGGCCGTCTTGGCATGGGGCGCCGCCGCGACGATCGCCGCCAGCCCTTTTGCGGGGTTGCGCTGGAGCAGGCGGAGAGCGGCGATGGAACTGAGCCGGTCGCCGGTGGCGATTTCTTCGGCCAGAACGGTGTCGATGCCTTTCGCCTGAACCGTGGCCCACCAGGCTGCGGCCGCCTTCTTTTTCGCGGCGATGTCGGTGCAATCGCTGAAGTAACTGCCGTTTTGCGCGGACGGGTCGGCGCTGTAACCGGTGATGGCGTACAGCATCGATTCGGCGTAGTCGGCGACTCGAACCAGGTGGCTTTGGTAGGGCAGCGTGATTCTTGTGCAATCCCGGAGCACCGTCCGGGTGGGACGGCGGTCGTCGAGATGATCGATCAGGGCGGGCACGACCTCCCAGCCCATGGCCAGCAGCTTGGCGGCGGGCGTGGTTTCCCGATTCGGATTGCGGTCCGCGTCCATGGAGTCGTATTCGTGGGAATGAATGGTGAGGTAATCGTATTCGTCGCGCATTTGGTAGAACAGCTCGGCGATCTGTTCGTCGCGGGTCATTTTTGCCCACACTGGGGGCGGCTGCTGGGCGCGCGCCAGATCCTCGGCAATTTCAATCTGGAATTCACGGGCGATTTCCGCCGCTTTAGGCGCCATGGTTGAATGCGGAAACTGGCGGGCGACGACTGCGAAGGGCACGGCCAGATCGCCCCGGCTGAACGCCGGGTCATTGCAGTCTTCGAGTGCCTGTCCGAGCAGTTCCTCGGGCAGTTCGCCGATCAGCATTTTTTTCAGGTGCGCGTGCGCGGCATCGAGAACGACGGGGGCCGGGGCGGCGGTGTTGGTTGCGGGAACGGGAGCGGGGGGCGCGTCACCGGCCGGTGCGGGCGGCTTCGCGTCGTCCTCGTCGGCTCCGTACAGATGACTTCGGTCGGCGGCTTTTTCGGCGCGCAGCAGGAGCGCGTGGCTGCGAGCGTTCAGGCCATGCAACGCCGCGACGCGGGCGAGAAAAAAATAGTACAGGTCCGCCTCCGTCCACATCGCCTGAAAACCCAGCACGCGCGGTTGCTCGCCGCCGGGCGTCGGGGGCGGTTTCAGCGCCGCGTCGAGGTCGTCGGCAAGGTTGCAGGGCTCGAAAACCAGTTGCGAATCGGCCACTGCCTGGTTGGCTGGCGGCGCCTGGGTCGCGGCGCGCGGCTTCGGCAGCGTGATGACGCGCCAGCCCACGAGCAGCTTGATGTGGGTGGGCGTTTCGTCCAACAGGAATCCGGGCAAGAGATCCGAGGTGTTTCTGAAGCCAAAGAACGCCAGATGCTTGCCTGCGACATGGACGTAGGGCTTGTCGGCGGGGCCGGGCAGGCCCAGGCCGTCGTACCAGGCGAAAAGCGCGGCATCCTGGGGATCCACGGCTGGTTCCGGCGTGGCGGCGGCAGTCTGGGCAGCGGCGGGCGCGGTGATGGGCGTGTGCGTGGCAGCGGGGGCTGGCGGTGGCGGGGCGGGTACTTGCGCGGCGGCGAGCCGTCCGGTCAGGCCGACCAGCAGCAGGGCTGCCGGCACCAGGCACCGTCGGAACAGCCGACCGGGTTCCCGGCGGAGGGAAATGCGCATGCAGAACTCCACGAACCGGCGGTGGCCCCGGTGGCTGACAACACTCTCTTAGACGGTGACGGGCGGAAAAGGTTGACGAAAAAATTGGAAATGGCCGCGGGAGTTGGGGAGGGGGTGCGGCGGGTCACTCCGGCTTCCAGACTAGATCGATGCGGGCGATGCCGAGTTCGGTGGGGGCGGCGGTGAGAATCTGGGTCAGGCTGGCGCAGTCGGATTGGAAGAAGTTCTTGGTGCCGGTGTCCCTGGCCTCGCAATTGGCGCCCGCGCCGCCGATGTCCTTGCCGGCCAGAAAGTAGGTGGTGGAGTAGGAAAACAGGGTGGCGGTTGGGGCCGATGCGGGCCCCAGCCACAGGTGCAGACTCACGCCGCTGCCGTCACTGGCACGGTCGAGGTCCACATACAGCCGGCGGGCGGGCGCGAGGCAGTAGTCTTGCAGCCAGTCGCACAGCGCGGCGGCATCGAGGGGCCGGCCGATCATTTTGCGCAGCGGCGCGTCCAAGGCGGGCGGCAGTGGCGCGGAGCCGTCCGCAAATTCGACGCTGCGCAGAATTGACGCGAGGCGGCTGAGTTCGACGCGGCCGGGAGCCAGGGCCGGATGGCCGGCCGGCAGCGCCGCCAGCGCCGCACTGAGGGGCGCGAAGCCGGGCAGGCCCAGGGTGTCGTAATCGGCCAGGACCGCCTGCACCGCCTGCGGCGTTTGTGCCGCGGTCAACTGCGCCGCCAATTGCTTCAGGTGGACGGGGTCGGCGGTGGGGATGGCCGGCGCGGCCGGTAGCTTAAGCGGCGGCTGGTCGTGCTCCCTGCGCCAGCGGTTTTTGAGCTGCGTGCGGAGGGTCAGGCGGGTGCGGAAATCGGCGTTGAACGGAACGGGCCGGGACAGATGCCAGCGCTGGATCAGGTCGTCGGCGGCCATGTCGCCGTTGCGGGGGTTGACGGCGTGGTTGATGCAGCCGTCGATGAAACCGTTGTCGTCGAGGCAGTTCACCAGAAAGGCGTCCAATTGGACATCGACGGCGGTTTCGACCGTGCCGGATTTGGGAATGGGCGCCAGGCCGCCTTGCAGAATGTCGCCACGGTCGGCATCGGACAGCGACGGGAAAACTTTCAGCGCGCAGGCCACGGCCGCGGGATCGCCGCTGCTTAGCAAGAAGCTGCTGAGCCGGGTCGGGCTGGGCCAATCGTCCCTGGTGGAGTCCGGCGGGGGATGGGCGACGGCGAAGATCAGGTCCTGGCAGGCGACCGGAATGCCGCTTGTGTCGCCGCGGCGGAACAACAATTCCGCGGCGTATCTGCGCGCGTTGGAGGAGGAGTCTTTGAGTTCGCTTTGGAGAAACGGCAGGACGGCGGGATCTTTTTGGGCGGCGATGAGGGCGATCATGTCGTCGCGGATGGTGGGCGCGGGGCAGTTGGGAACGGCGGCAATGGCGGCTTGGATGCCTGCCTCGGGATGGCGTTGGATCAGGCGAGTGGCGGCGGCAATCGAATCGGTGTCGCCGCGCGCGACGGCTTCAGTCAGCATGGCATCGAAGCCTTTTTTCTGGAGTTCCGCCCACCAAGCTTGGGCGGCTTTTTTGAATTTGGCGGGATCGGCGATTCGGCCGAGATATTCGGGGCCGTTGCGGGCGGGGGGGTAGCAACTGTGGCGGGTGACGCAGAAAATCATGGTTTCGGCGAAGTCGTTGACGCGCAGCACGTCGCGTTCGAAGGGGAGGGTCGGGCGAGAGGCAGGAGGACGGACCACGCAGCGGGTCACGCGGCGGTCGTCCAGATGGGCGATCAGCGCCGGCAGCGCGGTCCAGCCGAGCGCCAGCAATTGGTCGGCGGGGGTGTGGCTGGGCGGGAACGAAGAGGCCGGCAGATTGGGATTGAACGCGCGCATGAAGATGGAATCCGATTCGCTCTGATCGCGCAGCTGAAAAATCAATTCGTCGATCTGTTCGGCCTGGGTCATCCGCGCCCACGGTTTGACGGGCTGTTGGGCGCGCGCGGCGTCTTCGGCGATTTCGATTTTTAGCTGGTGCGTCAGGTCGGCGGCGGTGTCCGCCAATTGGGCTTTGGGGAATTGGGTGGCGATGACCTGAACCGGCAGGAGCAGATCGGCGCGGGGGATGAGTGGATTCTCCCAGTCGATGTACAGGTAGGTCAGCAGTGCCATCGGCAGTTCGGCGCCGAGGTATTTTTGCAGCGCGAGGTGGTCGGCATCGAGCCCGGCCGTCACCGGCAGGGTGTCGAGTTCCTGTTTCAAATTCATCAGGTGCAGTTCCTGGGTGGCGGCGGCGGTGGCGCGCTGCATCAGCGCGCGGCTGCGGGCGTGGAGGCCGTTCTGATCGGCGTTGCGGGCGAGCAGGAAAAAATACAGGTCGTCGTCGCACCAGAGTTGGTCGAAGCCGAGGAAATGGGGGAATCGGTCGTCGGCGTCGGGCTTGGATTGGAGGGCCTGATCGAGTTCATGGGCGATGTCGCGTTTCTCGAAGGTGGGCGGGGCGGTTTTGGCGCCGGCGGGGCCGCTGGCGGCGGGGGCCTCGGTTGCGTTGGCGGCGTCGGACGCGCTGGTCGCGCCGGTCGCGTTGGGGGCGTTGGGGGCTCCCGCGGCCGGGACGGCGCCGGGCTTGGGAATGACGACCACGTGCCAGCCGGTGAGCAGCGTCCAGTGTGCGGGGGTGTCTTCGAGCAGGAAGCCGGACACGCTACCGGTGGCGCCGGTGAAGGGATTGGATTGAACCAGGCCGGTCAGGCGGCCGAAGGGCTTGCCGGCGGGGCTCGGCAGGCCGAGGCCGTCGTACCAGGCGAAAAGCGCGGCATCCTGCGCGGCGGCCAGGTCCAAGTCCCGCCCGGCCAGCTGGATGGGCGCGGGCGGCGCGGGTGGCAGAGTCGGTTCGGCGGCGGCGAGCGGACCGATCAGACCCAAACTCACGCCCAGGCCCAAAATCGCAGCCGCGAGGCCGCTCGATAGGCACCGCCGAAGTTCCGGCCGGCTTGGCTGTTGCATGGAGACCCTCCGTGTCGGCAATGCGTATGGGTAGACTACCTGGTTAGACGCACAATTAATCGCTGGGGTTCTGAAAAATTTGCCAAAGCAGGATTGCCCAGAGGAGCAACAGCCAGCCCAGGCACGCGGAAACCCTACGGCGTCGTATACGGTCGAGGAAAGCTTCCGATACAATCGGCCGAGTGGGAGGAGCGGCATGGCGGGAGTGAAGTGCGCACGGCACGCTGGCGGAAGTCGCCGTGGGAGTCGGCCCGCACTGGTCGCGCTGTTTTTAATGCTGACCCTTGTCGGCTGCGAACCGTCACCCGCGCCCAGCCCCAAGCCGGCGCCCGTTGCGGCCGTGGCCCTGCCGCCGCGTCGGCACATCGTCGTGATCCGTCGCCAGGCGCTCATTGATGCCTATCGGCGCTACCAACTGGTGACCGCTCGGTTCACCGTGGACTTCCGAAAACTTTCCAACCGCAAATTGGGGCCGCTCAAGCAGCGCAGTCAGGACTTGAAGCAGCAAATGAATGCGATGTCACCCCGAACCGAGGGTGGAATTAAAATGCCGCCCGGCTACGAAGACCTATGTGACAGGGTGATAAACGCCGATCTGGACCTATTGGCGGCGAAGGGGCATCTGAGCGCCCTGCGCGCGCGCCTGGAAACGGTCATGTCCAGTGCCGTCACCGCCGATTTAAATGCGACGGTGGCGGAGGTTCGGCGGGACCATCCTTTCGATGCTGTGTTTGATTGGGATCCGCCGACCGATCCCAATCTGCTGAACCTCAGCCAGGAGCTGCCCGCCGGCGAATGGCCTACGCCCTGCAAGGTGCTCTACGCCGACCCGGGGTGTGACATCACTGCGCAGGTTCAGCGCCGGATGGAGGAGCACTACTGCGCCGCCTTCGCCGATGGCCGCCGCGATCCACTGCTCACGGAGAGCCTCGAAGCGGCTGCGGCCGAACCGCTTCCACCCGCGGCGACCAACAGCACGCTTGAGGCGTTGCCGGCAGCGCTCGCGGATGCCCCCGACAGCGGGCACTATGCGCTGGTGTCGCTGGAGGGTGTCGCCGGGCAGATCGACTACCGCAACAATTTCGCGTCGCCGGTCCTCGACGGGATGGCGCGGCAGATGCAGGGGCTCAAGGGGCTGCTGGACATCTTTCAGGCTAAGTTTAAGGTGATGCCTGCGCCGCCACCCTCGCACGCCGCCGTGAAGATCTACGTCGCGGCTTACATGGCGGCGCAGCGTTGCAATGTGGAATTTGAACTGCTGGGGAGGACGCGCCGCGCGCTGTGGGCCTGGCTGCGCGCGCAAGAGCGGGCGGATTTGCAGGAGGCGCTGACCGAACTGGCGCATGAACGCGGGTGGAGCATCGTGTTCGCCAGCAACCTGCCGCCGCCCGATTCGACCGGGCCGGCGCTGGACCGCGGCACGACGGCGAAAGGGGGGACGCCGGCGAAGGGCGCGCCGGCGCCGCTGCCAAGTTTGAGCGCGGGGGTCGTGTGGTGTTCGCCGCGAGCTCGCGCGCGGCTGGACGCGACCGCGGCGGTGGCCGAGCGCATCAACCGGCTGTTCGACCTGCGCGCGGCGGCGCTGCACCTGATCGATCGCGGCGTGACGTTGGATGACCTCGACGGCGGCGACCGGGGTCTGCTGATCGATTTGCAGCAGCGGACACAGGCGGCGGTACAGCGGGCCAGCGAAAGCAACCAGGCCATTTTCCGCTTGTACCAAGACTTCCAAAGCCAAAATCAGAAGTTGGAGTCGAACACTCCTGCGCCGGCCGCGCGCTGACTCGGTTCAGCGAGCGGGTCAATGCTTGCTCGGTGGTTCGAGGTCGTCCGGGGGCGGCGGGTGGCTTGGTGCAGGCACGGGCGCAGGCGCAGGCGCGGCGTCGGTTACGGCGGCTGGATTTGCGCCCGCTGCGGAAGCGGTTTCGGCTTCAGCGCCCGCTGGTGTTTCAGCCTCCGTCTCTGCGTCGGCCATGGCCGCTGAAGGGGCGTTCGATTCTGGTGGGGCGTCGTCCG
>JBOHNC010000113.1:0-11866 GCA_050730415.1 Planctomycetota bacterium
CGCCCGCGCCGGCGGGAGTGGCGCCCGCGCCGGCGGCGGTCGCGCCCGGCCACGAAAGCACCGGCCTGATCCGCTACGACACCGGCAACGCCGGCGAGGTGTTGCACCACTTCTTTCTGGAATCCGCCGCCCACCTGACCACGGTGGAAGAAGCGATGCTGCGGCTGGAAAGCGAACCGACCGACACGGCGGCGCTGCGCAGCGCCTTCGGTGCGCTGCACTCGCTGAAAGGCGTGACCGGCTTCGTCGATCTGACCTCCGTGCGCGATCTGGTGCACGAAAGCGAAGCCCTGGTGGAAGCGGCCCGGCGGCGCGCCGGCGGGGCAACGCGCCTCGAATGCGACCTGCTGCTGCGCAGCGTCGACCAGGCGCGCGCGATTCTCGAGCGCATCCGCACCCATGCCGAACAGCCCGGCGCACCCTTCCCGCCGCTGCCGCCGGATTACACCGCGCACCGCCGCGCGCTGCAAGCCGCCATCGGGCAGACGGTCTCACGCGTTTTCGCTTCCGGCTCAGAACCGGCCGGCGCTTTGGTAGCCGCAGGCTCCCAGCCTCTCTCCGCGGCGCCCGCGCCGGCCGGTTCCGAGTTGGCGGATGCTCCGACATTCCGGACCGCCGCCCCCGGGGCCGACACACCCATTGCGGGTTCAGACGAGGCAGGTCAGCGCCCCTCCCAAACGGTGGTCCTGAGCCGCCGCGAGACCGACGCTCCGTCCAGCGCCGCGACGCTGGTGCGCGTGCAGGTCGAAAAACTCGACCGCCTGGTCGATGCGATCGGCGAACTGGCGATCACGCAGATTCAGATTTTTCAGCACGCGACGCTGCGGGAGAACGCCGAAGAAACGCTGGCCCGCAATATTTCACTCGCGGGCAAGATCACCCGCGAACTGCAGACCCTGGCGATGCAACTGCGCATGGTGCCGCTCAAGGAAACCTTCGGACGGATGGCGCGGCTGGCGCGCGACCAGGCGCATCGCCAGAACAAGGATCTGGCGGTGACGGTGGAAGGCGAAGACACGGAGCTGGACAAGACGCTGACGGAGCTGTTGCTCGACCCGCTGACGCACCTCGTCCGCAATGCCGTCGATCACGGCGTGGATGCGCCCGAGCGCCGGAAGGCGGCGGGCAAATCGGCGCGCGCGACCTTGCGGCTGGCGGCCTTCACGCAGGGCAGTCACGTGGTGGTTGAAGTCGCCGACGACGGCGCGGGACTGGATCTCGAGGGCATTCTGCAGACGGCGCGGCGCCGCCGCTGGGTGGCGGACGATGAATCGCCGCCGGCCGAGACGCTGCACGAATTCATCTTCGAGCCGGGCTTTTCGACCGCTCGGCAGGTCACCGATATTTCCGGGCGCGGAATCGGGCTGGATGTGGTGCGCGCTCGCGCCGCATCGGTGGGCGGCGGCGTGCAGGTGGTCAGCCGGGACGGACAGGGCACCACCTTCCGGATCACCCTGCCGCTGACCCTGGCCCTCGTCGACGGCTTGCTGGTGCAGTGCGGCGCCGAGCAGTACATCGTGCCGATGGGCCTGGTGCTCGAATCGCTGCGCCCGCAGCGGACGCAGTTGGGCAGCATCCACGAACGCGGGCGCACCATCGAGTGGCGCGGGCAGGCCTATCCCCTGCTGGTGCTGGCGGATTTTGCCGGGCTGACCGGCGCGCGGCAGGATCCCTGCGAGGCGATCGTGATCCTGGTCGATTGCCGGGGCGAGCGGCTGGCGCTGCAGGTGGACGAAATCCTCGGGGTGCAGCAGGTGGTGACCAAGAGCCTGGGCGAGCGCCTGAAGGGGCTAAAAGGTTTCTCCGGAGGCGCGATTCTCGGCGATGGCCGGGTGCGCCTGATTCTCGACATCGCGGGCATGTTGGCCGCCACCCGCAGGCGCACTTTTGCGCGTGCAGGCTGAAAACAAGAGGAAGCCCGATGTTCGACTGGTTCACGCGCTCCACCGTCCGCACCAAGCTGCAGATTCTGAACCTGGCCTTCCTGCTGCCGATCGCGCTGCTGTTTGCATTTCTCGTGCGCGAAACCAATCGTTCGATCGACTTCGCGCAAACCGAAAAAAGCGGCGACGAATACCTGCGACCGCTGGAGGAATTGCTCGATTTGATCCCGCAACACAAACTGGCGGTTCAGGCGGTGCTGCACGCGAAGGATGGGCAGGCCAAGGTTCAGGCACAGGCGGAGCTGGAAGATCTGGGGCATCGGATCGACAGCGCCTTCGACGTACTGGCGGAGGTCGACGGGCGGCTGAAGGTGACGCTCCAGTTGACGCCGGCCGATCTCGATCGGCGCGATCGCAAAGACTGTCGTCCCGAGTTGCTGCGGGACGCCTGGAACAAGCTGGTCACCCACGAAGACACGCTGGCCGAGACCGCCAGCAATGCCGCGCACGATCAACTCAGCAGCGGCGTGCGGGACATGATGACCTATGTGGGGGACACCTCGAAGCTGATCCAGGACCCCGACCTGGATTCCTACCAACTGATGGATGTGATGCTGCAGTCGCTGCCGCGCAACCAGGACCGGCTGGCGGAAATCGCCGGCTTCGGCGCCAAGATTCTGCGGCTGCACAACAGCAACCAGGCGGAAGCCGCCGACCTGATGTCTTCGAGCGGCCTGAATCTGGATGAGCAGGAGCAACTGCTCGTATATCTGGCGCTGCTGAAGGAATCCGATGTGGATCGCATTTCCACCAGCGCCAAACTGGCGCTGGCCGAAGATGCCAATTTCTACGGCACCAGCCCCAGTTTGCAGGCGAATCTGCCCAAGGCCCTCCAAGGCTACACCACCGCCAACGACCAGTTCATGAAGCTGCTGGAGCGGATCAAAGACAACGACATCATGGGCATCACGCCGGAAGATTTTCTGGCCACCTCGGCGAAGGTGCGCGCCGCCGCTCACGACCTGTGGAAAGTTTCCAACCACGAACTGGATGTGCTGCTCGACACGCGCATCGACGCCTACCGCACCAACCGACTCTGGACGGTGATTCTGACCGGCCTGGCGATCGTGGCCACGTTCGTGCTGGCGCTGCGCATCATGGCGGGCATCAACCGGCCGCTCCACCAGGTGATCCTGCAGCTGAACAACAGCAGCGCGCAGGTGACGGCCGGCGCGCGGCAATTGGCCGGGTCCAGCCAGAAACTGGCGGAAGGCGCGTCGGAGCAGGCGTCGAGCCTCGAGGAAACCTCCTCCTCGCTCGAAGAACTGGCCTCAATGACCCGGCAGAACGCCGACAACGCCGTGCAGGCGCGGGGCCTGGCCGAAAAGACGCGCACGGCCGCGGACGGCGGCATTCTCGTCGTCGGTGACATGAACAAGGCGATGGACGGCATCAAGCAGGCCGCCGACGAAGTCGGCAAGATCATCAAGACGATCGACGAGATCGCCTTTCAGACCAACCTGCTGGCGCTCAACGCGGCGGTGGAAGCGGCGCGCGCCGGGGAAGCCGGCCGGGGGTTCGCGGTCGTTGCCGACGAAGTGCGCAGCCTGGCGCAGCGCACCGCCGCGGCGGCCAAGGAATCGGCCGCCAAAATCGAAGCATCGATCGAGCGCACCGGGCAGGGCATCGACATCACCAAACGCGTGGCGACCACCTTCGCCGACGTCAACACGGCGGTCAAGCAGGTCCACGACCTCGTCAGCGAGATTTCCTCGGCGTCGCACGAGCAATCCCAGGGAATCGGCCAGTTGAGCGCCGCGGTACAGGAGATGGACCGCGTGGTCCAGGACAACGCGTCCAACGCGGAGTCGTCGGCTTCGGCCAGCGAACAGATGGCCGCGCAGGCCGGGCGGCTTTCGGAAGCGGTCGACGCGCTGGCCCTCCTCGTCGGCCGCGGCGCCCGCAGCGGCCGCGGTGCCGCGACCGGGACGATTGCTGCAGCCACCTCGACCGCCGCCACTGAACAATCCGTTCGCCGCGGCGGCGACCGGACTTCGAATCGCTCCAACTCCGCCGTGGCGCCGCGCCAGGCGGCACGCGGCACGAAGGCCCGAGTGGAAACTGCGCTGCCCCTGGACGATTCCGAAACCGACGGCGAAGGGGATTTTCACCGCTATTGACGGCTGAGCAGGAAGTCCGATGCGCGGCAAGGTCGCCACGTACGGACCGGGAATCAGGGACCGCGAGGAAGAACTGGGAAAGGAGGCCACCATGCAGAACACCGGTCGAATCGCCGCGCGTCTGGGCGCGGAAAACAAGTTTTTGACCTTCCGTCTGGCGCAGGAAATCTACGGCGCCGAAACGCTGGCCGTGCGTGAAATCGTCGCGCTGCCGCCGATCACGCCCGTTCCCAACGCGCCGGCGGCCATCCGTGGCGTTTTCAACCTGCGCGGAAAAATCATTCCGGTGCTCGATCTGCCCCGGAAATTCGGCATGCAGACCGCCCCAGCCTCCGCCGAGACCTGCCTGATCGTGTTCGAAATCCGGCACGAAGGCAAGCCACTGCTGATTGCCACCTGGGTCGACAGCGTTTGCGATGTGGTGACGATCGCACCCGAGGACATTTCCGCGGCGCCGGATTTCGGCATGCGCGTCGATACCACCTTCCTGCGCGGAATTGCCCGCACCGGGGAAAGCGTGATTCTGCTGCTGCGGATCGCGAAGGTCCTGACGCAGGACGAACAGGCCGCCGCCGCCGCCGCGGCCGAAACCCCGGGCGACATCGCAACCGGGCCGGGCCGCGCCTCCAACCCGGTGTCCGCCCCGGCTCCAAGCGCCGCATCCAGCCCCACGCCTCAGCCGATACCAGGCCCCGCTGCCGGCGACATCGGCGGGTCCGATCGGGAGGCTGGCGCGTGAACCCACCGAAACACTCCGATCCCGCCGGCGCGGCGGAACTCTCCGACCGTGACTTCCGCCGGCTGTCGGCGCTGGTCTACGAGCGCAGCGGCATCCAGCTCACGCCCCAGAAACAGACGCTGGTGCGCAACCGGCTCAGCCGCCGCATCCGCGCGCGCGGCCTGCGCTCCTTCGAAGAGTACCTCGATCTGCTGCTCGGCGCCGACCGGCAGGAGGAGGAATTCGATCGGATGCTCGAATCGATCTGCACCCACGTGACCGAGTTTTTCCGCGAGCCGGCGCACTTCGACTATCTTGCCCGGATTTTCGCCCCGCGGCGCAAAAGCACGGGCCGGCTGCGCATTCTGAGCGCCGGTTGTTCTTCCGGCGAAGAGCCCTACTCCATCGCGATCTGCCTGAATGAAGCGCTCGGCCCCGACAGCCCGGTCAAAATCCAGGTCGAGGCCGTCGACCTGTCCGCCTCGATTTTGAACATCGCACAGGCGGGGATCTACCACGCCGAGCGGGTGCGAAAAATGCCGCGGCAGGTGCTGCACCGGTATTTCCTGAAGGGCGGAGACCGGTTTCCCGGCCAGGTGCGGGTCACCCCCGAAATCCGCCGCTGCGTGCAGTTCCGACGAATGAACCTGATTCGGCCGGAACGCTTCGACGCGCCGTTCGACGCGATCTTCTGCCGCAACGTGATCATCTACTTCGACCGCCAGACGCAACTCGACTGCTTCCGCTGGTTCCACGAATCTTTGGCGCCCGGCGGTGTCCTGTTCCTGGGGCATTCCGAGAGTTTGATCGGGGCCGATCACGATTTCGAATATGTGCAGCCGACGGTGTACATGCGCAAGGGGTAGCGATTCGAACGCCATCCGCGGCCGGAGCCCAGCCCGCTCCGGCCGCGGCAGGATGGAGGGATTTTCGGTGGGTACGCTCGAAGCCAGCGATTCTGCACTTCGCCCCGCGACCGGCGCCAAGCCGATCCGCGTGCTGGTCGTCGACGACTCGGCCGTGGTGCGGCAGCTCCTGGCGCGCGAGCTATCGCGGGATCCGCAGATCGAGGTGATCGGCACGGCGGCGGACGCCTATATCGCGCGCGAAAAAATTCTGCGCCTCCACCCGGACGTGCTGACCCTGGACATCGAAATGCCGCGCATGGACGGAGTCACCTTCCTGCGCAAGTTGATGACCCACCACCCGCTGCGCACGGTGGTGCTCAGTTCACTGGCCGAACCCGGCGCGCAGGCGGCGCTCGATGCCCTGGCCTGCGGCGCCATCGAAGTCCTCGCCAAACCGCACGGCGACCTGCCCGGTGGGCTGGCCTTGCAGATGGAACACCTGATCGAAGTCATCAAGATGGCGGCGCAGGCGAAGCTGCCGGAAATCCGCAGCGCCGGCCGCCTGCGCCGGTCCGGACGCAAAACAACCCGTCGGCCGGCTCCGGCCACGAGCCAACCGTCGGGTTCGAACCGGACCGGGCGGAAATTGCCGGCTGCCGAGGAGCCCGCGGCGCCGCGGCCATCGGGCCCATGCGTGCTGGTGGCCATCGGCGCTTCCACCGGAGGCACCGAAGCGCTGCGCCGGGTGCTGAGCCGGCTGACGGCCGACACGCCGCCGGTCGTGGCCGTGATCCACATGCCCGATGGCTTCACCCAGCGATTCGCCGAACGCTTGAACGACCTTTGCACCGTCGAAGTCCGCGAGGCCGTCGATGGCGGCCGGCTGCGGCCGGGCTTGGTGCTGCTCGCCCGCGGCGGCCAGCACATGGTTGTTTCGCGCGAGACAAACGGCCTGGTCGTCCACTTGCGTTCCGGGCCGCCGGTCAACCGGCATCGGCCGTCGATCGATGTGCTGCTGCATTCGGTCGCGGCGGCAGCCGGCGCCAACGCTCTCGGCGTGATTCTGACCGGCATGGGCGCCGACGGCGCCGACGGCCTGCTGGCGCTGCACCGCGGCGGCGCGCCGACCCTCGTTCAGGACGAGGCCACCTCCATCGTCTTCGGCATGCCGCGCGCGGCCATCGAGCGCGGCGCGGCCGGACGGATTCTGCCTTTGGATTCAATTGGCGACGCCATCGTCGCCTGGTCACGCAGCCGTGCGCGTGGCCGGGACGGCGCTGCCGCCGCATCGGAGCCGCTGACATGACCGAATCCCAATCAATTCCTGCCTCTCCCGCAGCGGCGGTCCCGGCCGCGGCATCTTCCGGAGCGCGGCCGATGATCGTCTGCGTGGGCGGCGAAACTCACGCGTGGATGACCGCCTTCCGCGAACACGCCGAACGCCACGGTTTCCATGCCTTCTGCTTTCCATTGGCCAGTTCGCTGACGGGAGCCGTCAGCCGGCTGCCTTTCGGCGTGATCGTGTTCGACGCCGGAGAAGACCACGCACCGGCCAGGCTGCGCCGCATCCGCGAATGCACCCGCTACCTGGATGTGCCGATCGTGGCGGTCTCGGTCGGCGGCGACCGCAACGCCCATGCCCGGCTGCTGGCCGCCGGCGCCCACCAGCACCTGACCACGGTCGCCAGCCCCGGCGAAGTCCTTGACGCCCTGGCGCAACGCGCCGACGTTCAACCGGTGCTCTCGGACATTCAGACCAACCTGCTGACGCCGTTCATGGAAGTGACGCAGATGACCTTCCGCGAAATGGCCCATGTCGAATTGAATATCCGCGCCTCCTACCAGAAAAAAACCTACCGCATGTTTGGCGATATTTCGGCGGTGCTGGGATTGTTCGGCCGCGGCGAAGGCGCGATGGTGCTGAGCTTCCCGCAGGCCACCGCCGTGGCGCTGACCCGCGCCATCTTTCCCGGCTTCCCGGTCGAAGACGACGCCGAGATGGTGAAGGACTGCGTGGCTGAAATCGCCAACATCATCGCGGGCCAGACGAAAGGCCGGCTGGCCGGCACCCTGCACGCCTTCAATATTTCGACCCCCACCGTCGTTTCCGGAACCGAACACGTGATCCAACACAAGGCGGGCATGCCGTCGCTGGTCGTCGTGTTCCAGGGGCCGCTCGGTGAGTTCGTGCTGCAAATCTGTCTCAGCCTTTCGTGATCGGTTTCTGGAAGAAGGAGTTTCCCATGCCTACCGTGTTGCTCGTCGACGATTCCAACATGATCCGGATGATCCTGAAGGGATTGCTCACGCAGTTGCAAATTTCGACCATCGTCGAGGCCCCCAACGGCCAGGAGGCGCTCAGCATCCTCGCCGCGAACCGGATTAACCTCGTCCTGCTGGACCTGCATATGCCGGTCATGGACGGCGAGAACTTCCTCGTGAAACTGCGCGCCGACCCGGCCTGGCGCGATCTGCCGGTGGTGATCATCTCCTCCGACTCCGACCCCGAACAGGTCACGCGCATGCAGACACTTGGAGTCAAGGCGTTCATCCAGAAACCGTTCCGCCTCGAGGGCCTCCAGCAGGCGCTCGTCGCGGCGGGTCAACTCTAACCGGCGCCCTCGCGCGCGTTCCCTCGGAGGCCATCGACATGGCGACCGAAAAGCTTTGTCCCTGGTGCGGAAGCACCCTCTCGGCCGGCGCCGGCGATTTCTGCCTGCGCTGCGGCCAACGCCTGCCCGCGCCTGGCGGGACTGTCATGACGGGAGCAGCCGGCGCGATGGGAGCAGCTGGCGCGATGGGAGCAGCCGGCGCGACGGGAGCAGCCGGCGCGATGGAAGCAGCTGGTGCGAAGGGAGCAACCGGTGCGAAGGGAGCGACCGGTGCGAAGGGAGCGACCGGCACGCCCGGTGGGCCTGGCTCCATCGGCGCAGTCGGATCGACCCGCGAGCCCGATGCGCACATTTCCCCGGCGCTGTCGCGCGTCGGACCGCCGCCGCTGCCGCGCGCCAATCCTTCGCTGACCGAAAAAACCATCGTCATGGACACGCCGCCGACGCCGACCACCTCGATTCGCGTGGCCGCCGAGCGCAGCCTGCCTCAGCGCATCGGTCCCTTCGAAATCCTTTCCCTCCTCGGCCGCGGCGGCATGGGCGCGGTCTACCTGGCCTACGATCCGCTGCTCAACCGGGAAGTCGCCCTGAAATTGCTCACCCACGCCGACCCCGGAAAAACCGCCGAAGAGTCCGCCCGGCTCCTGTCCGAAGTCATGCTCACCGGCCGCCTCGACAGCCCCGGCATCATCCCGATCTACTCCGTCGACTTCGACCCGGCGCACGGCTTCTACTACACCATGCGCTACCTGCAGGGCCGTACCTTGCAGGAAATCCTGAAGGCACTCAAAGAAGGCCAGGAGGCGATTCGCGACGCCTTCCCCCCGCGCCGCCTCCTGGCCATTTTTCAACGCGCCTGCGAAGCGGTGGCGTTCGCCCACCGCCATGGCGTGATTCACCGCGACCTGAAACCCGGCAACATCATGATCACCGACTTCGGCGATGTCTACGTCGTCGATTGGGGCCTGGCCAAAGACATCGATCCCATGTATGTCGCCAGCGCCACGCTGCGCCGGCCCGAAGCCGCCGAGCGCTACGCGCAGTGCACCAAAACCCATCTGAATGTCACCCGTGAATTCCTGGCCCGCGAGCAGACGGCGGCGCCGCGGCTGCAAGGCGCATCCCGTCCGCTCGAATCGGCCGCCTACCCCGAGCACCTCACCGACGCCCACCAGATCGTCGGCACCCCCGCCTACCTGTCCCCCGAGCAGGTGCTGCGCGACGCCGACCTCACCCCCGCCACCGACGTCTTTTCCCTCGGCGTCATCCTGTACGAACTTCTCGCCGGCTGCCTGCCGATCGACTCCGTCGAACTCTTCGACATGTTTCAGAAACTGACCTCCGGCGCCCTGGTGCCGATCCGCTCGCGTCCCGATTCCTATCGCTTCCCGAAGGTCCTGTGCGAGATCGTCGACCGGGCGCTGGCGCTGAAACCCGAACAGCGCTTTGCCGACGCCGGCAACCTGCACCGCGAACTCACCGAATATCTCGAAGGCCGCCCGCCGCTCAAGCGCCTTTGCGCCGACCCGCTGCGTGAAACTTTACAGCGTGCAGACTGGATCTGTTCCGCCGGCGAACCAGCCGTCCAACCCGAAGGCGCGCTGGTGGGCGAGAGCCAGGCCCTGGTTTGCCGCGCGGTCGCCCTCGGCGACCTGCGCTGCACCTTGGAAGTCCGGTCCCTGTCGCGCAATCATTCCTGGAGCTACGCGCTGCGCCTGGGCGAACTGCGGCGGGAGGAATTCCTGCCACGCTACGAACTGCGCCTGAGCCTGGCCGGGCGCGGGGCGGTCGAACTGCTGCGCGACGGCCGCCGCGTCCAGCGCCGCCTCGACCTGCGCCTGACGCGCGGCCGCTTCCACCGCCTGCGCATGGAACTGGCCGGCGAAAATCTTCGGCTGTTCCTCGATGAAACCAAGGTGCTGGACTACCGCGAGCTGTTCCCGCAGACCGGCGGCGCAGTTGCCCTCGCGCCGCTGGCCGGCGACATCCAGGTGCGCGATTTTGAACTGGCCTCGCGCGGCGCGCCGCTCAACCTTTCCTCGCTCGCCCTGCCCGACCAGCTTTTCCGCGCCAAGCGCTTCTCCGAAGCCCGCGATTTCTACCGCAAGCTGGCCGACAGCCACCCCGACCGCGAGGAAGGCCTGCTGGCCGCCTACAAGGCCGGCCTGTGTTCGGTGGAATTGAAAGACCTGCAGGCCGCCTTCGGCGAATTCGCCCGCCTGGAAGACACCGCCTTCGACCACTGCTGCGCGCTGGGCCTGGCGCGGATCGGCTCGATCGACGGCAACATCGACTGGGCCTGGGAGGCGCTCAAGCAGGGCTACCGCCGCCACCGCGCCCACGAGATCGGCGCGCAGATGTGGCTGGCGCTGCTCGAATTGATCGGCGCGCTGGACGACCGCCAGAGCGAGGAAAAAATCGCCCGCTACACCGAACTGCTGCGCGATCTGGAGCCGGCCGATGCGGAGGCCGGCATGCTGGCGGTGGACCTGTTCGAAGCCGCGCTCGCGGTCGGCGGACGGCCGCGCCTGTGCCGGGTTGCCGCCGCACTGCTCAAATCCGGCCCGCGGCACCCGCAATTGCAGGTCGAAGCCATCCTGGCGCTGTGGCGTCACGGCATCAGCCCGGACTTGGTGCCGGTTCTCGAACAGGTTTTGCGCGAAGCGCCCGCCGCCGGCCTGGGTGCGCTCCTGCCGCCCACCCGGATGGCGCTGCTGCATGCCGAACTGCTGCTCGCGCGCGGCCACGTCGTCGGCGCCAGCGAACGGCTGGCCGCCGCGACGCCGCAGCCGGGCGAAAACTCCGGCGATGCCGACTGGCTGCGCGACTGGCGGCTGCTCGTGCTGCTGGTGCAGAAGGACTTCCCTCGGCTGCAAGCAGTGGCGGCGGCGGCGCTGGTCGCTCAGCCGGCCGTAACCACGGCGCCTTCCTACGTGCGCCTGCTTCGCACCCACGCTTGGCTGGGTCTGCACCAGCCCGACCGCGCTCGCAGCGAGTTGCGCGCCCTGGCTTCGGTCATCGACCTGTGGGGGCTGTGCGCGCGCACCATTGCCGGCCGGGTGACGGCCGAGGCGTTCCTGAAATCGGCCGAGCGGCACAACGCCGTGCAGGTCATCGAAGCGCTCTTCCTGATCGCCGAATCGCACCGCCTGTCCGCCGACGACGCTCTCGCCGACGACTACTTCGACGCCTGCTTAAAGCATCCGTCGGAACGAGCCATGATCCGGCGCCTGGCGGAAGGGCAACGATTTTTGGGCGCGGCGCGCGGCTGACCGCCGAGACCGCCCCGACGTTTCGCCGGGAACGGTTCTGGTGGTTGGATTGGATTTCGGACGCCCTTCAGGGCGGCTGCCGGTGCGTGCGTTGCGCGCCGGCCCCCGCTCCGAAAACGCCCGCCGTGATCGCAAGGAGATCGCCATGCCTGTACCGGTTCCGCAACCTGAGGAACGGCGCCGTCGCCGACCGCGCCGGGCGCCGCGGCTGGCGCTGGCCGCCCTGCTCGCCTGCGCCGGCTTGGCCCGCGCCGCCGAAGCGCCGGCCCCCACCCCACCGCCGACGCCACCCGCCGTGACCGCTCCCGCGCAGCCGGCTGGGAAAACCGCGCCCGCCGCGCCCGCCACGCCAA
>JBOHNC010000114.1:0-45859 GCA_050730415.1 Planctomycetota bacterium
CCCTTTTTTTTGCCCGCGCATTTCTCGGCCTCCGGCTCCCCCCAAATTCCTGGCTTTCTGTCTGTGCCGCTGTGTCTCTGAGGTGAGCCGCTTCCCCTTCACCCCCCCGCCGCGCGCGTGATGCGGTCGAGAATCGCCAGCCCCAACCCCTGCGCCGCCGGCGGCACGATCACCACCGCCTCGAAGCCCCGCGCATCGGCCTCCCGCAACAGCCGGTACAGTTGCCGTGCGAATTCCGCGTCTTCTTCAGGCAGCGCCTGAAACAGCGTGTTGCAGGGGATCGCGCCCGGTGCGCCGCAGGCTTCGGCTCGCTGCACATCCGACCGCCGCGCCAGCACCAGGAATTGCACGCCTTCGCGCTGCAGCAGGGCCACCCGAGCTGGCAGGTCGCCGGCCGCCGTCGCATACACTTCCGCCAGCGGCGCGTAGTGACTCTCCAGCATCCCCGGCGCGCGCACCTCCGGCTGCGCCGCCGCCCCGTTCGCCGCCACCGCCGCCGCCCTGTTCGTCGTCGCTGCTGCTCCGGTCGCATGCACGGCGAGGTTCTCCCCGCGCAGCCGCACCGGCGCGTGCAGCACCGCTTCCAGCGCCTCCCGCGTCACGCCGCCGGGGCGCAGAATCGTCGGCACGGCCTGCGTGAGATCGACGATGGTCGACTCCACGCCGACCTCGCAAGCGCCCCCATCCAGAATCATGTCCGGCGTTTGGCTCGGTCCTTGCCCCGGGAATTCCTCCCGAACATGCGCCGCAGTCGTCGGCGAAACCCGCCCAAACCGATTGGCCGACGGCGCCGCGATTCCGGCCGGCAACGCTTCGGATCCAGTCCCGACCGTTCCAGACTCCGCCCCGCCCCGCCGCGCCGCGGCGAACGCTCGCAGCAGTTCCAGCGCCACGGGATGCCCCGGCACGCGCACCCCGACGGTGTCCTGACCGCCGGTGACTGCGTCCAGCACATGCGCCGCGCGATGCAAAATCAACGTGAGCGGCCCCGGCCAGAAGGCCGCCGCGAGCCGTTCGGCGGCCGGCGGCATTTCGCGCACCCAGCGCGGGAGTTCCTCCGCGGCCGGAATGTGCACGATCAGCGGGTGGTCGGCCGGGCGGCCTTTGAGTGCAAAAATTCGCTCCACCGCCGCTGCGTTGGAAGCGTCCGCGCCCAGCCCGTACACGGTTTCGGTCGGAAAGGCCACCACGCCGCCGGCCGCCAGACAGCGCGCCGCTGGCGCGATCGGCGCGGCCGTTCCCGCCGCCGAGGCTTCTGCGGCCGCTGCGGGCTTCGCGCCGCCGCCGCGCGCGTCAGACATGGCGTTCGAACAGCTCGTCGGTGAGTTCCTGTTCCGGCTCCAGCCGGATGTCGATCCGCACCGGCCGGCTTTTGCCCGACTGCACGAATCGGCGGATCAACATCTGCGTCAGCGCGTCGCAGGTTTCATTGCCGAAATTCCCGCGGTGCCCGCGCACCCACTCCCAGCGCAGGTCGCGGCCGGCCATGGCGGCGTCGAGCGCCTCCCATAGGTCCTGGTTTTTCACCGGCTGCTTGGTGGAGGTTCGCCAGCCGCGTCGTTTCCAGTCCTTGATCCAGACCGTGGCGCCGTTTTTCAGATATTCGCTGTCCACGAACATTTCCACCGGAACGCTCGGCTGCGTCGCGGTGGCCTTGAGCGCCTCCAGCGCGGCGGAGATCTCCATCTGATTGTTCGTCGTGCGGTCCTGCGCCGCCCCGATCAGCCGCCGACCGAGGTCCGGCTCGATGATCAGCGCCGCCCACGCCCCCGGCCCGGGATTGTTCCAGCACCCGCCGTCGGTGTAGATCGAAAACACCGCGTCCACATCGCCGCCCGCCTTCTGCGCCGCCTTGCCCGCCGATTTTTTCTCGCTCCGCGGTTTGGCCTCATGCGCAACCTTCGCGCCGCTGCCGGTCGCCGCCGGTTGGCCGACCGCACCTGGCGCCGCCGGCGCTGCCTTCACGCTGGCCGGAGCCGGCGCGCGCCCCGCGGGCGATTCAGCCGGTCCGCTCTGCAAATCCGGCACGATTTTGCTGTTCAGCGGATTCGCCGCACCATCCGGGTTGGTCTCGGTCGTGTCGGCCGCGCGCAGTTCCGCCGCCGTCGCGCCGGCCTTCGCCTGCGGCACGAACTCGTCCGCCCGCCGCGGCCGCGCGATTCGCTTCAAATAAGCGCGGTAGTTGTCTTCCAGCTCCGCCAGGCTGTCGCCGCCGAATTTTTCCACGAACGCCTGCGCCAGCGTGAACGCCACCGCCGCCTCGCCCACCACGCTCGCCGCCGGCACCGCGCACACGTCGCTGCGTTCGACGCCCGCTGCTGCTGGCGCCTTGGTCACCATGTCCACCGAGCGCAACGGCTTCATCAGCGTCGAAATCGGTTTCATCACCGCGCGCACGATCAGGTGCGACCCGGTGCTCATCCCGCCTTCCGTGCCGCCGTGCCCGTCGCTGGGCCGGAAAAATCCGCCTGACCTCGCAAACCCATCCATCGCGTAGTCGATTGGGTCGTGCACCTGCGACCCCGGCTTTTCGGCGCTGCGAAACCCGAGACCCACCTCCATGCCCTTGTGCGCCTGAATCGAAACCAGCGCCTGCGCCAGCCGCCCGTCCAGCTTCGCCGTCCACTGCGCGTGCGACCCCAGCCCGATCGGCAGCCCGCTGACGATGACTTCGTAGACGCCGCCCAACGTGTCGCCGGCCTTGCCCGCGGCCTGAATTGCCGCGCGCATTGCGTCGCCAACGGTGGCATCGAGGCACCGCACGTCGGACGCGTCGGCGTCGGCCAAGTTCTTCATCGTCGGCGCGAAGTTCTCCGCCACCGCCGCCGGCCCGATCCGCCGCACATGCGAGCGGACTTCAATCCCGAACTTCGCGAGCAGTTGCCGCGCCAGCGCCCCCGCCGCCACCCGCGCTGTGGTCTCCCGCGCGCTCGATCGTTCCAAAATGTGCCGGATCGGCCCGTCGAACTTCAGTGCGCCGGCCAAGTCCGCATGCCCCGGCCGCGGCGCTTTCAATTCCGGCATCCGCTCGATCTTCACGTCGCGGTTCCAGACCGCCAGCAGGATGGGCGCGCCCATGGTCACGCCGTGCAGCACCCCCGCGAGCACCTCCACCTGGTCGGTTTCGATTTTCTGCCGCGCTCCACGCCCGTAGCCCTTCTGCCGGCGCGCCAGATCGGCGTTGATCCCGGCCAGATCGATCGGGCACATCGCCGGAAATCCCTGCACCAGCGCGAAGCACCCGCGCCCATGCGATTCCCCGGCGGTATCGAGCGTCATCGTGGCCATGCAAAAAAAACCTCGTCGCGTTTGACCCGCCTGGCAGCCCTGCGCCGTCGGCGGGAATCGCGGCCTACCATCTTATCGGCCGCGCGCAAATTGACACCTGCTGCAAGTGGTTGCCTCGCGCCCCCTGGGAGCGCCGAGGTTCACGTCGGCTCGCGGCTCGGCCTGGGACCGCCGGTCTTCAGACCGGCTCCTAGGATTTTCTCTTGTCTTTCGCCCCGCGCATCTTCCAAGTCCCGCCCCGCGGGATCCGAGGCATTCACGGTGTCGCCCGACGGTTTTGCGGGCCGTGCCGCCCCCTACGCCCCCGTCGGGGTCGCCGTCCGATACTTCAGGTACGAGGTGACGAACATATCCAAATCCCCGTCCAGCACCGCCTGCAAATTCCCCGTTTCCACCCCGGTGCGGGTGTCCTTCACCAACTGGTATGGGTGCATCACGTAGTTGCGAATCTGGCTGCCCCAGGCGATTTGCCCCTTCTCACCGTATAGTTTCTGCAACTCGGCGTCTTTTTCCGCCCGCTGCATCTGGATCAGCTTGGTCTTCAGCATCGCCAGCGCGCGCTTGCCGTTGGCCAACTGGGACCGTTCGGCCGTGCAGCGAACCTCGATGCCGGTCGGAATGTGCACCAGCCGCACCGCCGACTCGGTCTTGTTCACGTGCTGCCCGCCGGCGCCGCCGGACCGTGACGTGCTCCGCTCGATGTCCGCTTCCGGAATTTCCATCTTGTTCAGGTCCACTTCTTCTTCTTCCGGCACCACGTCGGCGGCCGCGAACGCCGTCTGCCGTTTGCCCTGGGCGTTGAAGGGTGAAATCCGCACCAGCCGGTGCACGCCCGCCTCGCCGCGCAGATAGCCGAACGCATATTCGCCCTGCACATGCATCGTCACCGATTTGATCCCGGCTTCGGCGCCGTTTTCCATGTCCATCACATCGCACTGGTAGCCGGCGCGTTCGAAATAGCGCTGGTACATCCGCATCAGAATCATCGCCCAGTCGTCGGAATCGGTGCCGCCGGCACCCGACTGGATCGAAAAATAGACATTCTTCCGATCGTTCGGATCGCGCATGTGGACCTTCAGCGCAAAATCGGCCAGCGCTTTTTCCAGCGCCTCCGCTTCGTGCCCGGCCTCTTCGAGCGACTTCGCGTCGTTCTCTTCTTCGGCCAGCGCCAGCAGCACCGTCAGATCTTCGCTGCGCGAATGCAGCTTGTCGAACGGATCGATCAGCGCGCGCAAGCCTTTCAGTTCGCGGATCACCGCGTTGGCCGCGTCCTGGTTGGTCCAGAACTCGGCGGCGGCCATGGCGCCTTCTAATTCAGCGATGCGGGTTTTCTTGCTGGCGTAGTCAAAGAGTATCCCTCATCGAATGGAGGTTTTCCTGGATCGCCGCAATGCGTTCGTTCATCATGCCCATGGTCGAAAGTCGCTCCTAGTTTTTCAGCACCAACCCCATGATAGCGGAAATGGGCCTGCGCGCCGGAGGTTTTTCTCGGCACTTCACGCGGTGGACACCCCACCGGCCGCCGTACAATGGTCCCCATCACGGTTTTCCCCCTTTTGCGCCGAGCCGCAGATGCCAGCCACCTCCGATTTCGATCCGCCTCGTTTTTCAATTCTCGAGCACCGCCTGCATTTCCGCCTGGCGCAGGCCCGCCTGCCGTTTCATTTCGGCGTGATGACCCTGAAGGAAGCCTGGCAGGTCACCCTCGTGGTCACCATCGAGGACGCCCAGGGCCGTCGAGCCCAGGGTGTCGCTGGCGACACTCTCGCGCCGCGCTGGTTCGACAAGGACCTCTCCCGCAGCATCCCGCAGAATCTGCTCGACCTGGTGGACGCCGCCGATGCCGCCGGTGCGGCCTTCACCGCCGAGGCCAAACCGCTCACCCTGTTCGAGCGCTGGCGGCCGGCCTACAATGCTGCCTTCGCGGCCTCGCGCGCCAGCGGCCGCCCCGACTTGGTCGGCTCCTACGGCGCTGCGCTGTTCGAACGGGCCCTCTGGAGCGCCCTCTGCCGCCTGACCGGGCAGCCGTTTCATGCCGTCCTGCGGGCGAATCTCGGCGGGCTGGTTATCTCCGGGCTCCATCCAGATGTCCCCGGGCTGGCCGACTTCACGCCGGCCGATCTGCTGCCCACCGAACCGCGCCGCCGCATCGTGCTGCGCCACACCGTCGGCGGCGCCGACCCGCTTACCCGCGCCGACGACTGCGCCGGCGATCCGGCCGACGGCCGTCCCTACACGCTCGAAGAAAACATCCGCCGCTTCGGCCTGTACGCCTTCAAGCTGAAAATCTTCGGCCGCCTCGAAGAAGACCTCGCTCGTCTCGGCGCCATCGCACGCGTGCTCGATGCCACCGTCCCCGCGCCCACACCCGGCCGGCTGGCGCTCGACCCGGCCGCCGCCGCGGCCCCCTATTTCGTCACCATCGACGGCAACGAATCCTACGCCGACTTCGCCGCTGTCGAGGAAATCGTCGCCCGCCTGCGCGCCGACCCCGCTCTGAAAAATTTCTGCCGCGCCATTCTGTTCATCGAACAGCCGCTGAACCGCGCCGTCAGTTTCGATCCGGTCCACCGCGCCGCGATCGCCCGGCTGAATAGCTTCAAGCCGATCGTCATCGACGAAGCCGACCAGAACCTCGACTCCTTCCGCCAGGCCGCCGATCTGGGCTACCGCGGCGTGAGCGCCAAAAACTGCAAGGGGGTCATCAAGAGCCTCGCCAATCGCGCCCTGATGACCGCCTTCGCCCAGGCCGGCCGCGGCGCGTTTGTCCAGTCCGGCGAGGACCTCACCAACCTGCCGGTCGTGCCGCTCGGCCAGGACCTCGCCACCCTGGCCAGCCTGGGCATTCTTCACGCCGAGCGCAACGGCCACCATTTCTACGCCGGCGCCGAGCATTTGCCCGCCGAGCTCCGCGCCGCCGCCGCCGCCGAACAGCCCGGCCTGTACGAGCTCGACCGCGGCCGCCTGTTCGTGCGCATCGCGGAAGGGCTGCTCAACCTGGACCAAGTCGTCGGCGCGGGCTACGGCCTCACGCCAGCCCTGGAAAAACGCTGCGCCGCAAGCGACGGCACGCTCGATGCCGCCGCCTGGCGCGCGCAGATTGAAAAGGAGAACCAACCATGACCAAGCCGAAAATTCTGCGCAACATCACCGAGGAACACTGGATCGACCTGTTCGATGCCGCGACTCAGGCTGACATCGCCCGCGACTTCGACCTGGTCACTCCCGTCCAGCGCGAGAAACTGGACCCGGCCGAAATCTCCCGCCTGCTGCCGGGCTGCGTCGGCGTCATGACCTGCTGGGGCTCGGTGCCGCTCACCGCCGAACGCCTCGCCGCCGCGCCCGACCTGAAGGTCATCGCCCACGGCGCCGGCACCGTCAAGGGCATGATCGATCCCGCCGCCTGGCAGCGCGGCATCGTGGTGACTTCGATGGCGCATCTGCTCGCCAAGGCCGTCGCCGAAATGACGCTGGCCATGATCTTCGACGGCCTGCGGCTGGTCTCGCGCCTGGATCGCCTCTCGCGCCGCCACCCCGGCGACTTCGCCCAGGCCCGCATCGACTTTCGCCAGTTCGGCCGGCTGGTCGGCGCCAATGTCGGCCTGGTTTCGGCCAGCCTGGTCGGCCGCGAGACCCTCGCACTGCTCAAACCCTTCGATGTCACCCTGCGCATTTTCGATCCCTTCCTGAGCGCCGCAGCCGCGCAGCAACTGGGCGCGCAGAAAGTCGAACTCGACGAACTGTTCACCCGCTCCGACATCGTCTCGATTCACGCACCGTTGCTGCCGGCCACCGTCAACCTGATCACCGGCAAACACCTGGCGCTATTGCCCGAACACGCCGTCTTCGTCAACACCTCGCGCGGCGCGATCGTCAACCACGCCGACCTGCTGGCCGAACTGCGCCGCGGCCGCATCCACGCCTGCCTCGACGTGTTTGACCCCGAGCCGCTGCCCGCCGATTCGCCCTTCTACACCCTCGAAAACGTGACCCTCACGCCGCACGTTGCCGGCTCGAACCGCGCCATGCGCAAAGCCCAGGGCCGCCAAGCTTACCTCGACGTGAAAGCCGTCCTCGAAGGCCGCGCTCCCGCCAACCCCGTGCTTTTTGAACGGCTCGCGACCCTGGCCTGAACCGCCCGCCCCTCGAAACTCCAGCGCCGCCGATTCAACCCGCCGACGCCGCCCGTACAATGTTCGCGGCCGCTGCACGCGTCAGAGGCTTTTTTTCGCGCCGGGATCGCGCTTCATGCCCACATCCTCATCCGCCGGCTCTCTCCCCGCCGTTCCTCCCGCCGCCGTTCGCCACGCCGCCGGCGCGTTCGACGCCGCCTGCGGCGCGGAACCGCCCGGCCAGCGCCTTTTCGGCGACCTGGCCGCCGTCATCCTCTGCGCCGCGATCGTCCTCCGCCCGCTGTTCGCCGGCGGAAGCATGGGCGCGGTCGTCGCCTCCGCCGCCATCGCCTGTTCCGTGCTCCTGACCGTGCTCCACGGCCTGCGCATCGGCCGCGCCTGGCGGCCTTCGCTGCTCTTGCTCGTCGGTGTATTTCTCTGGATCGTCGGCACCCTGATCGCCGCCCGCAACGGCTGGCATCCGGCCGGCCTCGACCAGTCGATGCGGCTCTGGGGTGAATTCGCCGTCGCCACCGCCGCCATCCACCGCCTCGCCGCCGACGGCCACCGCCGCCGGCTGCTCCTGCAAGCCCTGATCGTTTCCGCCGCGCTGCTGGCGGTGTACGCTCTCGAAGAACATTTTCTCGAACGCCCGCTCAAAATCTGGCGCTTCGACCACGACCCGGCCTTCCAGAGCGCCTCCGCCGCCGACGTACGCGCATTAAACGGCCAGGAACGTTTCTTCAACCCGCGCATCAACGGCGCATTTCCCTCCGCCAACCTGATGGGCGCCGTGTTCGCCGTCGGCGCGCTGCTCTCCTTCGCCTGGGCCTGGTGGCAGGCACTGGGCCGCCGCCGCTGGCATGCCCTCTGGGCGGCTGCGTGGGGCCTGCTGATGCTCGTGTGCCTCCACCTGACCGGCTCCAAGGGCGCCCTGCTGGGTTTCCTGTGCGGCGGCGGCGTTGCGCTGGCCGTCGCCTGGTCGCAAGCCCGCCCGGCCGCGCGAATTCGCCGCCGCGCCACCGGCGCGCTGCTGGCCGCCATCCTCGGCGCGGTGCTGCTGCTGCCCGTCGCCGCGCTGGCCGTGCCGATCGACGGGCCGCTCGATTTTCACGCCGATCACACCCCCGAAGGCGCCTTCAAATCCGCGCTCGTGCGCATCGACTACTGGCAGACCGGCTGGCGCATGTGGCGCTCCGCGCCGATGGGCATCGGCCCCGATCAGACCCAACAGGTCTTCTCCCGCCTGCGCTCGCCCTGGGCGCTCGAAACGCCCATCGATCTGCACCACGAATTCTTCGAATTGCTGGTCGAAACCGGTCCGCTGGCGCTTCTGGGAGCTCTCGCCGCCTTCGGCTGGATCCTGGTGCGCGGCCTGCGCGCCGCCCACCTCGACGTCGATCCCGAAGCCGAAGCCGCCGCCCCGCCCGAGCCATCCACTCCGGCCAATGCACCCCCGGCGCTGCACGCCAACGCACCGCCCGCCGCCGCCAGCGCTGCCGCCGCCAGCGAACCGACACTCTTCCTGCCCCTGCCCGTCTTGACCGCCTGGGTCATCGGCGGCGCCTGGCTCTTCGCCATGACCGTCGGCTGGGCCGAAGCCAATTCCGCCATCCAGCCGGCCAACCTGCTGGCGCACAGCCCCGATTCCATCGGCCTGCTGCCCCGCCTGTGCTGGCTGGCCGCCGTCTGCCTCAGCGTCGTCGCGCTGACCCTCTGGATCGGCGGTCGCCGCGCCCCCGCTCCACCGTCCGAATCCACCGCAACCGCCCCGAACGTTTCGCCCGATTCGCCCGCCAAAAACGTTGCCCCGTTCTCCGCTGGGTTCGATCGCCCCGGCTTTCTGCGCGCCGCGGCCTTGGGCGGCCTGGTCATCGTCCTGGTCCACAGCGGCTTCGATTTCGTCCTGCAAAACGGCGCCGTCCTGCTTTTGGCCGCAACCTGCGCCGGTCTGGCCACCGCCGCCACCGCCTGTGAACGCTTCGCCCGACCTTCCACCTCCCCGGCTTCAACCCCCGCCGCTGGCAGCGTTCCGCATCCCACCGTTCCGCCTCCCACCGTGGCACTCCCTTCCGCCACGCCGGCCGACGCTGGCAAGGCGCGCCTCAAGCACACCGCACCCGGCTTCGGCCTCGCCCTCTGCGCACTGGCCGTCGGCTGGCTGGCGGTGATCCGCCCCCTGCGCCTTGAATGGGCCCAGGCCGCCGCCGATCGCGCCCAGGAAAATCTGGCCGAAGCCGAACAGGCCGCCGATGCATCACCGGCCAAGCACCTGCCGCCCGCCGACGCCCAGGCACTCACCCAGGCGGTCCAGGATAATTTGGACGCGTGCACCCGCGTCCTGGCCGCCGCGCCCGACAGCATGTCCGCCGTGGTTGGCGTCCACCAAGCCATCCTCGAAGCCATGGCGGTCCATCGATCCTTCGATGTCCCCGCCGGCGAAGTCACCTGGCTCGACGGCCGCACTCTCCGCCCCGAAGATGTCCTGCAGGGCCTCGGCAACTACATCACCAGCCTCAACCCGATTGACTCCACCCGCTGGTTCTACGCCGGCCGCGTCGACCTTACCCTGCGCGGCATCATCGGCGTCGACCACGACCAGGACGCCTTGCACGATTTTCAGCGTTCCGCCGAACTCGACCCGCAGCGGCCCATGCTGCACCTGATGATCGGTGACTGCAAGCTCTCCATGGGCTACCGCCACGAAGCCGCCCTGGCCTACCAGGCCGCCTGGCAGGCGCAGTGGAGCGGTTCGGTGCCCGAGTCCCAGTTCTACTGCCTGTACTACGACGCCGCGCCCTCGGCCGAAATCCTGCCGCCGACCCAAACCGGCTGGGACAAGGATTTCACCCGCCAGCCCTCCCTGCTGCTCCACGACCTCGACAAAATTCCCGTCGCCGACCAGGTCGCGCTGCTGCGCCGCTACTGGGTCGCCCTGCGCGCCGTCCAGATCGCAGAAGGCCCCGCACCGGTCCCCGCCGATCCGACCCATCCGACCGCCGACGAATCCGCCGCCATTCTGCTCCACACCGCCCAGGCCAACGCTGAACTCGCCACCCTCCAACGCATCCTCGCCCTCCGCCCCGACTCGGTCGACACCGAACTGCTCCTGACCCTCCGCGGCATCGCCCTCGCCCCGCCCGGTTCGCTCGATGCCGCCGCCATCGCCGCGCGCTTCGCGGCCCTGCGCAAGACCATCGCCGGCTCGCAAGTCGATCGCCCGCTGCCGGGCGTGATCGAACGCATCGCCGACGCCCTCGAACATCCGCCCCGCGAACGCTACCACGTGCCGCCGCCGCCCTCCCCGCCGGCCGACGAATCGCCCCCTTCGGCGCGGCGCGAGTAGAATGATGCAGCCGGCCGCCGGCTTGCCGCGGCCGCGAACAGTTTTGCCGGCCGGCGAACGGGCCGGCGCGGAGGACCCCCCTCATGGACGGGAATCACGTCAAACGCGAACCGCGCGGGCTTTCGGCCCGCTCCCCCGCGGCCCGCGTCGTGCAGTTGCTCAGCGACCTCATCGCCATCCCCAGCGTCAATGTCCATCCCATCCAAAGCGACGAATGCAACCCCGAAGCCGGCATGATCGAATATCTCACCGGCTACCTCGCGCCGCTCGGCTGCGACATTGAACTGCGCGACGTCCGTGCCGGCCGCAAAAACCTCTTCGCCCGCCTGAAAGGCCGCGACCGCACCCGCACGCTGGCCCTCGAAGCCCACACCGACACCGTCGGCGTCCAAGGCATGACCATCCCGCCGCACGAACCAAAAATCGAAGCCAATCGCATCTACGGCCGCGGCAGTTGCGACACCAAAGGCTCGCTGGCCGCCTTCCTCGAAGCCTTCCGCCGCGTTGCCGAATCCGGCGAACTCCCGCCGTGGGACGTGCTGCTATTGGCCACCATGGGCGAAGAAACCGGCTGCGAAGGCGCCGCCGCCCTGGCCGCGCAAGGCTTCAAAGCCGACGCCTGCCTGGTCGGCGAAGCGACCTTCTGCAAGCCGATGATCGCCCACAAGGGCTCGATCTGGTTCAAGATCACCACCCAGGGCCAGACCGCCCACGGCTCCACGCCCCACCTCGGCATCAACGCGATCTACCGCATGCGCCACGTCCTGAACGCCCTGGAATCGCTGGTGCCGCAGCGGCTGGCCGCGGTCAAGGACCCGCTGCTGGGCTCGCCCACGCTGTCCTGCGGCATCATCCGCGGCGGCGAAAAACCCAACGTCGTGCCCGGTCAGTGCACCATCCAGTTGGACGGCCGCGTGCTGCCGGGCACCGATCCCCAGAAATTCATGAACGACGTCCTGCTGTGGGTCCGCTCCGCCGCCGGCGATGCCGCCGGACCGCTCACTGCCCATTCGATGGAACAGTCGCCCGCCTTCCAGATCGCCCCCGAACATCCCTTCGTGAAAACCGTCCTGGCCGCGTCGCGCAAACTGCTCGGCGACCAGGCCGCGCCGATCGGCGGCGCCTTTTTCTCCGACGCCGGCCCGCTCAGCGCTGCCGGAACGCCCTGCATCGTTTTCGGCCCGGGCGACATCGCCAAGGCCCACGCCCCCGATGAATTCCTCGACCTCACCGAACTCACCCGCGCCGCCGACATCGCCGAGGATATCATCCGCACCATCGGCGCCTGAGACCGCCGCTGCTTTCGCTGCTTCCGTTCTGTTCCGTCCGTTCCGTTCCGTCCGTCCACTCGGTCCACCCGCCAGCCGCCCGCCCCCCAGGAGAACCCGCCATGGCCCCCCGCACCGTTCCGAATTCCCCCCATGCCCCGTCCGGCCCGAACGCCCCCAAGCCGCCGGTCGCGCCGGCCACGCTGATCGCCGAACTGGCCCGCGCCCCGGAGATCATCGTCCCGCTGGCCTTCGAACTGCCCGCGGCCCACCGCAAGACCCGGCCCGCGCCGGGCAAGTGGTCGGTCCACGAACACGCCTGCCACCTGGCGGTGGTCCACGGTTTATTTTTCACGCGGCTCGACAAGATGCTGGCCGCGCCCGGCGCTCAGATCGTGCCCTACAACCCGGACAAGGACGAACCGGCCGATGCCTTGCTCCAGCGCGATCTCACCGCCGAAATGGACCGCTTCACCGCCGACCGCGCCAAGCTGGTGGGCCGGCTCAAGTCGCTCAGCCCCACCCAGTGGACGATCGAAGCCGACCATCCCGAATACGCCCGGTACTCCATCGGTATCATGTTCCGCCACCTCGCCCTGCACGACCTGTTCCACGCCTACCGCATCGAAGAACTGGTCCTCAAGCGCGACTGGTAGCCCGGACGCCTCCTCGCGAGCGAAGCTCGCGATCGAGCGATGCAGGTTTCCTCGCCGTTCGAAAATGTACTTTTCGCTGAGTGCAGGCAACGTTCAGGAGCGCACGCGCCCTCGCGTGCATCTAAATTCGCGAGCGAAAGTCGCGATCGCGCGATGAACGTTCCTTCGCCGTTCGAATTCGCACTTTTCGTTGAGTGCGTGACCAGTATTGGACCAAATCCGAGCGCGCTCAAGCCGCCGATGCGCGTTTTTCCTTCACCCTTCGGGCCTCAGCCTTCAGCCCTTCTTCAGCAGTTCCAACGGGTGGATGACCTTCAGCCCGGTGCCGTCGCGCAGTTGCATGCCGCAGACGCTGCTCTCGGTCACGATGGTGTCGACGCCGGCTTCCTTGAAGATCTGAAACAGCGGTTCCCCGACGGCTTGGCTCAGGCCGTACCCCAGCGGCCCGGCTTTCATGCCGAAGGTGCCGCCCATGCCGCAGCAGGTGCCGGTTTCGTACAGGGTGACTTCGGCGCCGCGCCGGCGCAGCCAGTCCATCGCCGCCTCGCCGGAATCCAGCGGCCGTTGGTGGCAGGAGCAATGGAAGCCGAAGCGCCGGCCTTTCAGATCGGGGCTGGTGGGACCGGCGGGAGCCGTCGGCGCGCCGTCGTTGGTTTCCAGCTTAAGCAGGTACTCGAAAATTTCGTAGGTATGTTCGGCCACGAGGTCGGATTCGGGGCTATGGTGAAGCAGTTTCGGGTAGGCTTTGGCCAGGCAGTAGGCGGCGGTCGGTTCGGTGGCGACAATGTCGAAGCCATCGCGGGCGTAGCGCGCGAACTGTTCGACGTTGTACCCCGCGGTGCGGCGGGCGTTGTCGAGGTCCCCGTAGCCGATGTACGGGTAACCGCTGGATTGCTGCGGCGGCAGCACCACCATGGCGCCGCGGGCTTCGAGCGCTTCGATGGCGGCGATGCCCAGTTCCGGCGCGTTGTAGTTGGCGAACAGATCGACGAAGAAGGCCACTTTGCGTTTGATCTTGGATGGATCGTCGAAGCGCTCGGGGGTGGGCCGGTTGCGGAACCAGCGTTCGAGGGTGTTGAAGCGGAATTCGGGCAGGTGGCGGCGGCGGTCGATGCCGACGGTTTTTTCGAGCGCCCAGCGGAACAGCGAGTTCTTCATCGAGAAGTTGGCCAACGGCGCGGTGAGACTGCCGAGTTTCGAGAAGGTCTCGGCCATCATCAGAAATCGGTTGACGCGCGGCGGCGGATTGTGCTGCTGGTCGCGGTGTTTGACTTCGGCGATCATATAGGGAATGTCGATCTGGACCGGACAGATTTCCTTGCACAGCCCGCAGGAAATGCACAGGTCGGCGAAGTCTCCGGCCTTTTCCTGCCCGTGGACCTCGCTGGTCCAGGGAATGCCGATCGGCCCAGGGTATATGTAGCCGAAGGTGTGCCCGCCCACCACGCCGTAGGTGGGGCAGATGTTCATGCAGGCGCCGCAGCGGATGCAGTTCAGCGCGTCGCTCATGACCGGGTCGGCGCGCATCTTGCGGCGGCCGTTGTCGAGAATGACGATGTGGCTTTCGCGTGGCTTGTGCGCCGCGCCGGCCGGCGCGCCAGCTTCACCCAGCGGCGAACGCCCGGCCATCAGCGTGACGTAGGTGGTCAGCATCTGGCCGGTGGCGCTGACCGGGTGCGCCATCATCATCAGCAGCGCGTCGCTGGTGGTTTCGACGATTTTTTCGATGCCCATGATGCAGACGTGCAGGTCGGGGATGGAACTGACCAGCCGCGCGTTGCCTTCGTTGGTTTCGATCACGATCGCGCCGGTTTCCGCGACGCCGACGTTGGCGCCGGTCATGCCGATGTCGGCATTGAGGAAAATCGGACGCAGGTATTTGCGCACGACCTTCATGATTTCTTTGGGGTCGGCGGGGATCGGCCGGCCTTCGACCTTTTCAAAAATGTCGGCGACTTCCTGGGCGGTTTTGTGGACGGCGGGAAACACAAGGTGGTAGGGTTTTTCATGCACCTTCTGGATGATCAATTCGCCCAGATCGGTTTCGATGACTTCGATGCCGGCGTCTTCGAGCGGATGGTTGACTTGGATTTCCTCGCTGGTGAGCGATTTCGATTTGGCGCAGGTTTTCGCGCCGCGCGCCTGCGCCAGTTTCAGGATGTAGTCGATGGCGGCGGGGCCGTCGTCGGCGAGGAACACCGTGGCGCCGCGGCCGCGCGCACTGGCGACGAACTGGTCGAGCAATTCCTCCTGCCGCGCCAGACAGCGTTCTTTAACGGCGCGCACCTCCGCGCGGAATTCCAGGCCGGTGGCGAGTTCATTTTTGATCGTGTTGCGGCGCTTGTCGCGGCTGTGTTTCATCGCCGAATACAGCGCGTCGCGGCGCGGCTTTTCGACCAGCGCCTTTTCGATCTTGGGGTACAGGTTGGCGTAGCGTTGGCGGTTCATGCCGGGGATTTCTCCAGGTTCGCGGCGGCGGACGCAGCGGTGGCGGCGGTGGCGGCGGCCGGCGCGGGGCCGGTGAGCACCACCACATGGGATGAGACCGGGCCGTGGACGCCGAGCGTCAGACGCATTTCAATGTCGCCGGTGCGGCTAGGGCCGGAGACGAAGGTGACGGCCGCATGCGCGCCGTTGCGTCGGAAATAATCGTCGACTCGCGGCGCGGCTTCCGGCAGCGTGGCCAGAATCGTGTCGGCGTGGATCACCGCGATGTGAGTGCGCGGCAGCGTCGAGACAATCCGGACTGCGTCGTCCACGGTGAGTTCGACGAAGGCGCCCATCGGCGCGACGGCGAAGGCGGCGGAACTGACGCCGACTTGGCACTGGTCGATGGCGGCCGGCAGCGTGGCCGGATCGTAGGGTTGGTTAAGGACGGTGATGCCGGCGGTGCGGGCGAGGGCTTCAAGCGCCGCTTGCAGGGTAGGGGACAGGTCGGCGCAGCAGACATGGGTGGCGGCGGCTTCCTTGCAGACGCCGGCGATGGCGGTGAGCGCGGCCGTATCGTCGGCGCAGACATGGACCACGCCGGACAGGGCTTCGTATTTTTTCTTGAAGGCGTCGAGCAGCGCTTGATTCATGGCGACAGGATTCTCAGGCGGCAGGATGGGGGGTTCGGAATAAAAAATCCTACGGCGATTCGCGGGAATTCCAAGCGCCTCCAGGGTTTTGTGGTCCGGGCCTTTGTGGTGCCGGCACCACAAAACCCAAGCGGAAGCGGGGGTTTAAAAAGCGCGCGTTGCGGGTACGATACCGGTTCACCCCCGCGCTCTGGAGTTATCTGCATGCCCGCCGCCGCCAAGGCTCACCGGCTTTCCGAAGCCGACCGCCTGGTCCGTCTCGACCCGCCGACCGGCAAGGTGTCGATCGTGTTCGACACTGACACCTACAATGAGGTCGACGATCAGTTCGCGCTGGCCTACGCGTTGCTTGCGCCGGAAAAGATCGATCTCCAGGCCGTCTACGCCGCGCCCTTTTTCAACAGCCGTTCCAGCGGCCCGGGCGACGGGATGAAAAAGAGCTTCGACGAAATCCTGCGCGTCTTCGACCGGGTGGGAGCGTCGGCCAAAGGCCGCGTGTTCCAGGGGTCGAAGAAGTTCATGGGCGCGGGCTACGAGCCGACGGCGCACAACAAGGGCAAGCCGGTCGACAGTCCGGCGGCGCGCGACCTGATCAAACGGGCAAGGGCGCGCAACGTCAAGCGCGACGGGCCGCTGTATGTCGTGAGCATCGGAGCGCCGACCAACATTGCTTCGGCGATCGTGCTGGCGCCGGAACTGGTGGAAAAAATCGTCGTCGTCTGGCTGGGCGGTCATCCGCTGTACTGGCGTGATGCGCGGGAATTCAACTGCATGCAGGACCGGCCGGCCTCGCGCGTGCTGTTCGACTCCGGCGTGCCGCTGGTGATGATTCCCTGCGCGCTGGTGGCGGAGATGCTGCGCACCACCATGCCGGAACTGGAAGCGCATTTGAAGGGCAAAAGCGCCATCGGCGACTACCTGTGCGAAATCGTCGGCGGCTACCACCGCGATCATTTCGCCTGGTCGAAAGTGATCTGGGATATCTCCGCGCCGGCTTGGCTGATGAACGCCGGGTGGTTGCCGAGCACTCTCGAACACAGCCCGATCCTGACCGAGGAAACGACCTGGAGTTTCGACGCGCGCCGGCATCTGATCCGCGTGGTGACGCAGATTCACCGCGACGGGATCTACCGCGATGTGTTCACGCGGCTGGCCGCGGCGAAGTGAGGCGGCGCAATCGGTTTCGAGGCAAAACAATCCCCCGCAAGGAGCGCGCAGGAAAATGAGCGACATTGGATTCGCAGTGGTCGGCTTGGGGATGGGCTACGCCCGGGCCAAGACCGTCAAACAGACGCCGGGAGCAAACCTGGCGTGGGTGATCGACCTCAACCCGGAGCGCGCCGAGAAAGTCGGCGCGGAACTGGAGTGCCGCTGGTCGACCGACATCAAGAAAGCGCTGAAGGACCCCAAGGTCGATGTCGTGCTGGTGATGACTCCGTCGGGCCTGCACTTGCCGACGGCGCTCAAGGCGATCCAGGCCGGCAAACACACCATCACCACCAAGCCGATGGAGGTGACGCTGAAAAAATGCGACCGGATGATCGCCGCCGCCGACAAGGCGGGGGTCCTGCTGGGCGTCGATTTCGAGGCGCGCTACCACGACACCAACCAGAAAATCAAATACGCGCTGGAGAACAATCTGTTCGGCAAGGTGATCCTGTGCGAGGCGCGCCTGAAGTGGTACCGCAGCCAGGAATACTACGACAAGGGCGGCTGGCGCGGCACGTGGAAGATGGACGGCGGCGGCGCGCTGGCCAACCAGACCATCCACCAGATCGATCTGTTGCGGTGGTTCATGGGCAAGCCGAAACGGGTGATTGGGCTGACCGGGATTTTCAATCACAAGATCGAAACCGAGGATTTGGGGCAGGCGCTGATCGAATTCGAATCGGGCGCGCGGGGCGGAATTCTGGGGACGACGACCTTCCCGGGCAGCCCCTACGCGGGGATGGAGATTCACGGCACCGAAGGCGGCGTGCTGGCAACGCGCGAGACGCCGGAGTGGTATTTCCTGGAAGGCTGCACCGACCGGAAGGACAAACTCGACCGCAAAGCCCCCTGGAAAAACGTGATTGAAAACGTGGTGGCGGCGGTGGCCGACAAAGCGCCGCTGCTCTGCGACGGGCGGGACGGGCGGACGGCGATTGAATTGCTCGACGCGGTCTACCGTTCGGGGCGCAAAAGCGGCCGGGCGATCGAGTTCAAATAATGCCGCAAAAAGGGTTGTTCACACAGGGCGTGGCGCTGCTGTGTTCGGTGGTGCCGTCGCTGGATGCGCTGGCGGCGGCGCTGCCCGATTGGCAGGTGCTTGCGCGGCCGCCAGCGGCGGAATATTGGGCGCTGAGCGGCCCGGCGCTGGTGTATGCTTTCCCCCGCCCGCCGAATGGGACTGAGGGCGCGCCGCCGGCGGCGCCGGGGCCGGGACGCTTGATCATCGACGTGCTGGATCGTCCCTGGCCGGACGAAATGGGCGATCCGAAAACCGATCCGCCGCTATTTATGGCCTGGGGGTCGGGGCAGTTCGGGCCGTTTGCCTGGCCGCATTCGCTGGCGCGGGCGACGGAGCTCGGCTGGTTTCTGAAGGACGCCGCGACGATCGTGCCGACGCACACAGCCTTCGTGCGGATGCGGATCACCTACGCGACGCGGCCTGAGCCGGACGCGCCGCTGTTTCCCGACGACTACAAGCCACTCGACGAAATCTGGGCGCTGGCCGAGGTGGTCGCGAAGCTGTTCGAGTTGCCCGGAGTGCTGTGCTATTTCAATCCCAATGGCGAACTGCTGATGGCCAAGGAGCCGTTTCGCGCCAAGCTTGCGTATGACCGCGAGCAGCAAATTCTGCCGGCCGATCTGTTCTGCAATGTGCGGATCGTGTCGCGTCCCGGCAATTTACTGCTGGTGGACACGGTGGGGCTCGACCAGTTCGACCTGAGCGACCAGGAGGCGGTATTTCCGCGCGGGCAGGTGCCGCTGGATGAGGCAGCCAATTTCCTATTCAACGTTGCGCATTTTTTGAACGAGAAGGGCGAAGTCATCCGTAACGCCAACACGATGAACAGTTCGGAGAAAATCCGCTGGACCGTGCGGCACATGAAGGAATCGCTGGTGGCCCCGCCGCGCGAAACCATGCGCTGGCTGCCGGTGGCATGGCAGAATCCGCCGGTGGGTGCCATCGATCCGGCGCAAATCGATCTGGACGGTTGAATCAGAAAAACGGGAACAGTTCGCGCAGCCGTTCAGGCGAGGGCTGAGCGCCGTATTCGCAGATTTCGAAGGCTTCCGCGCATTTCACTTTGGCCCCGGCCTTGGCGCCGTAGCGTTTTTTGAGCAGCCCGCGGTAGCGCTGCGCGCGCTTTTCGTCGGCATCCCAGCGCTGCGCGATCATCCAGGCGCGGCGCTCGCGGTCGCCGGCGGGCACCTCGGATTCCTTGTGCGTGTTGAACGGCAGCCACTCGTAGAACTGCGAAACGTGGCAGTGCATGGCGTCGTATTTTTTCTCGATCGCCGCGTCGATGTTCACCACCACGTCGGGCTGAAAGGGAATCGGCTTCTGGAAGTCGTCGCTGAGGTAGGCGATGGTCGGATTGTCGCGCAGCGCTGCAACGGTGGGCAGGTTGTTGGGCACGGTGACGACATAGGCGGAGTCCTGCACCAACTGGCTGGTGTAGCGGTGGTCGGGGTGGTAGTCGTTGGGGCGGTGGGTGAGAATCAGGTCGGGATGGAATTCGCGAATGAGTTTGATGAACAGCTTGCGGTAAAAAAGAGTGGGTTCGAGTTCGCCGTTGGTGACATCGAGCACCTGGCTTTCGACGCCCAGGCATTTTGCGGCGGCCTGCGCTTCGGCCAGGCGGCGGCGGACCAGTTCAATGCCGCCGATGGCGTGGTGGCCGGTGCCGCCATTGGTGGCGGAGACGAAGCGGACAGTGTGGCCGAGAGCGGCCCAAAGCGCGCCGGTTCCGCCACATTTGATTTCGCAGTCGTCGGGGTGCGCGCCGATGACGAGGACGCGCAAGGGAACGAATGGTGAACTATGAATGACGATTGATGAATCGGAAGAGGAAGAGGAACGGCTGATGTTGGGCTTGGCGCGGCGGCGAGGCATGGCGGCGGTCCTGGCGTATTTGGGAATCTAGGCTTCAGTTTACTACCAGTCGGCTCTTTGGGATGGAGGAGACGGTTCGATGTCGTCGTCTCCTGGTACTGGAGGAGAGGCGGCGGTCGGGATGGTTGGTGGCGTGATGGACGTCGGCATTGCGTCCCGCGCGGCGCGAACAGCCAACCTCCAACGTCGATACCCGTATAGGCCCAGAATGATTGCATGAAGGCAGCAGGTAAATTCAGCCGCCGCCCGCGCTATTCGCATGGCGGGCCCCGATTCCCTCGGGAGTGGGTGCACCCACAGGAGCGCCGCCAACCAGCCGGGAAGGAAAAACATCCCCCCAACGATCGGCAAACAGATGAGGAAAAAGGCGCAGAGACGGCGAAGCGGCATAGCCAAGAACAATAGGGCGTAAACAAAGAACGGAACAAAACTGACCAGTCCGGCAATGAAGTGAACGAAAACGCTGCAGCGGAACGCGACGAGTATGCCTTGAAGCCCCACCACCAGCCACAGGATCAAGATTACCAGCCACAGTGGCAAGTGGATATCAGTGGCTGCTTGAATCACTGGCACCGACGGCTGCCCGCCGGCCTCGGAGGGGGCTGGTTCGGCGGCCGAGGCACCGGTGGAGGAGGGAGTCTGCATGCAACGCTCCAAGCGACGGATGGTCTTCCTATTTCTCTATGTGCTTTTTGTGCCCTTTGTGGCTACTCTTTTTCTTCTCGTTCACCGCGCAAACACGGCTTCGCCGAGTTGGTCGCTGCCGTTGGGATGGCGTTGAATGTCGCCGACGATGGTGCTGCTGACGCCGGCTTTTTCGAGGGAGCGCATCACCGCATTGGCGTTGTATTCGGGGCAGATCACCAGGAACCCGATGCCCATGTTGAACATTTCGAACAGCTCCTGTTCGGGCAGCCGGGCGAACTGCTGGATGAGCTGGTAGATGGGGGGGAGCACCCAACTGCCGATCTTGACGCGAGCCACAAAGCCGGGCGGCATCATGCGGCGCAGATTGCCAAGAATCCCGTCTTCGCCGACATGCACGACCAGCCGGATGATTTCCTTGACCTTGTAATGCTGCGTGAGCGACTGAATCGCGGGCGCGTAGATGCGGGTGGGCTTCATCAGTTCATCGCCGAGCGTGCCGTTCAATTCGGGGATGGTTTTGTCGAGGCGCAGCTGGGCTTTTTCCAGCAGGATGCGGCGGGCTTGCGTGTAGCCGTCGGTGTGCAGACCATTGGCGTGCAGGCCGACGATCACGTCGCCGGCGGAAATCTTGCTCCCGTCGATCATCTTGGTGCGTTCGACGACGCCGGCGCAGAAGCCGGAGAGCATGTAGCGGTTTTCGAGGAAGACGTCGGGGATTTCGGAGGTCTCGCCGCCGGTCATCGCGCAGCGCGCGGTCTGACAGGCGCCGGACATGCCTTCGACCAGTTTTTCCACGATGTTCAGCTTTAGGCTGGAGGTGCTGATCGAGTACACGAACAGCAGCGGGCGGGCGCCCTGCATGGTCAGGTTGTTGACGTTCATCGCGACGAGGTCATGGCCGATGACCGCATGGCGGCCGGTGAGGTGGCCGAGCGCCATTTTCGAACCAACGTGGTCGGTGGAGACGGCCAGCAGGGGGTCGTCCATCTGACCGTGAGTGGCCAGCAGGTCGATCTGGCCGCCAAGCGCGAAATGCGCGCCGAAGCCGCCGACGCCGGGAACCACCTGCGGGCCGAAGGTTTTTCGCACGTGCGAAGAGATTTTCTGCACCAGCGTCTGGCCGATGCTGGTTTCGACGCCGACCTCGCGGAAGGTCATGCCATGCCGTTGCGATTTGCCCACGCTGCGGAATCCTCACCGTGATGTGCCACCATGATTTGCATCATACCGCCTTTGGGGTTCGATTGCAGCCACATTTGGCGCGGAAGCAGGGCATATAATAGGTCTGTGGCCGGCCGGGTGGCGGCTACTGAATTGGAACGGCTTGGGCCCGTGAAACTGGGCTGGCATCGAGGGATTTTTCCGGGCATGACGCAACCGTCCGCATCGTCCACACCTGCTGCCGCGAAGGCCGCGCCGGAAGCGCCGGTTTCCGGGCCGCCCGACGCGCCCAATCCGGCGCCGCCGGGCGCGGCTGGGGCGGGCATGCCGGTCGCGCCGCTGGTGGAAAAGAAAAAATTCGACGCGCGCAACGTGTTGATCATGGTTCTGATCGGCGCGGTGGTGATAATGGCAGTTTTGCTATACACCTTCATGACCCAGTACCGCAACCGCGCCCAGAAGGACCTCGGCGCCGAAATGCAGGCGCCGAACTACCAGACGGCCCCCGGGAAGAATCCCGGGGTCAGCGTGGACTGGTACATCCGCCGCGGGCGGGAGGCGCTCAAGCAGCACGACATGACCACCTGCCGCCAATTGCTCGACGACGCCGAGGATTTGCTTAAGCGCGAACCGCGGGCGTTCAGCGCGGCCGAGCAGCAGAAGCTGAAGGACCTCGAAGAAGACTGGCAGACGGCGCAGCCTCAGCCGGTCCGGTAGTGGCCTCAGGGGCCACGCCCCCCGCGGCATCCCTTCGGGTTGCCGAGTCCATGCACAGAACGATGTGTCGATGTCGCTCCCGCAGGTCGCGGGGGCGCTTGGCGGATGGATGGAAGCGCCGAGCCGAATTCACGGTTGGGTCGAAGACGCCGACGGAAGGTCGGCGGTCCCGGCGAAGAGATTCAGCCGACGTCGTGGCCGACGGTGACGCCGTCGCGGATGGGCAGGATGATCGCGCGCAGGGTTTTGTCCTTGGCCACCAGCGCGTTGTAGGCTCGCAGCGCCTTGAAATGCGGCTTGTCGGTCTTGGGATTGGCCATTTCCGCGTGGCGGCGCAGCAGCCCGAGCGTATTGTCCGCGGCGATGATCCCGCCTTTTGCCAGCAGCGGACGGGCGGCCTTGAAATAGGCCGGGTAATTTTCCTTGTCGGCGTCGATGAAGATGAAGTCGAATTTCGGTTCGCGCCTGAGGGTTTTCAGGCTGTCGAGAGCGGCGCCGCGCAGGATGCGGGTTTTCACCGCCAGTTTGGCGCGGTCGAAAAACCCTTGTGCGAAGTCGGCGTGTTTGTCGTTGATTTCGCAGGTGGTGAACAGCCCGCCCTTGCGCATGCCGCGCGCGATCCAGATGCCGGAGTAGCCGCCCAGCGTGCCCAGTTCGAGCACCCGTTTGCCGGCCGTCAGGCCGACCAGCAGCTGCAGCAGCCGGCCGACATCGGCGGTGATGAGGATTTCCGGCAGGCCGGCTTGGGGCAGCTTGCGGCGCAGTTCGCGCAGCAGGGAATCTTCGGCCGCATGCAACTGGCGGTTGTATTCGTCCAGGGCGGTCAGAAAGTCGGCTTCAGGTGCGGGCATGGCAGGGTCTCCTTCGGGGGTTTCAGAGGCGTTGGGTCGAGCATGAAAGGAAGCCGGTCGCGCAACCGCGCGCAACTGGCGGTGAAGCGCTCGGGGCGCTACAGCCGGTACAGAGCGGAATATTTTTTGGTGAGGTACTCCACGAAAAAAGCCGCATCGAGCGGTTTGCCGGTGGCGCGCCGCACCAGTTGATCGGCACTGTAGCGGTGCCCGTGGCGGTGGATGTTTTCGCGCAGCCAGGTCAGCAGGGGGGCGAAGTTCCCTCTGCGGAACTGCGCGTTCAGGCCGAGCTTCCGGTCGGCAGTCGCGAAAAATTGCGCCGCGTACAGGTTGCCCAGCAAATAGGTCGGGAAGTAGCCGAAGGCGCCCATCGACCAGTGGATGTCCTGCAACACCCCCTGCGCGGCGTTGGGCGGGGTGACCCCGAGGTACTCCCGCATCAGTTCGTTCCAACGGGCCTCGACCTTCGCCACCGGCAGCCGCTCGTTGAAGATTTCCTTCTCGATCTGGTACCGCAGCATGACATGCAGCGGGTAGGTGACTTCGTCGGCTTCGACGCGGATCAGGCTGGGGGTCACCAGGTTGTAGGCGTGGACCCACTGGTCAAGGGAGCAGCCTTTCAGCTTGCCGCCGAGCCGCTTTTGCAGCCGGGGAAACCAGAAGCGCCAGAAATCGGGGCTGCGCCCCACGAAATTTTCCCACATCCGCGACTGCGATTCGTGGATGCCCAGCGAAATCGCATCGCCGGCCGGTTCGCCTTCGAACTTTTCCGGCAGCCCCTGGTCGTACAGACCATGACCGGTTTCGTGCATCAGGCCGCCCAGCGCATCCTGCATGTCGTGTTCGCGGAAACGGGTGGTCATGCGGACGTCACGGGTGCAGAAGCCGCTGCAGAACGGATGGACCGAGACGTCAACCCGGCCGGCGGCGCTGTCGAAGCCGAAGCGCGCGATGACTTCGAGGCCGAATTCGCGCTGGAGTTCCACCGCCACCGGCTGGTGGATCCAGTTCATCCGCGGCTGGTGCGGCGCGGCGACGATGGCGCGGACCAGTGGCACGAGTTGTTCGCGCAGACCGCCAAATAGGGGATCGATGGCCGCGCAGGTCGCGCCTTCTTCGAACTGATCCAGCAGCGTGTCGTAGGGCGTGCCGGGAAGTTTCAAAAGGGCGATCACGCGGCGCTTGAGCGTGACCAGTTTTTCCAGCCACGGAGCGAACAGGCGAAAGTTGGATGCTCGGCGCGCCTGGGCCCAGACCTGCTGCGCGCGACTGCGGGTTTCGGAAAGTTCGCGCACCAGGTCGGCCGGCAGTTTGGTGGCGCGTTCGTATTGGCGCGCGATCAGCCGGAGGTTGGCGGCCGGCACCGGCGCCAGCCGTCGCCCGCGCAGCTTTTTGATCAGCCGCCCGACGGCGGGATCGGTCTGCATGCGGTGGTGCAGGGTGCTCATCAGTCCCAATTGCTTGGCGCGAAATTCGGCGCCCTTGGGCGGCATCATCACTTCCTGGTCCCACTGCAGCACGCTGGAGATGCTGCCCAGGGTGGAAAATTCGCGGACCCGTTCGATCAGGTCGGCGTAGGCGGTGTCGGCCATCGGATGGTTCTCTCCGGATCAGCGAGTGGGCGGGTGGGCGGTCGGGCGCGCGGGGGGCTCCATCGAGCGGCGCGGCCGGCCGCTGCCGAATTCCGGCTGCGGCGGTATGATGCTGGATTATCCACCGGATTCGGCGCGGGGAATCGGTCTGGCAGCAAATTTGAGACGGGGCGAATCGGCATGGCGTCCACGGCGGGAATGGCTCGACGGCAGGCAGTCGCGGCGCTGGAGGCGGCCTCGGTCGCACTGGAAATCCTGGACGACCCGGGATTTCGCAAGTCGGTCTGGCGCAACGCCGCGCGCGCGCTGGCCGACTTCCCCGGCGATTTCGACGACCTGTTGGCGCGCCGCAGGCTGACCGACATTCCCGGTATCGGCAAGAGCCTCGCCGCGCTGATCGAAGCCATCGCCGCGAACGGGTCCCATCCGGAGCTCGACGAGGTCCTGGCCAAACTCCCGCCGGGCCTGCTGGAACTGCTGAAGATCGATGGCATCGGCCCAAAGAAGCTCCAGCAACTTTGGATGCTGCACGGCATCGCCTCGTGGGCCGATCTGAAAACGGCCATCGACACCGGCCGGCTGGGCAGCTTCAAGGGGTTCGGCGCGAAGACCGCCGAAAAAATCCACATTTCAATGCTGTTTCTCGACGAGCAGCGCGGCAAGCGCCTGATCACCGACGCGCGCGGGCTGGCCGCCAGCCTGACCGAGGCGCTGGCCGCCGTCGATGCCACCCTGGAAGTGCAGGCGGCCGGCCAACTGGCCCGGGCCTGTGAGGTGGTGGATGCCCTGGAGCTGCGGGTGATCGGCGAGGAAGTCGAAGGGCTGGCCGAGGAGGTGCTCGGCGCCATCGATCCCAAGGGCGAGGTGCAGTTCGAGGACACCCAACTGCGGTTTCAGATCGACCACACCCCGGTGCGGATCGATTTAATCGAGCGCAGCCGGCTGAGTCAGTCCGCCGGCGCCGGGTCGATCGTTCATCGGGTGCTGCAGGACAGCGCGCCGGAGCACCGCGCCGAACTGCGCCGCCGCGCGACGGCCCAAGGATTGGCGCTCGCCGCCGACGCCTTGCAGGACACGGCGGGGCGGGCGCTTGCGCTGCACGACGCAGCGGAATTCTACAGTCGGCTGGGTCTGCCGTTCATTCCGCCGGCGTTGCGTGAAGGGCGGCACGAATTTGCGCTGGCCGATGGGCCGGGCATTCCGCCGGCGTTCGCGTTCACCGATGTGGTCGGCTGCGTGCACAACCACACCACTGAATCGGACGGGCGGCATTCGCTGGAGCAGATGGTCGCGGCGGCGCGGGCGCTGGGCCTGCGCTATTTCGGCGTGGCCGATCACTCGCAGTCGGCGCGCTACGCCAACGGTCTGCTGCCCAACCGGCTGCTCGAACAGACCGAAAATATCGACGGCCTGAACCGCCGTCTGGCCGGCGAAGGGGCCGACTTCCGCGTGCTGAAAGGCGTCGAAAGCGACATTCTGGAGGACGGCGCGCTGGACTACGAGGACTGGGTATTCGAGCGGCTCGACTACGTGGTGGCCTCGGTGCATTCGCGGTTCAATCTCGATGCGGCGGCGCAAACCAAGCGGATCGTGCGCGCGATCGAGCATCCGGCGACACGGATTCTGGGGCACATGACCGGCCGACTGCTGCTGACGCGGCCGGGGTATCCCCTCGACCGCCGCGCGATATTCGCGGCCGCCGCCGAACACGGCGTGGCGATCGAATTCAACTGCCATCCCCAGCGACTGGACGTGGACTGGCGGTATATGCAGGAGATCAAGGCCTCGGGCGCCAAAGTCATCATCAGCGCCGACGCGCATTCGACGCAGGACCTGGAATATTTGAAACTGGGCGCGGAGCTGATCAATAAAGGTGGCTTGGAGAAAGGCGACATCCTGAACACCCGCAGCGCCGAGGAATTGTTGGCGGGGTGGGGGAGGACGGCCTGAGAGGGCCTTTTAGTTCTCTCCAAATCTCTGAAGTGCCGTCAGGCACGCCCGAGATTAGCCCAGCACGGCACCTCGGCGCAATTTCGGCTCCGGGGGTCATAAGTTACCAGTGCTGGGTGCCGGAGGCGAGAACTAAAAGGCCCTGCGGCGTCCAGGTGGCGGGGCTTGGGGCAAGGCTGCCCACTTTCGCTCCGCCCGGGCTGGCTATAATTGCCTGTTTCCCGGCCTAACAGGCCGCTGAAAAAGGCTGCGGCACTCATTGCGGCGGCGACCGGCGCATTGCTGCGTTTCCTTCGTTGCGTCGTATTCACTGGATACGACTCCACTGCGGAAACCTCGCCCCGCGGGGTCGGCGCTCGCAAAATGGTCGCTCGCCCCCTTTTTCAGCAGCCTGCTAACGCCGCACGTCGTAAGGAGCCTCCCATCGGAACGTCGGAAGCAGGAACCGCCATGATCATCGTGATGCGAACCGGGACGAGCGAAGAGAACATCCAGCACGTAGTGCGGAAGATCGAGGAAGCGGGTCTCAAGCCGCATTTGTCGCGCGGCCAATTTCAAACCATCGTGGGCGCGATCGGCGACGAAGCCAAGGTCGCCGCGCTGCCGTTCACCGCCATGCCGGGGGTCGAGCAGGCCCTGCCGATCGTGCATCCGTGGAAAATCGCCAGCCGCCAGATGCACCCGGAAAACACGGTCATCAAGGTGGGTTCAGTCGAAATTGGCGGCGGCAAGATGGTGGCGATGGCCGGCCCGTGCACCGTCGAAAATCGGCAGATGCTGTGGGATTCCGCGGCCGCCTGCAAAAAGGCCGGAGCGCAGATTCTGCGCGGCGGCTGCTTCAAGCCGCGCACCAGCCCGTACGACTTCCAGGGGCTGGGTGTCGAAGGCTTGAAACTGCTGCGCGAGTGCGGCGACGAATTCGGGCTGCCGGTCGTCACCGAGGTGCGCTCGATCACCCACGTCGCGCCGGCCTGCCTGTACGCGGACATTCTGCAGATCGGCGCGCGCAACATGCAGAACTTCGACCTGCTGAAGGAAGTGGGCCGCCAGAGCAAACCGGTGATGCTCAAGCGCGGCATGGCCGCCACCGTCAAGGATTTCCTGATGGCGGCCGAATACATCCTGGCCGCTGGCAATCCCAACGTGATGCTCTGCGAGCGCGGCTTCCGGACTTTCGAGACCGCGACGCGCTTCACCCTGGACGTGGGCGCCTTCCCCTGGCTGGCCGAGAACACCCACCTGCCGCTGATCGTCGATCCCAGCCACGCGGCGGGCAAAGCTTCGCTGGTGCCGGCGCTGGCGCGAGCGGGCATCGCGGCGGGCGCGGCGGGCTTCATCATCGAAGTCCACTGCAACCCCGAGGAAGCGCTGTGCGACGGCCCGCAGGCGCTCAAGCCCGACCGCTTCACCCCGCTGGTGAAGGAACTGGAACAGATTTTCGATCTGGTGCATCCGCGTCAGGCCGCCCCGGCCGCCCCGGCCGCAACGCCCGGCCGGTGAACCGATCGGGCGATATAAGGTAGTTCCAACCGCGGCGTCGCAGGCGCGGCGTGGTGGTGGAAAAGCGAGGAGTCGGATCGATGGCTGTTTCCGTGGAGCGTAAACCGTATATCGTCGGCAACTGGAAAATGAACAAGACGCCGGCCGAAGCGACGCAACTGGCCAGCGAGCTGCGCGCTGCGCTGCAGGACTGCCGCGGTGTCGAAGTGGGCGTGGCGCCGACCTTCCTGGCCATTCCGGCGGCGGTGGCGGCGTTGCAGGGCAGCGCGATTGAGGTCGGCGGTCAGAACATTCATGCCAAGGATTCCGGCGCCTACACCGGTGAAATCTCCGCGCCGATGCTGAAGTCAGCCGGCTGCAGCTTCACCATCCTGGGGCACTCCGAGCGCCGCCAATATTTCGGCGAAACCGACGCCTACGTCAATGAGAAGCTGTTCGCCGCGCTCAATGCCGGCCTGACGGTCATCCTGTGCGTGGGCGAAACGCTGGAGCAGCGCGAAGCCGGGCGGATGGAAGAAGTCGTCGCAACCCAACTGAGCGAAGGGCTGAAGGATCTGCCGGTCGAGCAGGCCGGGAGGGTGACGATTGCCTACGAACCGGTTTGGGCGATCGGCACCGGCGTGACAGCCACGCCGCAGCAGGCGCAGGAGGCGCACGCGTTTATTCGCTCGCTGGTCGGCAAGCATCTCGGGCCGGAAACGGCGCAGGCCATGCGGATTCAGTACGGCGGATCGGTCAAGGCGGCCAACATCCGTGAACTGATGGAGTGCCCGGACATCGACGGCGCGCTGGTGGGCGGCGCGGCGCTGACCGCCGACGGGTTTGCCAAGATCGTGCTGTTCTGAGCGCGCCGTTCCCAGCGGGCGTGAGCGGCGTCCGGCTGGCAAAGCGCCAAGTCGGGCACGCGCAGAGGAATCTCCCATGGCCGGTGCCCGAATGCTTGAAAGCTGGGTGCGTGCGCAGATCACGCACATGCGTCTCTTGGCCACATTGACCATTCTCTTCATGGTGCCGGTGGTGATTTTGCTGATGTGCCTGACTGCCTGCGCGGTGGGTGTGTTCGTGATGTTTGTGGCGCCACACGTGGGCTTGGAAAATTACGAATTCTGGACCACGGGGGTGCTGACGCTGGGCCTGCTGGTGCTGCTGTGGTTTCAATTCAAGAAATACAAAAAATCGGGCATGGACCTGATCAATCCGATCAACAATGACTTCGGGGAAGAGGATGGCGGGCTGGCGGCGCAGGTCTGCAACTCGTTGCTGGGCATTGGCGCGGTGATGGTGGCGGGCATCGGGATGGGCGGCATCATAGCGCCTGGCAGGAGCACCGGCGGCGCGATCAGGTCCGCGGCCGAGGGCCAGGGCGCGATGACTCTGCCGAAGGTGATCACCTTCTGGCTGTTCCTGGTGCCGGAAACGATGCAGACGGTGGTCAATGCCTACACGCGCAACCGGCTGCTGGCGAAGGTGAATGCGGCCGATATCACGACGGCCTTCGAGGTACTGCTGGGGAATCCCAAAAAAGTGCCGTTCAGCGATTTTTCGGCGGCGGCAGGACAATTTGAGGACGTCCAACAGGCCTGCACCGATCTGGCGCACTTCAATGGCGTGCTGTTCCTGGTGGCGCCGCCGGCGGGGATCGGAGTGACTGGCGACCTGCGCCGCGAATTGCTGGACGCTGAAGACGGAAAATAAACTTAATACGATCGGTGCTGGGCAGCCAAAAAACTGTCCAGTTTGCTTGACGGGGCGGAAAGGCAGCAAACTGTCCAAGTGTTCACAACATGAACATGTCTGCACAGTGCGTGCACCGGAAACTTGAACACTAATCTTCAGAACCATTGTGCTCATATGAAGTTATAAAATATTAAGATTCTGTGAAGGAATCGTTGGGGGTGGGTGGCATAGACGGGCCGATTAAAATTGCAACGACTTGATTCAATGTAAGTTACAAAATAATTTTGAAATAGGACGGAACATTTTCCGGATTGGCCGTCCAGTTGTAATACACACCATCGTGTGCGTGGATATGATCCTCCCTCTCTCAGCTATGACACCTCGACAGTATTCACGCACACTTTTTTGAACCTCAAACTTGGGGCGAACAGCGCAGGTTTGCAAACCGATTCACAACGTGTTGCACAACCCGCAGACTTGCGCTGTCGCTCCATTCTTTTATTTAACAGCCGCGGGTCGAAGAATGGCGCGCGCACCATAATCGTGGCGCCTCCACAATCTGCTGCTGGAACGCGCGATCCCCGCGCGATCCTCGCGCCGGAACTAAAATGAAAAGCACAAAAACGGCGGGCGTGGCGCATCCACATTTTGCTTCTGAGACGCACGAAACGTGCGCGAGCCTCGCGCCGGAAATAATACGATTTACGGAATCAGGAACAAGCCGTTTCAAACCGCCGGCTTCAGTAGCGCGGCATGTCCGGTTCGACTTCGTCGGCCCACTTGGCGATGCCGCCGACGACGTTGTAGAGGTGGGTGAAGCCCTGCTGCTGTAAGAACTGGCAGGCGCGCATCGAGCGCCCGCCCATTTTGCACATGACCACCAGTTTTTTGTCCTTGAGGTCGGCCAGTTCGTCGACCCGCTGGGCCAGTTCGCCCAAGGGCAGCAGCTTGGCCTGCGGCAGATGGCAGATTTCCCACTCCCCGGGCATCCGTACGTCCAGCAGCACGAAGTTTTCGGCGGCTTCGAGCGCCTTCGCCAGCTCAGTCACCTGCATGGAGCCGATGGCGCCGGCCGGCTGCGCGGCGGGTTTTTGTTCGGCGCCGGCGGCCTTGGCGAAGTCCGGGAGGTCCTCCCCGCGCACATTGCAGAATTCGAGGTAGTCGATGAGCTTGGTGATGGTCGGGTGATCGCCGCAGATCGGGCAGTTTTTGTCGCGGCGGATTTTGAGCTCCCGCAGCGTCATTTCGAAGGCGTCGTATTGCAGCAGCCGGCCCATCAACGATTTTCCGGCGCGCCCGAGAATCCATTTCACGCATTCGGTGGCCTGGATCATGCTGATGAAGCCCGGCAGGATGCCGAGCACGCCGCCCTCGGCGCAACTGGGCGCCATTTCCGGCGGGGGGGGCTCGGGATACAGGCACCGGTAGCACGGCCCTTCGAACGGCACGAACAGCGAAGCCTGGCCGTCGAAACGGAAAATGCTGCCGTAGATGTTGGGCTTCTTCAGCAGCACGCAGGTGTCGTTGACCAGGTAGCGGGTGGCGAAGTTGTCGGTGCCGTCGATGACGATGTCGTAGTCGCGGAAGATTTCCATCGAGTTTTCGCTCGAGAGCGGCAGCGCGTACACGACCACCGTCACATCCGGGTTGAGCGCGACCAGGCGCTGCTTGGCGACCTCGGCCTTGAATTTGCCCACATCCGCCGTGGTGAACAGTACCTGGCGCTGCAAGTTGGATTCGTCGACGCGGTCGAAATCGATGATGCCGAGCGTGCCGACGCCGGCGGCGGCCAGGTACAGTGCGGTGGGACAGCCCAGTCCGCCCGCGCCGATCAACAGCACTTTTGCATTCAGCAGTTTCTTCTGGCCTTCGAGGCCGACTTCGGGCAGGATCAGATGCCGCGAATACCGCCGGTATTGGTCCGGACGCATACGCCACTCCACGATGTCATGCGCCCCGACGTTGCATTTGGGCGGCGCCTCGCGGGGCGGGCAGGCAGCCGTATTCAATTCGACCGTCAAAGGCGGCCGATCATTGCACGAACCAAACAATATAGCCGATGGGCGGCGGCGAGGGGCGTGGCGCTCGCAAAAAAGTGCCCGCCTGCGGGAGGGGCTGGGCGTTTCAGGGCCCGATTTTCGCGCGCCAGTAGGCCGTCAGTGCCTCGGCCGTTGCGCCGGCGGCGGTCGCGCTGGGCAGGCTGCACCAGGCCGGCAGGCCGGTGACGCGGCTGAGCGCCAGATCGGCTCGGCGGCGTTCGGTGGCGTTGGCGGAAGCGCAGAGCTTGAGGAGCGGCGCCACGCCAGCGGCGGCGGCCGACGAGGGAACCCATTCGATGGCGTCGCAGAAGGTCAGCGGGCTGTCGCCGGGCCCGGCGGCGACCGCCGTCATGCGGTCGGGCGCGCCGGTGAGTTGGCGGGCCCAGCCGAGCACCGCCGCCACGCGGTTGCCGCGGCGCAGGTCAGCGGCGCTTTGGGTCAGCAGGATGCGGGCCCCGTCGCTGTCGAACAGCCCGAGGGCCTCCGTGGCTTCGAAGCCATCGAAGCCTTCGGATTTGGTCGCGTCGGAAAGAAATTGGAAGACCTGCGGCAGGCCGGTGGCCCCGACGGCGTCGAACCAGCGCTGAGTCTTGGGCAGGGCGGTGTTGAAGCGGGCGCAGATGGCGGTCATGTCGTCGGGAGTGCCGACGCGGGCGAGCAGACGGGCGGCGACGGCGGCCAGCCGGTCGTCGCCGTTCTGCAGCAGCATGCGCAGCGTCGCGGCCGGCACCGTTCCGCCTTCGGCCGCGAGGCCTTCGAGAGCGTAGCACACGGTGCGAGTGCGGGTCTGCGGCCAGGCGCCGTCGGGCCGCACGGCGTCGGCGAGGATGTTCTTGAAGTCGTCGCACGGCCACGCGCCCACCGCCCAGGCGAACCCGTAGGCACGTTCGGCGATGTCGCTCAGGCCGCCCGGATCGTTTTGCGCGGCGGCTTGGAAGGCGGCCTTGAGACCGGAACGCAGCGCACGGCGCGTTGCGGCATCCAATTGGTAGGCGGCGGGGCCGGCGTACGGCTGCGGGTCGAGTTCAGCGCGCAGCAGATTGGAGGGCAGATCGAAATTGTTCGCGGTGGCCTGCGCGAGGATGTGCGTCAGGCCGATCAGACGCACGTCGCGGCGGGTCGGGTCGAGGTCCCCCTGGTCGGCGCCAATAGCGGTGAGCAGGGTGGACTGCACGAGGTCGTCATCGGAGGGCAGCGCGCCGACGGCGGCGGTGAGCGTCGGGAGAATCGCGTCGAGCGGCTGACGGCAGGCGCGCCAGAGCAGCGCGGCGGCGGCGGTGCGACGGATTTCGGCCGGGGCCGTGCCGCTGCCGGCCAGCTCCCCGAGCAGACCGTCGACGGTGGCGCCGGGCAGCGCGCGTAGCGCCCAGACCGCCAGGGTACTTTCGATCGGATCGTGGCGGTCGCCGGCCAGCGTGCGGATTTGCACCAGCAGCGCCTTCAGCACGGCTGGATCCCAATCGCCGGGGGCAGCGGTGACGCGGCCCAGCGCCCACCAAAGCTGATGCCGCAGCACCGCCGGGGTGGTCGGGCGCAGCAGCGCACCCAGCGCCGCGCCCACCGGCGCGCGAGTCAGGCCCAGGACATCCACCGCGAGGCAGGCTGCTTGCAGGTTGCCGGAGTCGCTCGCGCGTTGCACCAGTTTGCGCCAGAGGCCTTCCACCAGCGGACTGGGCGTGATGTCGGGTTCGGGCCGGAGCAGCGCCGTGGCCAGGTTGCGCCAGCCGGCGCGGGCTTCGCGCGGATCGGGGGCGCTCAGGGCATTCAGCCAGGCTTCGGTCTGGGCGGGGGTGAAGTCGGGCGCCAGCCGGGCTTGGGCTTGGCGCACCCAGACTTCCAGCGCCGGCGGGTAGGCACCGCCACCGAAGCGTGTGACCTGCGCCGCGTGCCAGGTGGACCACAGGCAGAGGCGGGTGTTCCAGTCGATTTCATTTTCGCCCCAACCGAAAGACTGGCCGGTGAACTGCTGGAGGACTTGGAAGCGATGGCCGCGGCCGCGGACCGAGCCGTCCAGGGCGAAGCCGGCGGTCAGGCCGAATTCGGCGCCGGGGGCGAGCAGATCGGCGGCGGCGTCCACGCCCACATTGGCGCCGTTCATGCTTTGCCGCGCGGCCGCCACGCCCAGCGCGTCGTCGCAGCCGAAGCGCACCAGCGGTTCCAACTCCACCCAGCCTTCGAGGGCGTCGGAGGCGGCGGTCGTTTGAGTGTCGTCGCCGGTCAGGAAGGCGCGGGAAAGATAGGGCAAGGCGAGCGGGCTTTGCGTGCGCGCGAACAGAACCGGCGGCAGGGCGGCTGGCGCGACGACCGTCTGCGCGATCAGCCGCGGAATGCCGACTTCGCCCGGCAGGCAGGAACACAGCAGCAGACCGGTGGCGCGCGCGGAACCGGCGGTGCTGCCGGAGGCCGGCTGGTTCAGGAGCCGGTCGACGCGGCGGAGGCTGGCGGCGAGGCGCTCGGCGTAGCTCGTTTTTTCCGTCGCCGCCGCCCAGGCCGTGAGATCGACGCCGGGCTGGAGCACCTCATCGGACAGGGCGATTCGAAACAGGGCAATTTTGGCATCGGCGGTGAATTTGAAATCCGGCTGGGTCAGCAGGTCGGCCAGGCCGGCCAGGCTGCCGGATGCGCCGCGCTGGCCCAGGACGGCCAGGGCGCCGGTGGCGGTGGCGGCATCGTTGCCGGCGGCAAAATCGAGCAACGCGTCCTGGGCGCCGGGGTCGTTCAGCAGCGCGGGCGAAAGCCAGAAGGTCCCCTGCTGCCGGAGGAAGGCGGAGCGCTGGGAATCGCCGACGGGGAGCTGCTGAAAATCGGCCGCAGCGTCGCGGTAGAAGGTCATGAGCTGGCGGGCGGCGCCGGCGGCCGGCAGCTCCTGCATCAGCCGCGCCGCAGCCAGGCGCGTGCGCGGAACTTTGGCGGACAGCCCTTCACCGGCCAGCCGCATCAGGGCGGTGCGGTCGAAACGGGCGTCCTCCGGGCCGAAACGCTGAACCAGCTCCGCCAGCGTGTCGAGGGTCTCAGCCTGAATGCGCGCGTTGCTGCTTTCGCCCAGCGGCATCAGTTCGGGCAATAGATCGACGGCCGACAGCGAGCGCGCCAGCACCACGCCGAAATACTCGTGCACGGGGTTCGAGGAGGTCAGGCTCAGGCGGGCCAGATCGACGCCGGCCTGCACGGTCTGACGGCGGTCGGCGGTTCCCGCAGCCACGGCGGCCTGAGCGGAAGCGGAGGCGGGCGCTTGGATCAGCGTCGGCGCGGGGGGCTCGGATTGCGCCGCCAGAATGGCGCGCAGCAGGATACGAAAATGTTCGGGATCGAGCGGCACCAGCAGGTTGGGGTCGCCGAGACTCGCGACGACTTTGGCCGCGCCGTACTCGGTGGCGGCTTCGACATCAAAACGTCCGCCGCCGCTGCGCGGGGTGAAATCCATGTCGCCGGCGGGCGCCAGAAACAGGATGATGCGCTCGCCCGGCCGCATCGCGCGCGCGGCGCGGTCGCCGGCAATCGAGTTGAAGCCGGCGATGCGCAGCGTTCGCGGCAGGCGGCTCGCGCCGCCGGGCAGGTCGGCCTTGTAGACCGTGTCCACGTCGAAAATCGCCTGAAAGCTGCCCCCGGTCAGCACGCTGCCTTCGACGATCACCGGGGCGGCGGCGATTTCCTGGGCGATGGGCCTTTCTTCCAGCGGGAAGTCGGGCGCCTGGTTGGCCGCGGCCAGCGCAGCGGTCATTTGCAGGGCCGCGGCCAGGGCGACGGCGTGGGCGACGGCCAGGAGCAACACCGATGCGATTGGGCGGTGCAAGGGCTGCGGAGAGCCTACGGCGGGCGTGGCAGTTGCGCCGCCTTTCGGGCCGCGCGCGCAGCGCGCGGCCCGCGCCAGTCGGTCCGTCTTCGGCCGGCATTCAGCCGGTGGGGCGGCGGCGGGTCCTGCACGCATGTCAGGCCAATCCATGCTGTTTGCGCACCAGCCATTCGAGGCTGAACGCCGCCGCGGCCAAAAGCAGCAGCCACGGCGAATCCCAGATTTCATGCTCGGTGTAGTTGCGCCGCGACTTCACCGTCTGGTCGATCAGGTCCGGCAGGTCGGCCGCTTTTTCCAGCGGCAGGTAGCGGCCGCCGGTGGCGTCGGCCAGCGAGCGCAGCAGCGGGCGGTCCTGTTCGGGCAGGTCGAATTCGTCGCTTTCGAGCGCCGCGGTGAATAGCCCTGACGCCGACTTCAGCACCCGTTCCTGCACGGTGGCCTGCACGGTGACACCGTACGCGCCGGCGGCCGGCGGGGTGAAGTCGCCGGCGAACCGCCCGGCGATGTCTTCGCCGGGAGCGTAGTTTTCGGCCGGCTCGGGCTGCAAGGCGACGGTGATTTTTTTGCCGTCGGGCGCGGTCAGTTCGGCCTGCACATCGGCCGATTTCACGCCGCGGAAATGGTCGTCCAGCACCAACGCATGGATGCGCACCGGCGTGTTCACCGGCGCCAGCAGTTTGTCGAGGCTCAGGGTGACCTGGCTCTTGGGCATGGTCTCGCGCGCATGCGCCAGCCAGCGGATCGTGTTCTGCCAGAACTTGCGGTAGTAGCGGTTGTCGGGCATGGTTTTTCCGTCGGGGACGTAGTTGTCGTTCTCGCCGAAATATTCCTCGAAATCCGTCCCCCAGCCGGCGGTGCAGTCGGTGGTGAAGGCCATCGACCGGCCACGGCCGTAGGGTTGGACGGCGACGACGACCTCGGGGAACAAACCGTCGTCGCTGCCGGCTTTCACCACCAGCACCGTCGCCGCCGGCTTGGGACCGAAGACCTTGTTGTAGCCGTGGAAGAGCGGCAGCTTGGCCCAGTCGGCGCGATTTTTCACCGGGTCGGGGTCGAGCTGCATGATCGGGTGTTTCCAGCCTTCGTCGGTGATCTGCCATTTCAGCACGTTGTCCTGGTCGATGTGCGCGTCGTTGCGGCCGAGCATGGCCACCGGCAGAAGCTTGTCGAGGATTGAGCCGTCGTAGCCGCCGGGGCCGAAGCTGGTCCAGCCGCCGACCATGATGAAGCCGCCGCCCAGGTCGCGCACGAAATCGCGGGTGTTTTCAAGCTGCTGCGCGGTGAATAAATCCTTGTCCACGTCGCTGAAAATCACCACGTCGTATTGGGCCAATTCGGCCAGCGTTTTGGGGTAGCCGCCGTTGGGGTCCTTCACCCAGCTCACGTGCGCCGCCGAAGCCTGGCCCTCGTCGTTGTCGCGGAACATGCAGGTGCATTCGACGTCGCCATCTTTTTCCAGCGCCAGCTTCAAAAATTCGTGCTCCCACGGCGTGTTGTCGCCGGCCGGGCCGTCGCGGCGCTGGTACATCGAACCCTCCAGGTACAGCACGTGCAGGGTGCGGTCGTCGAACAGCTTCGCGAATCGGCAGGTGTTGTTCTCCAGCACCGCCTCGTCCGGCAGCGGCTTGGCCTCGATTTCGTATTGCTTCAGCCCGGAACCGGACGGAGTGAAACTCAGCGTGACCTTGCCTTCGTGGCCGAGCAGTTTCACCACGCCGGTCGCGACCGGCGGTTGGACGCGCGCGCCGGCGCGGCCGTCGGGCCCGGTCTCCAGCCGATAGACGGCCACCGGGACCTCCTGATCGGGGATGCCGGTCGCCCGCACCGTGGCAGTCACCACCGCATCGACGGTGCGGCCGGCCGGCTGCGGGGAGGTCACCGCCGTCAGCGCGATGTCCTTGAAGCGCTCCCGCCCGACCCCGACCGTGTAGATCGGCCAGCCCAGGCGATTGTAGAGCGGGTAGACCGGATCGAGCGCATGGGACGGGTCCGGGTTCTGGCGGCCGTCGCTGACCACCACCACCGCCGAAACGTCGTCGTTGCGCAGCGCCTGCGCCAGACCTTTCAGTGCCTGCGCCAGATCGCTGCGAGGCTGGTCGGCTCGCAGGTGCGCAGGACTGCGAACGGCATTCACGCCGCCGCCGAATTCATACACCTTGACGTGCAGGCTGCCGTGATCCTTGAGCAGCGGCGCGGCGGCGGTGTCCGGCTGGGCCGGAGTCCAACCGAAGGCATGCTTGACCAGTTCCAGCCGGGAATGCGCGGGATCGACGTCTTTCAGCGACATCGAGGCCGAAGTGTCCACCAGCACGGCCACGGTGCGCTGCACGGTTTCGTCGTGCGGCACGCGAGCATAGGGGCGCAGCAGGATCAGCGCCAGCACGCCGACGCCGACGCCGCGGCTGAGGGTGCAGACGCTGCGTTGCATGCGGCTGAGGCCGCTCAGCCGCGCATACAACACCGCCGTGAGGCCCCACCAGGCCAGCGTGGCCAGGACCAGCAGCGCGGCCGGCAGCACCGGTTTGAAAGTCAGGAATTCGAACACGTCAGCCTCGCCTCGCGGCTTCGTTCAGCTTTGCGGCCGAAGCCGCTCCCTGTCAGCGTAACCATTATCTGCCACGAATCGTCATCGGTGGCCGATATTCTCCGGCGGCGCGCGGTGTTTCAAAATGTGCATGGGCGGTTGGTTTTGCAGTCTTGCCCGCGGGACGCCAGAAGCAATGCCCAGGACTTCAGTGCAGTGCAACGGTCACATTTTTCGCGCATAACCCGCGATCGCCGACGTTCGGGTTGGTTTCTTCGCGCCAACGGCGCGAGGTAACAAAGCCAGGGGTTGCCGGAGGTCTTCCGCAGGCTACTCCTGGATGCGGTCGCCAGACCGCCCGTGCGAACCAAGGCGATGTCGCGTTTCACACGTTCTCCCGCGCGGAATGTCGCATGCGTTGGGTCGAAACGAATTCCTTTCGATGCGCGCTGGGTGCGGTTCCGCTCGAAGGGATGACGGAGAGGACATGATTGCCTCGGATCGCGCGGCAGAACGGCTTCGTTGAACCCGAACCGCCAGGTTCAATCTCAACCCGCCAATGACCGTGAAATGGGTCAGGCACGACGGGGACGCTCAGAACTGGTCCGGGGTGGGATTGCCCGGGCCGCGCGCACCGTCCACGGCATTGATCGGATCGGCCGGATCGTCGGGCAGGGGCTCGGCCGCGTCGTTGGCGTTCCGGTCGATGGTCAGGTCATCGACCATCGTCCGCTCGCTCCAGACGTACAGGCTCAGCAGGTCGTGTTCGGCGCCGGTGTAGGGTTCCGGATCGGTCCATTCGAGCACCTGCTTGCCTTCCTCGAACATGCGGATGACGCCGCCGACCTTGTCCAGTTCCACGGTCACCCAGCGGTCAGGCGTGGACGGAGTAGGGGCTTCGCCGCCGGCTTCGAAAACGTCGTTGCGCTTGATCTGAACCTGCCCGCGTTTCCACTCGGCAAAGTACCCGTCCTCCGCGTGCAGCGAACCTTTCACGCTGAAAACGATGCCGATGTTAATGTCGCGAGCCTCCCGCGTGCGCAGCACCCGCATCCGCAGGCGCAGATCGCCGGGCAGCGAGCGGTGAACCGCGGCGTAGATTTGGCCCTGCGCGGAATCGTTTTTCAGGTACAGCGCCTTGAAGCGGTCGGACCAAAGCAGTTCCCCACCATCCATCTGGAGAAAATCCTTCAGGCTGTCGGCTGTATCGAAGTGCTGGGTGAAGGCATTTTTCCAGACCAAGGGGCCATGGGATTGGGGCGCCGGTACGGGCGGGGTGAGGTCGGGGGCCGTTTGAACCGGCTCCCGCGTCGGTCGCGGCGCAGGCGGCGGCGGGAGCGACACCGCCACATGGTTGACCAGCCCGTTCTGTCGCGGCGGCGTCGGTTGCGGCGCGGTGGGCAGCGCTGCTGAAACCGTGGAGCGGGGCGTCGGCCCCGTGGCCAAGGGAGCGGCCGAACCGGCATCGGCCGCCTGTACGGGCGAATTCACCCGCACCGACCAGACGATCAGCACGGCGACCACCACGCCCATGAAAAGCAGCAAGCCGGCGGTCAGCGATCCTCTCATGGCCGAACCTCGCGCAAAAGGGATTGGAGCGGCGGCCAGCCCAATGGGTGGCCATCGGGAGTAAGACGCGGGTCGGCGCGCGGGAGTTCTAAAAAGTTGAAAAAAGTTGCGGCTCACCGCTGCACGAGTGCAACCGGGATACGGATCGAAAAACGCCTCGGTTGGCCTCCGAATTTTCACGCGAAGTCCAATGCTGTACCAGCGGCCGCCACCCTCGCGCGGGTCAGCCGCACGCGCAGAGGTTGCAGTTGCGCGCGGCGGCGGTTTCGTCCACCCGTTTCACCGGCGTGGTGTGCGGCGCGTCGATGACTTTCTGCGGATCTTCCAGCGCTTCCTTCGCAATCGTTTCCATCACCGTCACGAACCGGTTCAGCACCGCTAGCGACTCGGTTTCCGTCGGCTCGATCATGATCGCTTCCTTCACGATCAGCGGGAAGTAGATCGTCGGCGGATGGATGCCGAAATCGAGCAGCCGCTTGGCCACGTTGATCGTGTGCACGCCCTTTTCGAGCATCGCATCGGACGGCTGCAAGACCATCTCGTGCATGCACGGCGCGGCGTAGGGCTGGGGGAAGGTCTTGGAAAGTTTCTTCGCGACATAGCGGGCATTCAGCACCGCGAAGTCGGCGTTGCGCGGCAGGCCGTCGCGGCCGTGGTGCTTGATGTAAGTGTAGGCGCGCAGCAGAATCCCGGCGTTGCCGAGAAACGCGCCCACCCGCCCGACCGAGTCGGGCCGCGCGTCGCTCAGCCGGTACACATTGTTTTCGAGGGTAGGGTAGGGGACCGGCAGGAACGGCGCGAGGTGTTTCTTCACGCCCACCGGCCCGGCGCCCGGCCCGCCGCCGCCGTGCGGCGTGCTCATGGTCTTGTGCAGGTTCAGGTGGACCACATCGAAACCCATGTCGCCGGGGCGGAACCGGCCGCAGATCGCGTTCAGGTTGGCGCCGTCGTAGTACAGTTGCCCGCCGGCGGCGTGGATGATCTCGGCCACCTGCCGAATGGTGGTTTCGAACAGGCCCAGCGTGCTGGGGTTGGTCAGCATCAATCCGGCGGTCTTGGGTGTGATGACCTTCTTGAGCGCTTCAATATCGATGCCGCCGTTTTCGGCCGTCTTCACCGACAGAACTTTGAAGCCCACCAGCGCCGCGCTGGCGGGATTGGTGCCGTGCGCGGCATCGGGGCAGATGATTTCGTCGCGGTGCTCCTGGCCAGTCTTTTTCAGGTAGGCCTTGATCAGCATCAGGCCGATCAACTCCCCCTGCGCGCCGGCCATCGTGTTCAGGCTGAAGGCGTCCATGCCGGCGATTTCACACAGCTGCCCCTGGAGTTCGTACAGCACCCGCAGCCAACCCTGCGCGCAGTCGTCGGGCGCGAAGGGATGGATCTCGGCGAAGTTCGGATCGCGCGCCACCGTCTCGTTGACGCGCGGGTTGTACTTCATCGTGCACGAGCCGAGCGGGTAGAAATTCGAGTCGATCCCGATCTGCCGGTCGAGCAGTTCCTGCACGTGGCGGATTACTTCCAGCTCGCCCAGTTCCGGCAGGTACGGCGTGGATTTACGCCGCAGTTCGGCCGGCACGGCGGCCGCGACCGCGGCAGCTTCGTCCGCCGGCGAGGCCGGGAAATAATCGGCCTGCGCGCCGGGACGGGATTTTTCAAAGGTGAGTTGCATGGTCGGATGCTCCCTGAAGAACGAATCTGAATTCCAATGAGCCTGTGGTCGCCTATTTGCCCGCCAGGACACTCTTGAGCGCCGCGGTATAGGCGGCGATTTCCTCCGGCGTCCGTTTTTCGGTCGCCGCCGTCAGAATCAACGCGTCATCGACCCCGGCCAACTGGCGGCCGAACCGTTCTTTCACCGCCACGCCGCCCAGAATGCCGTGCCGCACCAATCCCGCCAGAACCTCCGGCGCCGGCCGCGGCGTCGAATAGGTGAATTCGTTGAACACCGGCGCGGCGTTTACCTGCACGCCGGCGACGGCGCCGAGCGCGCCGCGCAGTTCCAGCGTGCGGGCGATGCTCAGTTCGGCGGCGCGTTTCAACCCGCTGCGCCCGACCAGCGTCAAATAGGCCCACGCCATCAGCGCGCACAGCCCCTGGTTGGTGCAGATGTTCGAGGTCGCCCGCTCGCGCCGGATGTGCTGCTCGCGCGCCTGCAGCGTCAGCGTGAACGCCCGCTGCCCCTCCTTGTCCACGGTCGCGCCGACCAGCCGGCCGGGCAGCTTCTTGACCAGCCCGTGCGCCGCCGCCAGGTAGCCGACGAACGGCCCGCCGAACTGCACCGGCACACCCAGCGGTTGCGCTTCGCCGGCGGCAAGGTCCGCGCCCATCGCGCCGGGGTCCTTGAAAAGCGCCAGCGAAATCGGATGCGCCGATGCCACCGCCAGCGCGCCGGCTTTGTGCGCGGCGGCGAACAGGTCGGTGAAGTCATGCACCTGCCCGAATACGTCCGGGGTCTGCGCGATCAGCGCCGCGGTGGGTTCGGTCAGCAGCTTCGCGGTCGCCTCGATCGGCTGCGTCGGATCGAATTCCACGAACTGGAAATCGAGGTTGTGTCCGAGCGACCGCATCGTTTCGCGGTACACCGGATTGACCGTCCGCGCCACCAGGAACCGCCCGTGGCCGGTGTGACGCGCGGCCAGCACGCAGGCTTCGTACAGCGCGGTGGCGCCGTCGTACATTGAAGCATTGGCGGCGGCCAGGCCGGTCAGGCTGGCGATCATCGTCTGGTACTCGTAGATACACTGCAAAAGCCCCTGCGAGGCTTCCGGCTGGTAGGGCGTGTAGGCCGAAAAAAATCGCCCGTGCGACACGATGTCGCCGACGGCCGGCGGCACAAAGTGATCGTAGGCGCCCGCCCCGGCAAAAATCGTCAGCCGGCGGTTGCTCCTGCCGACCGCATTCAGGTGCTGCAAGAGCGGCATTTCCGGCAGGCCCGGGTCGAGCGTCAGCGGCTTGGCGCGCAGCTCCTTCGGAATGTGCGCGAAGAGGTCCTCAAGTGCCTTAAGCCCCAGGCTGGTGAGCATCTCGCGCGTGTCGGCCTCGGTGTGTGGAATGTACCCCATCGGTGTCGGCTCCCTGATTGAATTGCGGTTTGAAACGGCCGGCGGCGGCGGCTCAGGCCTCGATCTTGGCCTTGTACCCGGCGGCATCCAGCAATGCATCCAACTGCTTCGCGTCGGCGATCTTGATCTTGAACATCCACGCCGCTTCGTAGGGGCTTTCGTTGATGATCGCGCAGTTCTCGTTGATTTTGGGGTTGGTCGCCGTGACTTCCCCGTCCACCGGCGCGCAGATCGGGCTGGAAGCCTTCACCGAATCGATGTTGGCGATGACCTGCCCGCGCGTGATTTTGTCGCCGGCCTTGACGGTGAATTCAAGGTCCACAATGTCGCCCAGTTCATGCTGCGCGAAATCGGTGATCCCGACCGTGCCGTCGGCCGCGATCCATTCGTCGGTCGTGGCGTATTTGAGTTTTTCGGGAATGTTCATGGCTGCTCCTTCGGGGCGAACGGCCGCTCCAGGCCGGTCGCGGGTTGGGGTTGAAAAGCTAGGGTTGAACCAAAGGTTTTTCGACCAATTGCGCCGGCAGAGCCTTGTCGCGCACGACCAGTTCCACCGCTTGCCCGGGCTTGGCGAAGGCGGTTTCAATCAGCGCCATCCCGACGGCCTCATCCAGCGACGGGCTGAAGGTCCCAGTCGTCACGCGGCCGACGACGCGTCCGTCGACGCGCACTTCGGCGCCCTGCCGCGCCGGCTTTTTGCCGCCGGTGCGGAAGGGCATCACCTGCCGCGGCACGCCCGCCGCCTGCATCGCCCGCAATGCCGCCGCACCAACGAAATCCTTGCCCAGGGAAACCGCCCAGCCCTGGTTGGCTTCCAGCGGCGTGACCTCGCGCGAAAGTTCGTGGCCGTACAACGGCAGGCAGGCTTCGGTGCGCAGCGTGTCCCGCGCGCCCAGGCCGGCGGGCAGAATGCCTTCGGGCCGGCCCGCTTCGAGCAGCGCCTCCCAAAGCTTCACCGCCTGATCGGCCGGGTAGAACAGTTCGAAGCCGTCCATCCCGGTGTAGCCGCTGCGCGAAATCAGGGTTTTCACCCCGGCCACGTCGGCGTAGGCGGCGCGCCAGCGCTTGAGCTTCCCCAGGTCGGCAGGCGTGCGGCGCGCCAGAATGGTCTCCGCCGCCGGGCCCTGGATGTCGATTTTGGCCCACGCCTCCGATTCGTTGGCGAAGGCCAGTTCACCCTGCTTGCGCGCGGCGATCCACCCGAAATCGCCGGGAATGTCGCCCGCGTTCACGCACAGGAAATATCGCGTGCCGTCGGTGTCGTCGGGCAGCCGGTAGGCGATGCAGTCGTCCACCACGGTGCCCTGTTCGGTGGTCAGGAAACCGTAGCGCGCCTGGCCCGGCTTGAGACCCGTCAGGTCGCGGCTCATGACATGCTGCAAGGTCGCCAGCGCGCCGGCGCCGGTCAGCGTGAATTCACCCATGTGGCAGGTGTCGAAGAGCGCCGCCGATTTGCGGCAGGTCAGGTGTTCGGCCACAATCGACGTGTACTGAACCGGCATTTCCCAGCCGCCGAAATCGACCATGCGCGCGCCATGCGCCTTGTGCCAGGCGTTCAGGGGGGTGATTTGCAGGGGAGCAGCGGAGTGGGTCATGTGGTGACGCTCGTTGGGAGCCGACAAAACACGGAACGCACGCAGGTTCCGGCGGAACCCGCGTCACGACCGCTCTGTCCTGTCGCCTGAGAGATTGGCCGCGCGCCTGGATGCGCTGCGCGGCGGTTCCCCTTCGGCGGCCGGAGCCGCTCCGCACGAATGCGGAACGCTCTCCAGCGCTCTCCAGAGCGCCATCCGGACGCGGTAGGGTGGCCTGAAAGTTTCGAATCCGGCCGGTCGCCCAATGGCGCCGGATCCTTGCTTCTACGGCATCGGTTCGCGGAGGTTGACCCCGCGCGCCGATTCTCCCGCGGCCTTCATCTGGCCGAAACTTGAATGGAGCAGGCCAGCGCGGCGCGAACACCGCCATCTTCCTGCTTGCAGGTGATCCATATTAGGCTCGGCGGCCGAATTCTCCACGCGCCGAGCCCGGAATTTTCGCGATATAATCGCTGGCATGGAACCGTTTGCGGCTCGCCGCCTGCAATCCGCTCCGGCGGCTGTTTTTCCAGCCTTCCGCATCGTGCGCCTGCTCCCTTGGCTGGCGGCCGCATGGCTGTGCGCCGCCCGAGCCGCCGCGACGCTCGACCAGCCGGTCTCCGACGAAGTGGTCTTCCAAGTCGCCGACATCCAGGTGAAACGCTCCACGGTCGAGTTGGAATTCCTGGCCGAGATCGGCCCCGATCAGGCGCATCTGAGCGACCCGCAGGTTGCCGACGCCGCCAAGCAGGCCATCCTGCAGCGGGTCTGGAAAAACAGCGTCGATGCCGTCATCCAGGGCACCATGCTGCGCGCCGCCAGCGACGACGAGGTCGAATTTCTCAACCGCCTCGCCCAGCAGTTTCCCCAGCAGGTCCGCGAAGCCACCGATCAGCGCTACAAGGAAATCGAAGCCCGCATGGGCGGCCCCGTGGCGCTCCAGCAGCAGCTCGACCGCTTCCACGTGACCCCCGATCAGCTCCACGCCATGATCCTGACCGAATTCGGCATCGACGAATACCTGTACACCAAGTTCCGGGACGTGTCTGAATCCACGCCGCGAGACCAGATTCGCTACTACCACGAGCATCCCCTGGAGTTCGCGCTGTCGGGCCGCGTCCGGCTGCAGCGGCTGGCCGTGCGGCCTCTGCCCGACGCCGATGGGCAGGCACTTGAAAAATCGGCCCAGGATATCGCCGCCAAATGGAGCCAGGAGGCCAACCCCGACGGCTTCGCCGCCGTCCTCGCGAAAACGCCGCTCCTCGCGCCCCCCTGGACGGTGATCGAACCGATGGATCCGCCCGCGCCCGCCACGCCCGGCGGCGGCCCCGCGCCCACGCCCACGCC
>JBOHNC010000115.1:0-10046 GCA_050730415.1 Planctomycetota bacterium
GGACGGTGCCGGGCCGCGCGGGCGCGCCGGGTGCCAGGGGATGGGTCTGGTTGACGGTCAATTCGAGCTGGACCAGTTGTTCGTCGGAGACGAGTTTGAGCGCGCGCAGGAGGGAGGAGACGGAGACCGGGCGCTGGACCTCGAAAAATTGACGCTGGCGATCGCGCACCAGGGATGCCTGCTGCGCGTTGATCAGGCCGCGCTGGAGCGCCAGGCCAAGCATTGCCTCGTCACGCAAACCGTCCATGCTGCAATCCAGGCTGGGCCGAAAGGGACCTCCTGACCCATCGGAGGGAGATCCCGGAACAGGTTTGATTGAGGCGCCGATTGCAATCGGGTCGCAAAAAACCCGCCAGCGCGGGTGTAGCAGGTGAGCGCCACAAGCCGTCCTATTGTAGACGGTGCGATTTCTGGATACAAATCCATTTCGAGCGAAGGCCCGGTAGCTCGCCGTCAGCAGGACGGTGGGAACGCTGGCGGTCTTCGGCGTTGCCGCGAGAAAACGACCGCACCTGTGCAGGCCGCCGTGGGCGATCTGGGCGCGATCAGTGCGCGGGCAGGCTGTCGGGGGTGAAGCGTTTGCCGCCGGCGGCGCGGCGGTCGGGCGCCGGGCTGTTGGTTGCCTGCGGCGGGAGGCCCGGTCCGGCGACGGGCGGCGCCGGCGGCAGTTCCAACCGGGCGGCCGGCGGCACCGAAGGCCCTCCGGTCAGCGCCTCCAACGACCAGTCCGCCGCCGCCACGAACTGGGAGCCGCGCACCGGGCAAACCGCCATCCGGCACTGGCCGCAGTGGTGCTCGGTGCACGGATCGAGATGGATCAGGCACAGGATGCCGGCTTCGACGCGGGTCTGGAGGCGCTCTTCGAGTTCGTGTTCGGCGGCGTGCCCCTGCGCGATGCTCCAGTAGCGCGGCACAGTCAGGTGCAGGTCGATCTGGTGGGCGTTGCTGGCGTTGGGAAAGGAACGCAGGCGGTGGACTTCGATCCAGCCCGGGGGCGGCTGATCGGCCAGCACCGTCTGAACGCGGGATAGAAAAGCGGTGTCGCTGCGGTTCATGAGACCGGCCACGGCTTCCTTGAGCATCCCCACCGCGGTCCAGAGAATATGCACGCCGACGGCGGCGGCGATCAGGGGATCGAGCACCACCCAGCCGGTGAGCAGCACGACGCCGAGGCCGGCGACGATGCTGAGGCTGGTCCAGGCGTCGGCCAGGACGTGTTTGCCGTCGGCGACGAGGATCAGGCTTTCGGTTTTGCGTCCGGTGCGGATGAGGTACCAGCCCAGGAGCAGATTCACGAGACCCAGACCGCCGACGATGGCGACGCCGAGATCGAGGGACTCCAGTTTCGGACCGGCGGCGAGGCTGCGGGCGGCTTCAACCAGAATGGCGACGGCGGCGGCAAAGATCAGGGCGCCTTCGAGGCCGGCGGAAAAATATTCGATCTTGCCGTAGCCGTAGGGAAAACGGCGGTCGGCCGGGCGGGCGACCAGCAGGACGCTGTAGAATGCAAAGCCGGTGGCCAGCACGTGAACGACCGATTCCAGCGCATCGGACAGGATGCCGGTGGAACCGGTCATCCAATAGGCCAGCGACTTGCCGACGAGCATGACGACGCCCACCAGGAGGGACAGCAGGGCGGCGTGGCGGCGCAGGCGCAGTTCGGCGGGTAGGGGCATGGACGGGAGGGTCTCCGGTAGACGAGCGGGCAAAGAGCGAGCAGGCGCGAAAGTGAACCGGCTCGCGGCCTTCCCTATAGCATGCACCAGAGCATCACGAAGTCAGCATAAAGATCGGATTAAAAGTGAACTGAGAATGAGACCCGGTCTCAAAAGGCAAACGAAATCAAAGCCGTGCAAAAAGGTTGGATTGGAGCGTTCTGAGGCTATAATAGGAACATGGGAGTCCACGCATTGCAGGATGGAGCAGGGAGCGGTTTGTGCTTGTGAATCGCCGTGCGCATTGTGCGCTCCGGTGTGCGTGTGGAGGGGCTCGGTAGGTGCGCGATAACCAATTTGGCTCGCTAGTCGTCGCTCGCAACTACGCCACGATGGATCAGGTCTACGAGTGCCTGGCGATCCAGCAGCAGTATCAGGCCGTGGGCGGACCTGTGCCCAAGCTCGGCGAAATCATGGCCATGAAGGGCTACATGACGCCGCAGCAGGTGCAGGAAATCCTGGCCAGCTTTCAGGGTACGAAGGTCGGTCTGTTCGGCGACCTGGCGATCCGCATGCGGCTGGCGACCAAAGAACAGGTGGACTACTGCCTGGCGGTCCAGCGCGACTCCGACGCGCGCGGCATGCCGCACAAGAAAATCGGCGAGATCATGGTCCAGTACAACTACCTGCGGCCCTACCAGGTCGAGCAGGTGCTGGGCAATCAAACCTCCAAAACCCAACGCTGCTACGCCTGCGGCAATGAGTTCAGCATCGGGCCCTTCCGACCGGGCACGCAGTTGCAGTGCCCCAGTTGCCGGGCGATCAACATCGTCGGCAGCAATGCGCCGCCGCCGGGCTATCAGCCGCCGCCGCCGGCGCAGGTGCCGGTGGCCGCGCAGCAGTGGCAGAACCAGGTGCAGCCGGGCGGCGGGCTGATGGGTCAGGTTTCCTTCGCCGGCGCGGGCCGCATGCCGCAGGGTTCGGGCATTAATCCGGCGGCGCCCAAGCAGATGTTTCCCTCGCCGGCCAGCGGGGTGGCGCAGCCGCCGGTGATTCCGATGCCGCCGCGGCCGAGCGAATCGGTGCAGGCGTACCAGGCCTACCAGGGCGGCGCCGGGACGGTTTCGAACGCGGTGCCGCTGGCGCCCCGGATGGGCACCGGCTCGCAGTCAATGGCTCCGCGCGCGCCGACCGCCGGCGATGTGGGGCGGAGTTCGCAGTCGATTGTTGCGGCGGCACGCAGCGGAGTCCAGGCCGGGGTGGGCAGCGTGGCGGGCCGCACCAGCGGTTCGAATCTGGCGCGCAGCGGCGCGCATCCGGGCGTGGGCCGTTCCAGCGGTGCGCGCGCCTCGGGCACGCGGCAGCCGACGGTGATGCGGCCGTCGATCAGCCGGCCCACGATGACGCGCCCGGCCACCGGCTCGGGTTCGGCGGCCGTGGCGGCGTTGTCTCCGCAGCCGGCGATGCGCCAGGCGGGCGTCACGCTGGGCATGGAGGAAGCCGAGTCTGAAGTCACTTCGATTGCCGACCTGGGCACCTTCAGCCTGACCAACTACCAGATGCTCGAAAAGCTGGACTCCGAAGGCATGGGCGCGCGGTTCAAGGGCCGTCATGCGCGCAGCGGGGATCTGGCGGAAGTCTTCGTGCTGGACGCCGCGTTCACGACCAACGGCGGCTTTCTGGCCCAGTGGCTGGCGCAGGGCCGGCGGGCGATGATGCTGGAACATCCCAACCTGGCGAAGCTGCTGTACGCCGGCAACGATGGCAAAAATCACTACGCGATCCAGGAGTACATCGAGGGCCGTTCGGTCAAGAAAATGATCTACGACCTGGGTCCGTTCCAGCCCAAAGAGGCGCTCGACATCATCTGGCAGGTCTGCCAGGGGCTGCGGTACGCGCACGACCAGGGAATTTTTCACGGGTTTCTGTCGCCCAGCAGTGTATTGATCGGCTTCGACGGCCGGTCGCGGGTGACCGGGCTGGGGCTGCTGGTCGATCCGGTGCGGGCGATTGCTTCGCAGGTGGCCGCGCAGGGGCAGATCGACATCCCGATTTATCTGCCGCCGGAACTGACCATCGAGGGCCAGCGCGCCGACCAGCGTTCGGACATCTACAGCTTGGGTGCCTCGTTTTTCCACATGCTGACGGGCCAGGCGCCGCTGGTGGGGGATTCGGCCACGACGGTGCTGATGAAGGCCGCGGAAAATGAAATCCCGACGCTCAGTTCGGTCCGGCCGGACCTGCCCAGTTTCCTGGACGAAATTCTGGCCAAGATGATGGCCGTCGAATCGACCGACCGGTACCAGTCGATGATGCAACTGGCGACCGACCTGTTGCGCGCCCGGCAGGCGCTCGAAAAGGGCGCCGAAGCGCTGGAAGGCGGCGCGGTGGGCACCGGCGCGGTCGGCGACTCGGCCGGCTCGGCGCGCTTCACCGGCCCGACGATGACCGCGCGTGGGCGGACCGGCAAAAAGAAGAAAAAGAAGAAGGGCGGGACGATGGAAGCCAGCGCCGTCGGCGCGGGAGATTCCTCGGCCGGGTCGTCGGGCGAAGGCAAGAGCATTCTGGATGCGCTGGAGGGCGTCGAGCGGGAGAAACTGGAAAGCCAGTTGACCGCGTCGAGCCAGGCGCGCAAACGCAAGCGGAAAAAGCGCGCCGCCGAACGGGCCGAAGCCGCCAACAAAAAGGGCATCGGGCGCACGGTGCTGCCGGTGATCACCTTCATCCTGCTGGTCGCCTGCCTGTTCGTGATCCTGGTGCGGATCGACATCAAATTCGACCACGGCCGCTACTGGGACAAGGCGGTATCGATGTGGGACCAGATGGTCCACTCGAGCACGCCGAGCGGGCCCACCACGCCGGGCACTCCAACAGGGCCAACAGGGCCAACAGGTCAGCCGTCGCATGCCGCACCGACGGTGGTGCAGACGCCAACGCAACCCGGGCCGGTGACGCCGCCGAAAACGCCGGAAAAAAATCCGACCGGACCGGCGACCGTTCCGCCCGGCACGACGACGGTGAAAACGCCGGAGACGCCGGTCGCGCCGGTCACCGATGGCGAGGCGCTGGACGCCATCCGGACCGAAACCGATCCGGCCAAGAAAATCGTGATGGCCGACGAGTTCGCCGCCAAATACCCCGACAGCGACAAGCGCACCGAGGCGCTGGGCCAGCGGCAGATGGGCGTCGATACGCTGGCGGCGAGTTCCCTGAAGGACCTCGTCCACGACGCCTTTGACGGCGACGCGCTGGCGACCGCGCAGAAGTTCAACGACGCGCGGACGCAGCTCAAGGACTGGGCCGACAAAGCCGGCAAGACGCCCGACATCCAACTGCGGGTCGACGCCTTCAACAAGCAACTGGCGAAGGCAGAGGCGGACGCGTTCAGCGCGATCAGCGCCAAGGTGCAGGACCTCGTGAAAAATACGAAGTTCGACGAGGCCGCCGAACTGCTGGCGCCGGTGCAGGACAACTTCGACGCGCAAACCTACAGTCAGGAGCGGATGAAGCTGGCCACGCTGATTCAGGAAAGCAAGGCGGACTTCGAGGACAAACAGGCCAAGCTGCAGCGCGAAGAACTGGCCGCGGCGGCCAAGGCCAAGCGCCAGGCCGAAGCCAAAAGTGTCTTCGACCGCATGTCCGGCGACGTGCTGACCAGTTGCCAGACGATGGACTTCGAAGGAGCGGTGAAGGCGCTGGCGGCGGCCAAGCCCAAGCTGGCCGGCACGACCTACGAAAAACTGTTCGACGAAAAAGTGGTCGACATGAAGGAGTTGGTCGGGTTGCGCGACCGGCTGCTGAATGCCATCGCGCAGAACAAGCTGGCCAACAACACGATCGAATTCCAGCAGCAGCAGGTGCCGGTGGTGAAGGCGACCAATACGACCGTGACGCTGCGGCTGCCGTCGGGCGACAGCGAAGTCAAATGGGATGCGGTCTCGTCGCAGGCGCTGTGCGACCTGATGCGCGGGTGCCTCGACGACAGCAACGCCGACGACTGCTATGACCTCGGTCTGTGGCGCGAATATATGAACAACTGGCCGGCCGCGGAACTGTCCTACGAGGACGCCGTGCGGCTGGGCAACAACAAGGCGCAGGCGCGGCTGGACCGGTTCAAGTCCAAATCCCAACCCTGATCCGCGCAGCCTGAGATTTTTTAGGCCCCCAAAACGCGCGTCGGCATCCTGCCGGCGCTCCCAGGGTGCGCGCCGACGCGCGCAAGAGAGGGCAGGGTGCGCGCGGACGCGCGCAAGAGAGGGCGAAGCGCCCTGTTCCAAAGGCATCGCGGCCCCCAAAGGGTGCGCTCGACACGGGCTGGTCAGCCCATGCCACGCCGGAGTGCGCGCGGCGCGCGCAAGAGGGGGAGGAAGCGGTTGTTCGGGGGGCTCGATCAGAACTGGTCGCCGGGCGTGCCGTGCTCCTTTTCCATTTCGGCCTTGGCGGCGGGGTGCAGGTTGTCGCGGACGTATTGCAGGCGCTTGGTACGAATATAGAAATCGACGAAGGCCTTTTCCAGTTCCGGCGTCCAGGCGGTTTCCAGGGTCTGATCGAAGCCGTCCACCAGCTTGCGCATCTGCGCGGGGAATTCGGCGGTGCGTTTTTCCGCGGCGGCGCGGTCGGCGGGCGTCAGGTCCGGCGAAACCAACGCCAGTTCATCGGATTGATATTCATGCTCCAGCGAATTGGTGTGGGCGTTGTAGTCGGCTTGGGCCTTGAGCACCGCCAAAAGTCCGGGCCGCAAGGGCGCGCTCACCTGCGCCGCCAGCGTTTGGGCTTCGATGCTTTGCAGCGCGTCGAGGGCCTGCTTCCAGGCGAACAGGGCGTCGAACATGCGCCGGCGCCAGGCGGCGTCGGCGTGGATTTCAAGGCTGCGGAAATCGCGGTCAGCCCCGAACAGATCGCTCAGCCGCACCGGCGTGCGCCCGAGGTACAGGAACAGCGAGCCGCCGGTCATCCGGCCGATCGGCCGGTCGTTGGCGGGCGCGGCCAGGCAGGCGGTCACCCGGGCCAGTTCTGCGCTCGTCAGCGCGTGCAGCGACCGCGCGACCTGGGCGCGTTCCTGGGCCAACTGCGCCTGCTCGCGCGCTTCGGCGTCGGTGCGCGGCCGACGGTGCGGTCCGGGGCCCGGCGGGCCGGGCGGAACCGGCGCGTCGGCCTTGGTCGGCGCGGCGGGCGTGACAGGGGGCGTGGTCGGAGTCGGTGGTGCCGGCGGCGCGAACAGCCGGTTGGGCTGGAATTGCGCCGACTGGTACTCGACCATCGCATCGATCAATTTGCCGGCCAGCGGCTGGTCTGCCTGCGGCAGTTGAGCGGCCAGATCGCGCAGCGCCTGGATGTAGGCGGTGCTCAGCGGCAGTCCGATTTGCTGTTCGGCCTGCGCGCAGCCCTGCACCACGGCGGCCGGCGGAGGTTGGTCGGCCAGCGTCTTGGCTGCGTCGCCATTCAGGAGGTCGGTCAGTCGCACCGATAGACTGGGGTGGTAGGGCAGGATCACGTCGCCCAGCGGCAGGGAGTGCTCCTGGTACAGGTAGTCCATCAGGAAGCGCAATGGCACGGTCGGCGCGACCGGCGCGACGGTGGCGGCGTCAGGGGTGGTTGCAGGGAGAGGCGGCGGCGGCGGGGCTTCGGCGGCGGCCAGGGGCAAGAGCAATGCCAATCCAGCCAGCGCGGTCCGCAGGCCGCGAGGGCGAGAAAGCGCGCGCCGCCCGCGCACGGGTCGGCGTCGAAAGGGGCTGCGCATGGGGGAATCCTTGCCGGTCACCGCGAGCACATCCTCGGGCGGTGCGGAGTTCCCATCCAATATACTCGCCCCTGCGCCGGGTATCGGCCGCGAGCCGCCGAAATCGGCCGCGTGGGGGTGCGGTCGATTGCGGCGCCGGCATGCCCTGGGCGTATGGCACGGACTCATGCAAGGGACGCTACATACTATTGCATGATGCTGCGCCGGAGGCCACTCCACCGGAACGCAGTCCGTACCATACGCCGAAGGCACGCTGTGCAGTGCGACAGGAGGCGGCCGGCCCGCTTCCACCATCGTTCACTGCATCGGCTTCACGCCCTATAGCTGCTGTACGGACAGCGAACTCAGACAGAAAATCCCGACGGGGGCGCTTTTTCCATGCGCACGGCCCCGGTCGGGCAGGGCGCGACGCACATGCCGCACCCGGTGCAGCCGTCGGCGACCACCTGCGGCCAGCCGCGCGCATCGACCTGAATCGCCTGCGCGCCGACCGGGCAAATTTTGATGCACTCGTCGCAGGGCTTGCCGCGCGGCACGCTGCACGTGGCGTAGTCGATCACCGCCAGCGCGCCCAGCCGCACGGCGGCGACCGGGAGCGGCTTGAGCGCCTCGACCGGGCAGGACTTCACGCAGGGCAGGTCGGGGCAGAGTTTGCAGGGGGCTTCGCTGGGGATCAGCAGCGGGTAGCCTTCCAACTGCGGGCCCATGTCGTGACCGGCCTTGCGGATGGCCCAGGGCGGGCAGGAGGCCACGCACTCGTTGCAGCGCGTGCACACTGCGTAGAAATTGGGCACCGCGCCGGGCGGCAGCGTCAGCACCGGCCAGGATCGCGCGGGTGGCCCGCCGGCGGCTGCGGCGCCCGCGACCTCGGCGGCGAGGTTGGCGGTGAGTTCCACGCCGAGCAGGCGGAAGACGCGCGCCACCGGAGGTAGAAACTCCGCGGCCTGCAGCGCGCCGCGCGCGGCTCCCCGCGCGCTCTTCTGAAAAAAATCGCGCCGTTGCGGACCGTCGGCGGCGGCGGGATTCGCGGCCGGCGGAAATGACGGAGCAGCGGGCGAAAAATAGGGCCCGGCCGGCGGCACAGGCTGCGGCGGCCCCAGCGGGGGCGCTGGCGCGTGGGGCGGTGGCGGTGGCGGTGGGTTGGGCGGAGACGATGCAGGGAGCGGCGGCGGGCCGGGCGCAGCGGCCGGCGGCCGGTTCGGCGGATCGTAGGGCGACGGCGAGCTCATCGCGGACCGCTCGATTTATTTTGCTTCTTCTGCGGGGACCGCCTTGTTGTTCGCCGACGATTTACCCGGCTTGTCCTTCTTCGGCTTTTCGTCATTTTCCAGCAGCTCCAGGATCACGCCCAGCGGCTTGATGCCGTCGAGGTAGGTGTATTTGCCACCTACAAAATCGCCCTGCTGTTCGATTTTCAGGTGGTGCGCCTCGAGGAACGCCACGGTCTCCCCGGTATTCTTGACTTTGAAGGCGATGTGATGCACGCCCTCGCCGTGGCGGTCGAGAAACCCCTGCCAGGTGCTCGGCCCGCCCACCGGTTCGATCAGTTCGACGGTGACGTTGCCGAGATCGAAAAAGGCCAGCTTCGCCCGCGCGTCGGTCGGCCGGCCCTTGTATTTGATGTTGGTCTGATCGGCGGTCGCGGTGGTGTGCACTTCGGGTTTCGGCAGGCCGAATACCTCCGCCCACGCGCGGATCTTCTGGTCGATGTCCCGCACCACGATGGCGATCTGCGTCACCGTCGATGGCGTCAGCTTGTCCACCACGTTCGTCCCTCCCGCTCGACACCCGCTGTCCGTTTGTTTCACGCCCATCGGCGCGCTACATGAATTGTACCTCGGAAGCGGGCAGAACCATCTGCGCAGTTCGGCGATCTCGCCGGCCCGGGCATTCCAACGACGCGTGCCGGTGCAAAAGCGCGGGCGTGGCGGCGGTGGTGGCGGTGGTGGGCCCGCGGCATGGACCCACCTCACACGATCGCGGTCAGCAGGCGGCCAGCCGGTTGGCGTTGGCGGCAAACAGCAGCTCGGCCGAATCGCTGTCCAGCCAGGCGCGTGGACGGCGAAACCATGCCGCCAGCGCGGCGCGCGTGGCCGCCTGCGCGGCAACTTCCGCCGGCGCGGCGGCGGCCGTCAGTCCCGTCCCGAACAGAATGCGCTCGGTACCCAGTTCCCCCACCGCCAAGTGGTAGAGATCCTCGGCACGCTGGAGTGTTTCCGCCGCCAGCGCTTCCGGCGCGCGACCCTGTTCGTCGAGCGCGGCGCCGGGGAGCCCGCGCGCCAACAGGTACACCGGGTAGTGGTCACCGAGCCGGATGCCGGCCTGCGCCTGACAGGCCTGATCGCAGGCGAAATCGTCGAGCAGCAGCGCCAGCGGCGCGCGGCCCGCCTGCGGCCCCTTGCGCGGATCGTGGCGCGCCAGCAGGTGGCGCAGATCGAGCGCCGTGCGGGCGTAGTCGGCGGCGGCGATCAACAGCACGCCGCTGGGGCCCGGGGCCGCGGGGGCGGCTCGCCCGGTGGCGGCGGCGCGCCCGGAAAGATCCACGGCGCAGGCGTCCAGCCAAGCGGCCAGCGCGGCGTGGTCGATATTTTTCAGGAATTGGCGGGTGCGCTCGCCCACCGGCAGTTCCAGCCGCGGGAACAGCCGCGGGC
>JBOHNC010000116.1:0-3151 GCA_050730415.1 Planctomycetota bacterium
CGCACCCTTGCAGGGTGCTCGACACGGGCTGGTAAGCCCGTGCCACGCCGGAGCTACCGCGTGAGTTTGACTTTTTGCATTTCGGCGAGCATGGCGGCGCGGTCGGGGGCGGCGAAGTGTTCGCGGACCGGTTTGAGCAGTTCGATCAGGCTTTGCGCCACGCCGGCTTTTAGATCTCCGGCGAACAGGCTGCCGGACTGGTAGGCGGTTTCGAGGTCGGCGTAGGTGGCGAAGCTGACCGGGCCGCCGTATTGCGCCGGGCGGTCGATGTTCAGGGCGCCGCGGTTCAATTGGAAGTGGAGCACGCGGGCCCAGTTGAGCACCGGGTTCCAGAGGACGTCGTCGGGCGGGCAGTAGGCCTTGTTGATTTTTTTCTGAATCAGTTTCGGTTCGTCGGTGATGTAGATGGCCGAGCCGGCCACGGACTTGGACATTTTGGCCTTCACCATGATGGCCTTGATGTCTTCCTGCGACATGTCCTTGGTGATGGTGACGCCGGGGGGCAGGGTGAGGCCCATCAGCAGCGGATGGTGCACGGCGATGGGCTTGAGCAGTTTTCCGTCGGGGCCTTTGATGCCGTTGCGCTGCATCTGTTCGGCGCAGTCGAGCGCGATGACTTGGGCTTTGCGCTGGTCTTCGCCGGCGTGGGCGAGGGTGATGCCCATGGCGAAGATATCGGCGGCCTGCATGGGGGGGTAGATCAGTTTGGCGAAGTCGACGGCTTCGCCTTCTTCGCGGCCCAGGACGGTGATGGAGCGCAGAATCCGCGCCAGGGAGGTGTTTTTGGAGACCTCGATGACGGTGTCCCAGTAGGTGGGGTGTTGGGCGTACAGGTCGGAGCCGAGCACGAATTCGACTTGGGTGGGATCGCCGCCGAGCGCGGCGATGCAGGCTTTCATGCCTTCGGCGAAGTAGCCGCGGGCGATGCGGCGGATCAGGTCGGCGTCGCCGCCGAGTTTGTCGTTGATCCAGGAATGCCAGTCGGCGAGGAAGACGGTGGTCTGGAGGCCGGCTTTCTGGAAGTCGACGAGTTTGGACATGCAGACGAGGCCGCTGCCGAGGTGGATTTCCCCGGAGATTTCGAAGCCGATGTAATGCTTGATCGGGAGGCCTTTTTCGAGGTAGGCGCGAAGGCGGTCGGCGCCGAGGAGTTCGGCGGTGTTGCGGCGGATCAGGTCGAGCCGTTGGTCGAGGGACAGGAGGTTGGACACGCAGGAACTCCGCGGCTGGCCCGCAGCGGCGGCAGATCGCGACGGCGGCGAACGCAAGAGAAAGGAAAGTGGTCCCCAGAGCCGGATTTGAACCAGCGACCCGCAAATTTACAGTCTGCTGCTCTACCAACTGAGCTATCTGGGGACCCAAGGCAGGTCAAACGGTTGCAAGGGGGCCATTTTCCGGTTAGCCGGTTTAAATGTCAAGCTGGCGCGGGCGGAGTCCGATGATTTATTGGGAAATGCCCCGAGGGTCGTGAGCGGCCGCGGCGGGTCGGCCGGGGCCAAATCCCGGCCGTGGCCGGTCGGGCGTGGCGATTGTGCGCGATGTGGGTAGAATCGTTGGGACCCTCCTGAGGGACGTTTCCGACGGCGCGGCAGGCGCCGTGTGCAAGGCGTTGCGAGCCTGATGGGGTCCGGCTTTGGAACCAGGCAAGCCCGCAGCGGCCCCGTGCGGGCCGTGCGGTGGGTTTGGGGCGGTTCGAGGCTGTTCGGGAGGCACGGGCGGGCTGCCGGTTCCCTGCGAGACGATAGCCAGACATGGGTAAGCTGATCATCACCAGCGGCGACGGACGCGGCAAGTCCTACGAAGTGAACCGCGAGCTCATGATCGGCCGCCATCCCGAATGCGGGATCGTGCTGAACGACATGCACGCGTCGCGTTTCCACGCCAAAACCTACCCGATGCCCGACGGGGTGTACATCGAAGACAATGGCTCGGCCAACGGCACCTTCGTGAACGGGGAGCAGGTGAAGCGCCACCGGATGGCGGACGGCGACGAGATTTGCGTATCGGCGACTTTTTTTCTGTACATGGACGCACCGGCGCCGGGTGCGGCGGCCAAGCCGACGGGGATGCAGCAGCTTTCGGCGTCGCGGCAATCGATCGTGACGCTGTCGCCGGACAAAAACCCGGACGCGATGGAAGTCGGCGACGCGAAGAGCCTGATTGTCGGCCCGACGAGCGGATCGGCGGTCGACAACGCGATCGTGATCAAGCTGCAGAAGCGCTTGCAGATGCTGCTGGAACTGGGGGCGAGTCTGACCGCGACCGATCTGCCGGCGCTGCTCAACCAGATTATGGACCGGTTGTACGAAATTTTCCCGCAGGCGACGCGGGGGTTTGTGTTCCTGTGCGAGGACCCCGGCAAACTGAACATGGAGAATCTGCAGCCGGCGGTGCAGCGCAACCGCGACGCGCGGCCGGGCAGTTCGGCCACCGAAGGGCTTCAGATTTCGCGCACGGTGCTGAACAAATGCTTGAACGAGAAGCAGTCGGTGTGGCTGCAGGACAGCCCCAATTTTTCCGGTTCGATGGTGAACCTGCAGATCACGTCGGTGATGTGCGTGCCGATGCTGCTGGGATCGGAGGTGCTGGGCGTCACCTACATCGACACGAAGGAGATGCAGCGGGCGTTCACGCAGGACGACCTGGCGATGCTGACGACGGTGGGCGCGCAGGCGGCGGCGGCGATCCAGAACAGCCGGCTGGCGCAGAAATATGCGTCGGAAAATGAGATGCGCAACCAGCTGGCGCGGTACATTTCGCCCGACCTGGTGGACCGGATCGTGCGCAAGGAAATCGACATCAAGCCGGGGGGGACGCGCAAGCGGGGCACGATTTTTTTCTCCGACATCATCGGGTTTTCGAAGATGTCGTTGAAGATTCCGGCCGAGGAAGTGGTGGCGCTGCTGAATCAATATTTCCGCGTGATGCAGGAGATCATTTTCGATTTCGGCGGCACGGTCGACAAGTTCGGCGGCGACGCGATCATGGCTTTCTGGGGCGTGCTGGTCGCCACGCCCGACGCGGCGCTGAACGGCACCGCCGCGGGCCTTGAGATGCAGAACAAGCTGTACGTGTTCAACCACATGCGCCGCAGCAAGGCGACGGTGGACATGCCGGTGGACGAAGTGCGGATGGGCATCGGGCTTTCGAC
>JBOHNC010000117.1:0-3674 GCA_050730415.1 Planctomycetota bacterium
AGTAACGACCGCGCAGCCAGCCGGATGCGGTTGCGGTCGTCGGCGGGGATGAGCCGCTGCCAGAGCGTCTTCGGCACCACGCCGAACATGGCGCCACCGTCCAGCGCCAGCGTGCCGGTTTCGACCAGATCAATCTGCCATGGACCGAGTTGCAGCATGGGTCACCTCGCCGTCAGGGCCTTGTAGTTCGCTCCAAATCTCTGAAGTGCCGTCAGGCGCGCCCGAGATTAGCCCAGCACGGCACTTCGGCGCGATTTCGGCTTCGGGGGCCATAGGTTGCCAGTGCTGGGTGGCGGAGGCGAGAACTAAAAGGCCCTGACTTCACGGTCGCGCGGTCCGCGTGCTACAGCGTTGATGATACTTCGCTTCCGCGGATTCTGTAGCCGGCGGCTCGATTCCCACGCCGAGGCCGCTTGACGGAACCCCGGCCGCCCGTTCCAATAGCGGAATCTCCCCCCGCGCCTCCCCCCTGCACATCCAGGAGCTCCCGGCCATGGCTGGCTTCAACGGTTTGAACATGAGCCTCGGCAATCTGTCGCTGCTTTCAAAGGCGCAAACGCGGTCGATCTGCCCGGAGAATCTGACCGGCGAAAAGGGCCAAGCCGGCATGGCCACCGAAGGCACCGGCGCGGCCTGCGCGCGGGACCTCGGGCAGGGCTGGAAGGTCAACCCCTGGCTGCCGGTGGCGGCCGGGCAGACGCTGGTGCTGGCCGACATCCGCGACCAAGGCGCGATCCAGCACATCTGGCTGACGCCGACCGGCCCCTGGCGGTACTCCATTTTGCGCATTTACTGGGACGACCAGGAGCAGCCGGCGGTCGAATGCCCGGTGGGCGATTTCTTCTGCTGCGGCTGGCAGAAGTACGCGCAGGTTTCAAGCCTGCCCGTCTGCGTCAATCCTGGCAGCGCCTTCAACTGCTACTGGGAAATGCCCTTCCGCAAGCGCTGCCGCATCACGCTGACCAACATCGGCGAGGACGAAATGCGGGTGTACTACCAGATCGACTACACGCTCACCGAAATCCCCAAGGACGCCGCCTATCTGCACGCGCAGTTCCGGCGAGTCAATCCGCTGCCCTACAAGGAGGTCTACACGATCCTGGACGGCGTGAAGGGCCAGGGGCACTACGTGGGCACCTACATGTGCTGGGGCGTGAACAACACCGGTTGGTGGGGTGAAGGCGAGATCAAGTTTTTCATCGACGGCGACAAGGAGTTTCCGACCATCTGCGGGACCGGCACCGAGGACTATTTCTGCGGGTCGTACAACTTCGACCTCGGCAAGGAAAACGGCGGCTACCGGGAATTCACGACGCCCTACGCCGGCCTGGCGCAAGTGATCCGGCCGGACGGGCTGTACCAGAGCCAAACGCGGTTCGGGCTTTACCGCTTCCACGTGATGGACCCGATCCGGTTCCAGAAGGATTTGAAGGTGACGATCCAGGCACTGGGCTGGCGCAGCAAGGGGCGGTATCTGCCGCTGCAAGACGACATCAGCAGCGTGGCGTTCTGGTACCAGACGCTGCCCACCGCCAAATTCCCGCCGCTGCCGGGGAAGGACGTGCTGGAGGTGGTGTAAGCGCGGCGCCCCCTGAGAGCGCCGCACACCAGTGCGGCTTCTTGGCTTTTAGGCTTTGGGCTTTGGGCTTTGAAAAGACCTGCCCCGAGCATCCCATCAGCGTGTTGTAGGGGCGGGCCCCCGTGCCCGCCCTCTGCGCCTGAAATGCCACGCCGCCCGCCGCGAGCAATCCCTCTCGAACGCCCCCCTCTGGGAGCGCGGGTGACCTCACCCGCTATTCGCTCGATCCGCCCATCCGGCTCCGCAAGTCTATCCATTCCCACGGCCCGCCCGAGGCATCGTGGCACGGGACGCTGTCCCGTGCATTAAAAAGTGCGAGCGAAGCTCGCGCCCTATCTTCTTGCGCGCCCCAGCGCGCACCCGGGAGCGCCGGTCATCAGACCAGCTTCTTCGTCCAAACCATGCATCCGGCTCCGCGTGCGCGTATATCGCCCTCTCTTCAAGATTTCTTTGCGCACGAAAGACCAGTTCGCGGGCGCGGAGGCCCGCTCCGATCGACAGGGCCGCAGGCTGGAAACCTGCGCTACCAGGCAGCGAAGAAGGAAGAGAGCGCGAAACGCGCTTTCCAGCGGAAACGCTCGAGGACTCGCTGGACACGGGCTGGTCAGCCCGTGCCACTTCGGAATGCGCTTGCGCGCAAGAAAAGAATAGGGCGCGAGCTTCGCTCGCACTGTTTATGCACGGGACAGCGTCCCGTGCCACGATGCCTCGGGCGGGCCTTGGGAATGGATAGACTTGCGGAGCCGACGGGACGGATCAAACGAAGAAGCCGGTCTGATGACCAGCGCTCCGCTTCTCTGGGAGTACCGACGTTCACGCCGACTCCCGGTTCGGCCTGCGACCGCCGATCTTCAGCGCTGAAACCCTGGATTGTTTTGAGGTCGCGCGCTTCCCGCGTGAAACCGGCCGTCAAACGCCCCGCGCGCAGGCTTGCCGGAGGCGCTCCGCCTGCCCGCGATCGCGGCCGATCAGCGGGCGGTAGCGGCCGTACCACCAGCGTCCGAGCCCGCGCGCCAGGACGATCCAGGCGGCGCGAGCCACCGCGGCGCTGGGTTCCTGCGCGGCGGGCGGGTAGACGGTCTTCAGTTTCCAGGGCGCCAGCAAGCCCATCCCGACCGCGCGTTCGAAGGCCAGCGCATCGTCGATGCCAAACAGCCGTTCGTGAATTTCACTGGTGACGAAGGCGCGTTTAAATTCGTACCAAAAGCTGCGGTCGTGGGAGTGATACACCACCGCCGGCGCGGCATGCGCCAGGCCGTGACCGGCTTCGAAGACGGCCTTGCCCCAGGCGAGGTCTTCGGCAAAGTTCAGCGCCGGGTAGGGAATTTTCGCCCAGACGGATTTGCGGATGGCGCCGGCGATGTCGTCGAAGTTGCACAGGATGCGGCGCTGCATGGGCGGCAGCCGCGGGTAGTCGGGGGTGTCGGCCAGGAAACGAGTGCTGGAACGGTCGCTGCCGGAAACCCAGAGGCTCAGGTCGATTTTGGGCAGGAGGGTGCTGTGTTCGAAGGGTTTCTGCCGAGCGGTCGCGCCGGCCAACCGGGGGTCGGCCATGAGCGGCGCAACCAGCTGCGCCAGGAAATGCGCGTCGGCCGGCAGCGCGTCCTGGGTCAGCAGGGCCACCCACTGGCCGCGGCACAGGGCCACGCCGGCGTTGCGGGTGGCGCCGTGGTTGAAGGCGGCCGAGGGGATGACTTCGAAGCGCACGCCGTGTTCGGCGAGAACTTCCCGGGTACGGTCGCGGCTGGAGGAATCGATCGCCACGATTTCGAATTCGAAAGGGGCCTGCTGGGCCTTGAGCATCTTCAGCACCCCCGGCAGCGTGACCGCGCCGTTGAAGGTGGGCAGAAAGACGCTGACGAGAGGATCCGGCATCGGCAGGGTTCCAAGTCGGCCAAGCAAGCATGAACCGGGACATGATAGCGCGGTTTGGGCGGGGGGGAAAGGCGCCGAGGGCGGGGCCGGTGCTGGGACAGGGGGCCGGATCGGCAGGCCACGGCCAGTGCGCGGGCAGGGTTCATGAAGAAGGTCGTGCGGCGGGGGCTCAAAGTCCGGCGGCCGCGGTGACGCGGTCCAGCAGCCTGCTAGGGGCCGC
>JBOHNC010000118.1:0-4316 GCA_050730415.1 Planctomycetota bacterium
CCCCAGCGCCGTGCGCGTCTTCAGCGGCAACTCCGTGGTCAAAATGGCCGATTCGATCACCACGCTGCTGGGGGCCAAACGTGCGGCTGCCGACGTATCGCGTTTTCCGGACGGCGAAGTCAAAGTCCGGATTCTTGACGACGTGCGCGGCCGCGACTGCTACGTCGTTCAGAGCACCTGCCCGCCGGTGAACGATCACCTGATGGAAATGCTGATCATCGTCGATGCGCTCAAGCGCGCCTCGGCCGAACGTATCACCGCGGTGATGCCCTATTTCGGCTACGGCCGGCAGGACCGCAAACACGCCGGGCGGGTGCCGATCACCGCCAAGCTGATCGCCAACCTGATCACCGCCTCGGGCGTCAACCGCCTGATCACGATTGACATGCACGCGGCGCAGATGCAGGGCTTCTTCGATATTCCCGTCGACCACCTGTTCGCGCGCCCGGTGTTCCTGAAACACATTCACCGCTTGCAGTGGAAGGATCCGGTGATTCTGTGCACCGACTCCGGCGGACTCAAGATTTCCCACCACCTCGCGGCGGAACTCAACGCGGAACTGGCCCTGATCGACAAGGTGCGCAAGAGCGATGTCGAAGTCGCCCGCGGCCACGTCGTTGGCGACATCCGCGACCGCGACATCATCATCATCGACGACATGATCGCCACCGGCGGTTCGCTGGTGCAGGCGGTCAACACCGCGCGCGAATACGGAGCCCGCCGGATCCTGGTGGTTGCCACCCATCCGGTTTTCTGCGGCCGCGCGATCGAACATCTTTCCGGACTGGAAGTCGAGGAACTGGTGGTGACCGACACGATCCCGGTCAAAAAGCGTCCGGAGAACTTGAAGCTGACCGTGCTGAGCATGGACAACCTGTTGGCGCACGCCATTCGGCGCACGCACAACAACGAGTCGATCAGCACGCTCTTCGAGCCGGGCGGCTATTGAGGATCGGCAGGCGAATTGTCGGCCGGCGCGCAAGCGCTGGCGCAGCACCGTTTCCGGCGCACAAGCGCCGAGGACAAACAGTTTCCGGCGCCCGAGCGCCGGTGGAGCCCGTTCCGGCGCCCGAGCGCCGGTGGGAACAATTCCGGCGCACGGGCGCCGGAACGGACAGAATTCGGTGGATGGCGGGATTCGCTTCCCGTGACGCGCGGCGCAGGCCGGCGGCACAGAGCAGACTCCGCCGAAGGGAAAGGACAAACCGATGGCACTCACGCTGAACGCGCAGGTGAAAACCGGGCGCAGGAAATATGGCGCGGCCGAAAGCCGCAGCCGCAACATGGTCCCCGGCATCGTGTACGCCAAGGGCGCGCAGCCGATGATGGTTGAAATGGAACGCGTCCATTTCAAGAAGACCATGTCCTCGGGCAAGCGTATTTTCGAAATGGAAATCGTCGGCCAGGGCAAAACCCACGTGCAGTTGAAAGAGCTGCAGTACAAGGCGCCCTGGGAAGAGGTGATCCACGCCGATTTCCTGCGCATTGAAGACGGCCAGAAGGTCCGCATCGACGTGTCGATCGTCCTGACCGGCACCCCCGAAGGCAAGAAAAAGGGCGGCATCACTGACTGGTCGACCCGCCAGATCGAAGTCTCTTGCCTGCCCGACCTGGTGCCTGAGTCCCTGACCGTCGACATCAGCAAGCTCGACATCAACGACTCAATCCGGGCGGAGGAAATCGCGCTGCCCGAGGGCGTCTCCTTCACCCACCGCAGCAACCACCTGCTGATCGTCTCCGTCAAAATGCCCAAGGAAGAAAAGGTTGCCGAGGGCGAAGCGGCGGGCGTGCTGCCGGAGGTCATCGGTGCCAAGCCGGCGGAAGGCGAAGCAGCGGCGGCCGGAGCACCTGGAGCAGCCGGTGCGGCCGCGCCGGCCAAGGCGGATGCCAAAGCGGAGAAGGGCGACAAGGGCAAGAAATGAGTTCGTTGCTGCGTGTGCTCGTCGGGCTGGGCAACCCCGGCTCCCAATACGATCGCACGCGACACAACGCAGGATTCGAAGTCGTCGACCGGCTGGCGCAACGCCTCGGCGTGCACAGTTGGAAAAACGATTTTTCCGGGGCAATCGGGGAGATTCGGCTGGAGGATACGGCGAAACGAGCGGCGGGGGAATCGTCCGAAACCCGTCTGCTGCTGGTCAAGCCGCAGACCTACATGAATCTTTCCGGCAGTTGCGTCCAACCGCTCCTGGCGTTCTACAAGGTGGCCTTGAAGGACTGCCTGGTGGCGGTGGACGACATCAACCTCGGGCCGGGCGAACTCCGGCTGAAGCAGACCGGCTCGCACGGCGGGCACAACGGGCTGCGCGATCTTCAGGCCCGGCTGGGCACCGTCGATTATCCGCGGCTGCGGATCGGCGTGGGGCGGCCGGCGTCGGGCGATTCGCAGGTCGGGCATGTGCTCGGCCGGTTCAGCCCGGAGGAGTGGACCGCCGTCGACGGCGGTTTGGCGGCTGCGGTGGACCTGGCCGAACGGTTTGCGCGGGGCGGTTTCGGCGCCGCGCAGAAATGGTGGTCGCAGATCTGCCAGGAGCAGGAAGCGGCCGAACGGAAGGAACGGATTCGGAAGGAAACCGAGCGCCGCCATGCGGCGGAGGCTCGGCGGCGGAAAGAAGGCAATCAGACGCAGGATGGGACGGCTGGCGCGTAGGATGCGCGCTCGCGGTTCGGCCTGCACCAAGGAGGAACGCATGCGGCTGTACGAAAGCATGTGGATCATCGATCCGGCTCGCACCAAGGACGATTTCGCCAAGGTTCGCGCGGATCTCGTTTCGATCGTGGAGAAATGCGGCGGCCAGGTGGTCAACTGCGAGCGCTGGGATGAGCGTCGCTTGGCCTACCCGGTGCGCGATCTGAACAACCGGCGTCACAAGCGCGGGCTGTACGTGATCACCCATTTCAACGCCGATCCTGACATGCCGGGGAAACTCGAACGTCAGGCGCAGATCACCGAATACGTGCTGCGCATCCTCACGGTCAAGGATGTTGACGGCCTCACCACCTCGGTGCCCGAGCCCAGCGAAGAAGAAATGGATTTCGAGCCGGAGCGCATGGGCTCCTACCGCTCCAGTGCGTGGAAAAAGATCAAGAAGCGGGTGGCGTCGCAGTATTCGCGCTGAGGGCGGGGCTGGGAATCGCTAGGGGGACAGAATCATGGCCTTCAGCTTGAACAAAGTCCTGATCATCGGCAATCTGGTGCGCGATCCGGAAATGCGAGTGACCAACACCTCGCAGATCCCCGTCACCAGCTTCCGGATTGCTTCGACGCGGCGGATTCGCAGCAAGCAGAGCGACTCCTGGCGCGACGAAACGGTGTTCGTGGACATTGAAACCTGGGGGCGCCTCGCCGAATTCTGCAACCAGTACCTGCGCAAAGGCAAGCCGGTCTACATCGACGGGCGGCTTCGGCTGCACGAATGGAACACCGCCGACGGCCAGAAACGCAGCCAGATTCGGATCGTCGCCGAATCGGTCCAGGATCTCGGTCCGCGCACGCCGCGCGATGAACAACAAGGCGGCGGCGGGGGCGGCGGATACGATGACCGCGCCTCCTACGGCGCCGACGATCGCGGCGGCCGCTCCTACAATGGCGGTGGCGGTGGCGGTGGCGCCAGCGGCGGGGGTGGCAGCGGTGGTGGCGGTGGAGGCGGTGGATATTCGGGTGGCGGCGGAGGCGGAGGCTACGCCGGGCGTGGTGCTCGCAACCGGCCGGCCGGCGGACCGCCGAAATCCGGCGAGGACGCACCGCCGCCCGCGGACAACGATTACTACGGCCCGCCGGATGCGGCGCCGGATGCGCCGGCGGAGCCGCCGGCGGACGACGCTCCCGATGCCGGGGGCGACGACAGCGTACCCTTCTAGGCGACGGCCCTCAACGGCTGAAGCAGGAAACTTTTGGACCCGATTGAATTCGCGTTGAATTCCGGGATGCAGAAAGGAAGAGATCCATGAGCGATACCATCATCGAAAAAGAGTCCGGACCGCGGGACGGCCCACGCGGCGGCCGGCGGCCCAAGCACGAAGGCGACGACGCCGGTGCACCCAGCACCGGGCGCCCGGCGTCCAACAAGAAAGGCTGCCGCTTCATGAACGAAGACGGCAAGTGCGAGGTGGACTACAAAAACGTCCGGCTCCTGCAGAAACTCGTGACCCCGCAGGGCAAAATTTACTCGCGCAAGCGTTCCGGCGCCTGCGCGCAGTGCCAGAAGCAGATCAAGATCGCGATCAAGCGCGCGCGCTTCATGGCGTTGATTTCGGTCGTCGGCCGCTAATTGGCAGCCGCGGGCTGCCGGCAACATTCCGGCGCGCTCCGGTGG
>JBOHNC010000119.1:0-3000 GCA_050730415.1 Planctomycetota bacterium
GTGCCACGGGGCCTCGGGCGGTTGGGAGGGTTGGGGCGGTAGGGAAGGGGATACAATCGGTGGGCAGGAAAGTGGACATTCACGGATGGAAGGCGGATCATGCAGGCGACGTACTGGGTCATTCCGAATTTGCTGGCCGGCCGGTGCGGGCCGCGGCAGGTGCCGTGGGATCTGGCGGCCTTCCGCCGCGCCGGGGTGCGGCTGATCGTCAGCCTCGCCGATGTGGGGCTCACGCCGGTCGAAACCGGCCGCGAAGGGATGGTGCTGCATGAGTGCTGGCTGCCGATGTCGGCGCTGGCGACCGCGCAGGAACGGCTGGGGGTGCTGCGGCGGGTGACGCCGGTGCTGCGGGCGATCGAAGAATCCCTGGGGCGGCAGGAAGGTGTGCTCACGCACTGCGCGATGGGCATCGACCGCACCGGATTGGTGCTGGCGTGCGCCTTGATGATGGTCGAATCGGTGACGGCCGAAGCGGCCATCGCGCGCGTGCATCAGGCCAACTCGCAGGCGCTGCAACTGGAAGGCTACCAGCGGGCGGTGGTCGATTTCGGGGCGCTGTGGGACCGCGCGGAACGGTGCATCCGCACGCCGGGGTCGGCCAAGGGGCTGACGGCGTGGATTCGGCCGGAGGCGGGGGAAGCGGGGGGGTGAAAAGAGGGGGAAGAAGAGGGGACAAGGCGCGGGCGTCGCGCGCACTTTTTTTTGCACGGGACTGGCGACCCGTGCCACGATGCCTCGGGCGGTTGGGAGGGATGGGGTGAATTCCGGAGCCGAAGGGGCGGATTGGGCGAAGAGCGGGCGTGCCTGCCGGCGGGCCCGGGGAAAAGAGAGCGCGAAGCGCGCTTTCCAGCGGAAACGCTCGAGGACTCGCTGGACACGGGCTGGTCAGCCCGTGCCACGTCTGGAGGCGCGCTGGGGCGCGCAGGAAAAAGAGCCGGGCTGGACACGGGCTGGTCAACCCGTGGCAGGGAAGCCGGGTTGTATAATTAGATCGAACCGGGCGGCGGAAAATCATGCACAGCGATTCCTCGGCGGCGCGCGGCGCGGCGCTGCTTTCTTCTTTTTGCCTTGTCGCCGCGACGGCGACATCGGAGCATCCGCAGAACGCGCAGGCGCTGGAATGGGCGGCGCTCAAACCGGCCGCCGGTTCAACCGCCGGCAGTTCCACTCGCGGCGCGCCCGAGCCGTTCTGGCGTGGGGTGCGACTCCATCCCGACGACGTGCCGCTGTTCCGCCGGCTGGAAATGGGCGCGGCGTTCGAGGCGCTGCGGCGGCAGGGGCGTTCGATCCATGAAGCTTTCGGCGATCTGCTGGTGTTCGCCGCCGGCGCGCCGATCGTTTGCGTCGATGCGGCGACCGCCACGCTGCTGCGGCGGATGGGCCGCGGGCTGATCCGCCAGCCGGTGTTCAGCTTGCAGGAAGTCGCGGCGGTGGCCGCGCCGCTTATCACCGCGCCGACGCTGGAGGGGTTGCAGGCGGCGCTGATGGGCGGCGCGCCGGCTGTGGACGGGGCGGACGCGGAAGAGGTGGAAGAGGCGGGGCCGCCGCAGGCGGCCCCGAGCGACCTCGATCAGGCACCTGCCGCGGCCCAGGAGGCGGTCGGCGCCGCCGCCACGGGGGATGCCGTCGAGCTTCCTCATGCTGGCGACGCAACGCACGCAACGCACGGGGCGCACGGGGCGCACGGGGCGGGGAAGGAAAGCGGCACCGACGCGGTGCTGGATGCTTCTCGGCGCGCGCGGCTGGGCTGGGCGGTTTGGGAGCGGCTGCAAGGGCGGCTGCGAGCGCTGCCGCTGCCGGTGCTGACGGAAATCAACTTTCTGCCGGGCATCGGGCTGCATCCGATTCAGGAACTTTTGCGCGCGGCGGAGAAACAGTCGCTGGGCGGTGCGAACCTGGGGGTGCTGGAAGGCCCCGGCGCCGATCCGGTCGGGCCGCGTTCGAAGGCGCAGACGCTGGAGGGGCTGTGGAAGGATTTTTCGGCCATCGTCGATCCCAAGTCGGAGGACCGGATGGGGCTGGGCCGGGGGTTTTCGATCGAATCGGCGGCGGCCGAGGAACGGGCGGCGGAAACCGCCGCCAAGGCCACGGGGAAACCAAGCAAGGCCGGCGGAACGGCGGGCGGCGGGCCGTCGGAACCGCCGGTCGCGCCGGTGGCCCCGGTCGCCCCGGTCGAAGAAGCGGAAATCCGCGCCGTTTTCGCGCCCGACGGGCCGCTCAGCCGCGTGTTCAAAAACTACGAGATGCGCGAGGAACAGGTGGAGATGGCGGTGGCGGTGGGGGCGGCGCTGAGCGACGGCCGGCACTTGGTGGTCGAGGCCGGGACGGGGACGGGCAAATCGCTGGCCTACTTGGTGCCGGCGGTGTTGTTTTCGCTGCGGAACCACACGCCGGTGGTGATTTCGACGCACACCAAAACGCTGCAGGGGCAGCTGATGAACAAGGATTTGCCGATTCTGCGCAAGGCCTTGGGCAAGGTCTTCAAGGCGGCGCTGTTGAAGGGCCGGTCGAACTACCTGTGCCTGCGCAAATTCAACGAATTGCTGCGCGGGGCGCAGGCGCAATTGGAGCCGGACGAATACGAACCGATGCCGGGCGTGGTGTCGTGGGCGGCGGCGACGCCGGACGGCGACGTGGAGGGTCTGGCGACTTTCGACGCCGCGCGCGACTGGCGGCTGTGGAGCAAACTGCACACGGTCGGGGCCGACTGCCTGGGGCGGAAGTGCCGCTATTTCACGCGCTGTTTCGTGTTCAAGGCGCGCGGGGAGGCGCGCATGGCGCATGTGGTCATCGCCAATCATGCGCTGGTGTTCGCGTCGCTGAACCGCGAGCAGGGGGCACTGCCGCCGCTGAAGCATGTGATCTTCGACGAAGCGCACGCGTTGGAGGATGTCGCCACCGATTTTCTGTCGGTCGAATTCGACCGGGTGAGCCTGATCCGGCAGCTGAATCGTTTTTCGCGTGAAGGCGGGGGCGGTGGCGGCGGCGCTGCGGGCGGCG
>JBOHNC010000120.1:0-14018 GCA_050730415.1 Planctomycetota bacterium
TGGCGAGACGAGGCGTCTCGCCACGACCCTCCAACCCGGGGTCATTCGACCCCGGGCTACTCACAGGCGGCCCCGACGGGGCCAAGATTAAGAATCAAACACGGGCCGTGCGTGGGAATGTGCGCTTCTCTTGTGTGCGATCACATCCTGGCGCGCGGGTGACCTCACCCGGTCTTCATTTCAACCGTACATTCGGCTCCGGCGGTATTTGCTACACATCCTTCCTTCCACTTTGGCGCCGGGTGCGGTTCCGCGCGATCCGAAACAGAATCACGCGCCCGACCTGCCATCGCGCGGAATCGCACCCGGCGTTCAACGAAGCGAATGTATTTGGACGCGTCGCCCGCGGACGTTCCGCGTGGGAGAACGTGGGAAGCGCGACATCGTTTCGGCCCGCGTGGGCGGTCTGGCGACCACCTCCAGGGGTAGCCTGCGGATGACCTCCGGCAACCCCTGGCTTTGTTACCTCGCGCCGTTGGCGCGAAGAAACCGACCGGCTGTCGGCGCTCCCGGGGTATGCGCGAAAGATGTGGGTAATGTACAGGTCTGAAGACCGGCGGTCCCAGGCCGAGGCAGGAGCCGGTGTGAACACCGGTGCTCCCAGGGGGGGCTTCCTCCCCGCCATCGCCAAATTGAATCTTGAAGCGACACTAGATGAAGGGGCGGCGGTCGAGGACCAGCTTCAGGGGGCGGTCCGATGGCAGTTCTCCGGGCAGGGCGGTCTGCAATTCGGCCAGGCAGCAGATTGCGCCGAACAGGCAGTGCAGGTCGTTCAGGCCGTCATGGGTGGCGGGGTTCAAGCCGTTCAGGAAGGCGACATATTCGGCCGCGAAGGCGCGCAGGGCGGTTTGCCCTTCGGCGAAGCGATGCCCGGACTGCCGCAGCGCGCGTGTCAGGCAGTACACCCAGTCGATTTCGGCGAAGCCCACGCTGCGGCAGAAGGGAAACGGATCGCGCGCGCGCAGCGTCAGGCAGCAATCCACCAACGCGGCCGGGTAGCGCAGCGGCCGCCGGGCATATTCGTGGTTGAACAGGTAGTGGAAGCTGCCGGCCAGGTGCGGGAAACGCGAGGCCACGCCAGCGACATCGACGGGGGCGATGCAGCCTTTGCGCCACAGGCCGGTGGCCGGATCGGCGTGCTCCCAGAGCCACGCGAAGTAGCGGTCTTCCCAGGCGCGATCCACCGCGCGGGTCAGGACCAGCGCCGCGTACAGCCCGGCGCCGCGGTGCGATTCGTTCCAGGGCTGGGCGCGCCAATCCAGGCCGGAGAGGAAAACTTCGAGCGCCGCCGGATCGGTCAGGGGCTGTTCGGCGTGGATGGGCGCGAGCGGCCGGGCGTCGAAGAGTTCCAGCGCGGCGACGCAATGGGCCGTGGTGTGGACCGGGTGGTGGGTGGCTTCGACGAAATGCCCGGAGTCCTCCTTTTGCATGCCTTGGAGAGCGGCGATCCAGCGCTGCCGTTCGGTCGGTGCGGTGGGAAACCGGCCGAGGGTATACAGCAGGTTGGCGGCGTCGGCGCAGCCGTATTCGTTGGGGCCGAGATCGCGCGGCGGCGGCGCTTTGCCGCCGCGAGCCGGCCCGCCGGCGACGCGCTGCCAGTTCCAGCGACGGTAGAAGCCCGGCGCGATCCGGTGCGATGCGACGATGGCTTCCACCGCGTCGAGAAACGGCTGCAGGTCGTGCGGCATGGGTGGGTCTCCGCGGAACGAGCCCATCGGCGCTCGTCCAATGTTAAACGCTGGCAAGCAGTGCGCGCCCCGCCCGCCCGCCAATCCTAGCCAAGCCTAGCCGAAGCCTAGCCGAAGCGGACTTGCAGGCAGGTGTACACGTCGGGGACGGGCCAGGAAAAGTGCAGGCGGCCGTTCTGTACGGTGGTTTGCGGCGCGGCGGCGGTGTCGGGGTAGAGCGCTTCGACGGTCGCCTTGGTTTGTCCGGTCGGGAGTGCCACCGATATATCCAAATGCCCGGCCGCCGCGGGGGCATAGTTGATGTAGTGCAGGGTCAGTTCATCGGCATTGGCGCCATCGATCGCGTTGAAAGTAACCGATTCCGGGCCGTCGGTTTCGACGCGCAGCGCACCGCCGGCGGCGAAGCGGATCGCGGCGTGCAGCTCGGTCCAGTTGCCGATTGGCAGAATGCGCGCGCCGCCGATTTCATCCCAGTCGGCGAAGTTCCACTGGTAGGGCACATTGAGTTTCGGCAGGTAGACGAAGCGGCCTTTGCCCAGGGTGGCGCGCTGCTCGGTTTTGCCCGGCGCGTGACCGAGGAACCGCGCCAGCCCGTGGCCCGGCGTGCGCGGGCGGTACCAGCCGTCGGCTTGGGCGGTGCCGCCGGTGGCGACCACGCCGCCGCCTTCGCGCACGAAGCGTTCCAGGCGGTCGAGCCACCGATCGGACAGGGCTTGCTGTTCGGCCAGGAGCACGACCCGAGCGCCCTGCCAGGCATCGGCTTCGTCGATGTTGCAGTCGAAGAGGATGCTCCAGGGGATTTTGTTTACGATCAGGGCCTGCTCAGCCGGGTATAGATTCTCATGCACGGTCGCGCAGTTGTAGTTGGTGGAACTGGAGGCGCGGACGCTCAGCAGATCGAAGCGGTGCCGCCGGCCGACGAACAGGGCTTGGTTGCGCCGGAACCACTGGCACAGGGGGGAGTACACGCGGGCTTCTTCCATGTGCCCCAGCCACCCAAAGCCATCGACGAAGCGGCGGTAGCCGAAGACCTGGTGTTCGGCGATGGCCAAATCGGTGTCGGCGCCGTGGCTGACGTTCATTTTGTTGGCGTGGGAACCTTTGAAGGTGCGGATTTCGGAGATCAGCGCCGGGCCCTTCATCTGCGAATGCGCCTGGCCGGAATCGAGGCAGGTGAAATCGCTGACGGCGTTCCACAGGTTGTGATCGATGCCGTGGTCGAAGGCGCGGTTGTGTCCGTGAATGCCCTTGATGTTCATGCCGACGACGGTGGCGGGGCGGCGGGCCTTGACGTAGTCGCGCATTTCGGCGTAGAACTCGAAGACCGTGGAGCAGCGGTGGTCGATCCAGTCCTGGATGGCGGGGTAGTGGATTTCATCCATGCGCCAGGGCTTGTTGGCCTGCGAAAAAATCGGCGGCAGGAGGTCGGGCGGTTCCTGGAAGCCGTAACGCCGCTCGCGTTCTTCGGGCGTGTATTTTTCGGCGACCATTTTGCGCAGATGGGCGATGCAGTGCTCGCAGCGGCAACTGCGCGGTTCGTAGCGCAGGATTTGGTTGTCGAAGAAAATTTCGTCGGCCGCGACTTCGTGGAGGGCCACATCGAGCACCTCTTTGACGTAGGCGCGGTAGTCGGGATGGTTGAGGCAGGGGCAGTGGCGGGAGAGCTGATAGCCGGCGTAGGTCACCGGCTGTCCGTCCTGATCGACGCGCCGCCAACTGAGCGCTGCGGGGCGTTCCTTGACGAAAAAACTGGTGAAGATTGTGCCGCCGATGTAGATGCTGATTTTCATGTCATGCGCATGGAGCCACTTGGCGCAGGCGATGGTTTTTTCAATCTCCGGGCGTTCGTGCTGCAGGCCGAACCCCTTGTGCAGGTGGAAGCGGGAGGGGATGCGACAGCCCAGGCGGTGGAGGCGTTCCAGATTTTCCACGGTATGAAACTGGCGGTAGCGTTCTTCGTCGGCGGGGGAGGCGGTGCCGCGGTAGCGCAGAAACTGGATGGGCTCGTGCGACGGCCAGGCAATCTGCGCGAGCAGCGCCTGGATTTCGGCCGGGTCGCTGAGGATTTCGGCGGCCGGCCGGTTCGGGTCGCCGATGAGGGAATGGTTGCGGGCGTGCGCCATTGCGGTGGTGCTCCTGCGCGGGGGAATTTAAATGGCGGGGGAGTCGATTTCAGGGTGGGGCCAATAGTGTACCACCGGGTTGGGAAAACGCAGTCAGGGGTCGGGAGGCGAACGAAGGATGAAGCGTGAAGCATGAAGGGAGGAAAAATCAAGAGAATGCGGGCAGCACGCAACCATCGCGGCTGCGGGCAAGTCCCCGCCGCCGTTGCGAACCCAGTGGAGTATCGTGTGCAGAATCAGGCGAGGTCGAAGCGGTCGAGGTTCATGACCTTGGTCCAGGCGGCGACGAAGTCGTGCAGGAACTGCTGTTCGCCGTCCTTGCAGCCGTAGACTTCCGTCAGCGCGCGCAGTTGCGAGTTCGACCCGAAGACCAGATCGACGCGGGTGGCGGTCCACTTTTTCGCGCCGGTCTTGCGATCGACGCCTTCGAATTCGGCGGCTTCCTGCGAGGTCGGTTTCCAGTCGGTGCTCATGTCGAGCAGGTTGACGAAGAAGTCGTTGGTCAGCGTTTCGGGCTTCGCGGTGAAGACGCCGTTCTTGGAGCCGCCGACGTTGCAGTTGAGGACGCGCAGGCCGCCCAGCAGCACTGTCATTTCCGGCGCGCTCAGCGTGAGCAGGTGCGCGCGATTGAGCAGGAGTTCCTCGGCGGCCACCGGGTATTTGCCCTTGAGGTAGTTGCGGAAGCCGTCGGCCACCGGTTCGAGCACGGCGAAGGATTCGGCGTCGGTCTGTTCGGCTGTCGCGTCCATCCGTCCGGGGGTGAAGGGGACCTTCACGGTGTGACCGGCGGCCTTCGCGGCGTGTTCGACCGCGGCGCAGCCGCCCAGCACGATCAGGTCGGCGAGGGAGATTTTCTTGCCGCCGGCCGCCGCTGCGTTGAAGGTTTTCCGGATGGTTTCCAGCGCCTTCAGCACTTTGGCCAACTGCGCGGGCTGATTGACCGCCCAGTCTTTTTGCGGCGCGAGGCGCACGCGCGCGCCGTTGGCGCCGCCGCGCTTGTCGGTGCCGCGGAAGGTGGAGGCCGAGGCCCAGGCGGTCGAGACCAGCTCGGCCACCGACAGCCCGGCGGCCAGGATGTGGCCCTTGAGGTCGGCAATGTCCTTGGCTTCGACCAGCTTGTGATTCAGCGCCGGAATCGGGTCCTGCCAGATCAACTGTTCGGTGGGCACTTCGGCGCCGAGGTAGCGCGCGCGGGGGCCCATGTCGCGGTGGGTGAGTTTGAACCAGGCGCGGGCGAAGGCGTCGGCCATCTGCTCGGGGTGTTCGAGGAAGCGGCGCGAAATCTTTTCGTAGACCGGGTCGAAGCGCAGGGCGAGGTCGGTGGTGAGCATCGCCGGCTGGTGCTTCTTTTTGGGGTCGAAGGCGTCGGGCACGGTGCCGGCGCCGGCATCGCCCTTGGGCTTCCACTGGTTGGCGCCGGCCGGGCTCTTGGTGAGCTCCCATTCGTATTTGAACAGGTTTTCGAGGAAGTTGTTGCTCCACTTGGTCGGGGTGGTGGTCCAGGTGACCTCGATGCCGCTGGTGATGGCGTCCTTGCCTTTGCCCGAGGCGAATTTGCTTTTCCAGCCCAGGCCCTGTTGCTCGATGGATGCGCCTTCGGGTTCGGGACCGACCAGTTTGGCATCGCCGGCGCCGTGTGTCTTGCCGAAGCTGTGTCCGCCGGCGATCAGCGCGACGGTTTCTTCATCGTTCATGGCCATGCGGGCGAAGGTTTCGCGGATGTCGCGGGCGGCGGCGAGCGGATCGGGCTTGCCGTTGGGGCCTTCCGGGTTGACGTAGATCAGGCCCATCTGGACGGCGCCGAGCGGATTGTCGAGCTTGCGATCGCCGGTGTAGCGCTGGTCGCCCAGCCAGGTGGTCTCGGGGCCCCAGTAGATGTCCTTTTCCGGCTCCCAGACGTCTTCGCGTCCGCCGCCGAAGCCGAAGGTTTTGAAGCCCATCGATTCGAGGGCGACGTTGCCGGCGAGGACCATCAGGTCGGCCCAGGAAAGTTTTCGGCCGTATTTTTGTTTGACCGGCCAGAGCAGGCGGCGGGCCTTGTCGAGGTTGGCGTTGTCGGGCCAACTGCCCAAGGGCGCGAAGCGCTGGGTGCCGTTGCCGGCGCCGCCGCGGCCGTCGCCGATGCGGTAGGTGCCGGCGCTGTGCCAGGCCATGCGGATGAAGAGGGGACCGTAGTGTCCGAAGTCGGCGGGCCACCAGTCCTGCGACTGGGTCATGAGGGTTTTCAGATCGGCTTTCAGGGCCTTCAGGTCGAGGGTTTTGAATTCCTTGGCGTAGTTGAAATCGGGGGCCATCGGATTGGCTTGGGCCGAACGCTGGTGGAGGATGTCGAGCTTGAGCTGGTTCGGCCACCAGTCTTGGTTGGATGGACCGGCGCCGGCCGCGTGAGTCAGCGCTCCATGGGAACCCTTGCCTGTTTTTGCTTCGCTCATGGCGTTCTCCTTTTCCGGATGTTGGGGATCGAAAAATGCACTGAGGCGCGCGAAATGAATCGCGCGAAGCCGTGAAAGCGTCGATTGTATGCACCCGTGGCGCATCCGCAATCGGCCGCCGCCGATACAAAACGCGTGAGCGGCGTATACTGGCCGAATCCCGGTTTATTTTTGCGCCGGCCCGCGCTGGGGCTGCCGCGGCGGAGATTTTCGCATGCCTGGGTTTCAGGCAACGGCCTCCTGCGTGGGCGTGATCGACGGCATTGGCGTCGAGGGGCGCGTCGGTGGCTGAGACGCGCTGCCCCAACCCGCGCTGCCGGACGGTTTTTGCCGTCGAGGAGCGGCAGTTCGGCCGCAATGTCCGCTGCCCGGCTTGCGGGCAGGTGCTGACCGCTCGCCCGCGCGCCATCTGGGAGGCGCTCGATCGCCGCGAGGCGCAGATTCGCGCCGGGGAGCTGGCCGACGCCGCTTTGGACGAACCGCGCGGGTTTCAGGCGCGCGAAGCATTTCGCCGGCAGTGGCTGTACCATCCCATGCCCGTGCCCGTGCCTGTGCCTGTGCCGGACGAAGGGACCGGAGAACTTGGCGCTGGCGGTGAGAAGGCCGGTGCCGACCCGGTCGGGGCGGCCGCGCAGTTGCACGATCCGCTGTACGAACCGGCCGCGGATCGCTCGGAGGCGCCGATCGAACCGCCCGCGGATCTCATCGCGGTGGTGGACGATCTGCGCAGCCAGTGGAATGTCGGGTCGATTTTCCGCACGGCCGAGGGCGCGGGGTGGGCGGGATTGCGGCTGTGCGGGATCACGCCCACGCCGCCGGCCAAGGGGCTGTGCAAGACGGCGCTGGGCGCCGAGCAGCATCTGCCCTGGCGCTATCACGCGCAGGTGGTGGAAGCGCTGGAGCAGTGCCGGGCCGAAGGCCGCACGCTGGTGGCGCTGGAGCAGACCGCCGACGCGGTCGATCTGAATCTGTATCGCCCCGGCCGCAAGCTGGCGCTGCTGGTGGGCAACGAGGTTGTCGGGGTGTCGGCCGAAGCGTTGGCGCTGTGCTCCGACCGGGTGCGGATTCCGATGGCCGGCCGCAAAGCTTCCTTGAATGTGGCGGTGGCGTTCGGGCTGGCGGCCTTCACGCTGGCCGGGGCTTGGCGCAGTGCCCATCGGTAGATCTTCGCCTCCCCGTGAACGTCGGCTTGAATCGCGTCACGGATTATCCTGCGCTTGGGAGTGTACAATACATTTTTCGCATCCCTGCGCTCGGCACCTGCCCGCGTTTTCGAGAGGCTCGCATGGCCATCGATCCTTATTTGCCGCCAGGCGCGCCTGGCACTGCCGGCGATGCCGTCGAGCGCCCTGCCCGGCCGCTATGGGAAAGTCTGGTGCTGGTGGCCAGCGGGTTGAGCCTGTTCGTTTTTTTTCTGTCCGACAGCCTGTTTCCGGCCTGGGCCAAAATGGCTGTCGGCGGCGCGGCGGTGGCGCTGCTGGTGGTGGTGTTTGCGCGGCGGATTCGAGCGGTCCGCGGCACGCTGGTGCCGCCGGCCGAGGCGCCGCGCAGCAGCGGCCCCAAGCCCTACCATCTGCCGCCGCGGCGCCGGTCGGAAGGGCCCTGATCGGGCTGCTGGTGGCGTGCGGAACGAGGGTTGACTTTCGCCCGAATGCCGGGAACATGAGCACATCCCCAACTTTGGATCACCGACCGCCTGTGCGGCCAGGGAGAACGATATGCGGAACCGTGTACTGGGTTTGGCGGCGCTGAGCCTGCTCGCGCTGGCAATCTGTGGCTGCGAAGATGACGCCGCCCGCAAGAATATCGACATGCTGACCCAGCAGAATCAGCAGTTGCAGCAGCGCGTGGATGACCTCGAGCGCCAGGTCAAAGCGGTGAACACCAACACGAATTTCGACGATGTCATCGACACCAAAGTCGCAGCCAAGATGGAAAAAGTCCAGGCCGATCAGAACACCGGCAACGCGGCGGTGACGGCGCAGATCGACGATATGGTGAAGATGGTGCAGGAGCGCATGAAGGCGCTGGAAGCCGCGCAGGCGCAGGAACTGGGCACCGCCGACACGCCGGGCTTGATCCAGCAGCAGTTGAAGAGCATGCTGGCCGACCAGGTCGCGCAGGACGACAAGAAGCGTGCGGCGCTGAAAACCGACATCCTTGGCTACATCAACGAGCAGTTGCGCGACATGTACCCGTACGCCTTCAAAAAACAGATGGTGAACGAGCCGCGCAAAATCAGCGACGAAGTGGACATCCCGTAGGCAGGCCGCACCGGCAGCGCCGGGTCGAGCGTCGCACCGCGGAGGCGTGTCCCTCGCAGCGCCGGCGCGCGCGCCAACGCGGAAAGGGGGTGATCGATTGAACGCCGTCACGCTCGAAAAACTTGCCCGCTTTCTCGACCGTGACGCCTGGAACTACGATGTCGAGCCCGAGGCCGGCCTGATCCGGACCAGTTTTCGCGGCGACCACGCGGCCTATCACTGCCTGATTCTGTTCGACGCCGAAAAAAACCGGGTCCGATTTCTGATCCCGAACTACCTCGTCATTCCTGCCGGCAAGGGCACCGCGCGCATCTTCCAGCGTCTGCTGGAAATGAACATGCAGTACATCCTGATGAAGTTCGGCTTCGACCCGCGCGACGGCGAAGTGCGCGCCGAAATCGACCTGCCCGTCGACGACGGCGATGTCAGCTACGAGGCCTTTCGGCGCTGCCTGTTCTGCCTGGTGAGCGCCGCCGACGAATCCTACCCCGAATTGATGCAGTTGATCTTCGGGGTGGCGCCGACGCAGCCGGACGACTCCTCCGGCGATCAGCCCACCAGCGACACGCCCTCGGGGGATGCGTCGCAGGAGCCGCCGAAACCGCCGCGGCGGCGAACCTGACCGTCGCTCCGCGCGCAGAGGGGGCGGTGGGCATGGGTAGCTGCGGACGCGGCCGTTAAATCCGTCGCTCCGCGCGCAGAGGGGGCGGTGGGGGGCGGGATGGAACTGCCGCCGGGCTGCCGCATTTGCCGGCCGTCGCCCCCAAACCCGCCCGGCGCGACTAAAATAGGCGGCGATTCGTTGGCGCCTGGCAACTCCGCACCGGGAGGTACCGGGCAAGGAAACCCCTGAATCATGGCCCCGCGCAAGGGAATGCTCGAGTCGATCCTGCTGAGCGACCTGATCACCTCCCTGGCCGAAAGCCAGGCGACGGGCCTGCTCACTGTCGCCAACGCCGAAGACACCAAGAAGCTGCTCATCGACCACGGCCAGCTCACCATTTCCAGCGCGGGGATGAGCGAGCGGGTGCTCTTGGGCGACCTGCTGATCGCGCGCGGCCTGGTCACCGACGAAGCCATTGAAAAAGCGCTCCAGATCCAGAAGACCAAGCCGCGCAAGCTGGGTGAAATCCTGATCGAAACCGCCGGTCTGACCGAACAGCAGATCGAGGAGGCGGTGCGCTTCCAGATCGAAGAAGAAATCTTCGACTTGTTCACCTGGCGCAAGGGCGAATTCGAATTCAAGGAGACGGTCAGCGAAGGGGAGCGCCAGGCGATCGTCGCCGGCGGCACCTCCTTCCGCATGGACCCGCGCAAATTGGTCGCGGACGCCGCCACGCGGGCCGAGGATTGGCGCCAGCACGAGCAGCGCATCACCTCGCCCTACCTGGTCTTTCGCCCCACCGAGAAATCGCTCACGCCCGCGGTGCAAAAAGAACTCGGCGAAAACGCCCTGAAAAAACGGGTCTTCAAGTGGGTCCAGGAAAACCGCACCGTCGACACGATGGTCTGCAAAAGCTGCATCGGCCGGAACGCGCTATACAAGCTCCTGGTCGATTGGATCGACGAACGGGACATCGAACTGGTGCCGGTGGGCGAACTGAAATTCCTGGCCAGCGAACATCGCTCGCGCCATCGCTACTACGACGCCATGGGCATCTACCGGCGTCTGCGGGAGGCGGCGCGCACCGATGCCGAGCGCCGCGAACTCGACGCGGCCTTGGCCGACACCCGCACCGCCATGGAGATTCAGCGGGACACCAGCCAGCAGTCCGATCTGGCCAATCAGACCGCCTCGATCGCCCACTTGAAGCGCGCCGCCGGCTTGCGCCGCTCGCGGCTGATCCGCAACATCGTCCTCTACGGCGCCGGCGGGCTGGTGGCGCTGGGGGTGATCTTTTTCATCTGCATGCAGCTGGGCACCGACCACACGCAGGAATACCAGAACGCGCTGGATGAACTCCGCCGCACCGTTCACAGCAAAGTCGAAAACGGGCAGTACGATGCCGCGCACGCCGCCTGCCGGAAGCTCGAAGCCATCTACCCCAACCTCGCCTCCGACATCGATCAGGTCAACCATGAGATCGACGCCGAGCACCGCCGCCAGGCCGACCAGAAAATGGCCGACTTGGAAGGCCAGGCCGGCCGGCTCGATCTGCAGGATCTGTACCGGCGTCTGGACGAACTGGGCGAGACCTTCAAGGATATTCCCGGCATCAAAAAGAGAATCGAGGGCGATCGCGCCAAATTCCAGCGCAGCTTGGTTGAACGTGCGAAAGCCCTCCGTGAAAACGGAATCGGCAAGTGGCTGATGATCGGCCGGGTCAAAGCCGCGGAAGGCCGCTATCCGGCTGCGCGGATCGCGTTTTTCCACGCCATGGCCCTGGCCGGCCAGGACAAGACCGACCTCGAACCGATCCAGGCCGCGCTCGCCGACATTGACGCCGCGGAGAGCGGCCAGCGCAAGGCGCTCGCCGCCGCCGTCGCCCTCGATGTGGCCGGCACCGATCTGCCGGGCGCGGTGGCCGCCTACCAGGCCGTCGCGAAGATGCAGCCGCGCCTGGCCTACGGCGACATGGCGCAGCGCCGCGCGGACGAACTGATCCAGGAAATGGACGCAACCGCCAGCCAGGCCAAGGCGACCCTGGCCGCCGCCACCAAGCCCTCGGCCAACCCCGTCAACGCCGAAGCCCAACTGCGCGCCGCCGCCATTCAATTGGCCCCGTATCCCTCCCTGGTGAGCGATATCGTGACCCAGTTGAACGCGCTGGTCACTCGCCGGCTGGAAATCGACAGCCAGGTGCGCACCGCTCAGGACCTGGAAAATCAGGGGCGCATCGACGATGCGCGGCAGAGTTGGAGCGACCTTTTGCAGCGCTACCCCGACGACCTCGCGCGCCGCAAAATCTCCGTGCCGTTCAAAGCCGGTTCCACGCCCCCCGGCGCGGAGGTGCTGATTGACGGGCATTCGGTCGGTAAAACTCCGTGCGTGTTCCGCGTGCAGGTGGGCGACGACCGCGCGATCGAAATTCAGCTGCAAGGATTCTCGCCGCACCGGGTGACCGCCGACGAGCGCCGCCACCTGGATGTGGAAGTGACGCTGTCCATCGAGCCGGTCTGGCACCGCGCGCTCGGCGCCGCCCCCTGCAACGGGCTCGCCTATATCGGCCCCGACCTGTACCTGCTCGACGGCGGCACCCTGATGTGTCTGCGACCCTCCACCCGCGCCGACACCTTCCCGCCCGCCAAGCTCATCCAGATTCCCGACGGCCAGCGCCATCGCGAAGCCGCCGATTTCAACACGGAACTCATGCCGCCCGAATGGTGGGCGCTCCAGAATCCGCCGGTGATGGATGCCGCCAAGGATGCCGTCTGGCTGCCGGTGCGCGACTGCCGGCTGGTCCGCGTCGGGCTGGGCGACCAGCAGGTCAGCGCCATTCACACGCCGATGGAAGCGGCCACGCCGCTGACCCTGTTCCAGAATCCATTTCAGAAAGGCGCCGAAATGGCGCTGTACATCGGGCTCGACGGCCGCCTGTACACCGCTGATTTTCAGAATCCCGATCAGCCCGCCCAGGCGGTCGGCAAGCTGAAGTTCAAACCCATTCCCGTGGTGATGGCCGGCAGCGACACCGCCTATGGTGTCGACGATGGCGGCAACCTGATTCAGCTTTCCATCGGCGACTGGAACAACACGCGGAGTTTCAGCCCGGCGCAGCCGATCACCGGGCCACTGGAAATCGTGGCCCGTCCCACGACCGCCGGCGACAGCGACTACCAGGCCTTGGTGCTCGAATCCGACGGCGGCGTGGAACTCATCGATCTCAACGATTCGACCCGGTTGTGGTTGCAAAGCAGCGCGACGATCAGCGTCCGCACCCTCTGTGTGCTCGACGACCAAACCACCTACCTGCAGACCGGGCTGGGCGGCGGTCAGTCGCTGCTGGAATTGCGCACGCTGCGCGACGGGCCGCAGGCGGCGGCCATCTGGAGCATCGTGCTGGAAGGCAACCCGGTGCGTCCGTGCGCCACCGCCACCACCGTCTACGTGGCCACCGACGATCAGGTGCTGCACGCCTACGCCCGCAAGGACGGACACCTGCTTTGGAAATCGTCCATTCCCGGTTTGCCCGAGCGCATGGCGGTCGGACCCGACGGCACGCTTGCCCTGGTCGTCCGCCAAGATGGCCAACGCAGTGTGCTGTTTTTTAAGGTGGCGACGCCGCCCTAGCCGCGGCGTCGGCGGGCGGGCATGCACGCCCCACCGTCGCGCCCGCCACCGGAGATCCCATGCCGACCCAGCCCTCCAAGCAAACCCTGCTGATCCTTGAAGACGAACCCGGTCTGCGCGATCTGTTGTGCACCATTTTTCGCGGCGAGGGCTACGAGGTTCTCAGCACCGACAGCGGCCATGAGGCGCTTCAGTGGGCCGGCGAACGCGACATCAGCGTGGTCATCCAGGATGTGCGCATGCCCAAAATGCCGGGGATCGAATTCCTGCGCCGTTTCCGCGAACAGAAATACGACATCCCGGTCATCGTCATCACCGCCTTCGTCGACTGGACCACCGCCGTCGAAGCGATGCGGCTGGGGGCGTTCGATTTCATCCGCAAACCTTTCGACACCGACGTGCTGCGCCGCAAAGTCGCCACCGCGCTCGACCGCGCGCATTACTACGCCCAGCATCCGCTGACCTCCGATCTGTTCCACCACGGCGACATCATCGCTTCCACGCCGGCCATGCGCAAAGTCCTGGACCTCGTCCGGCGCGCGGCGCAGACCGATTCGACGGTGCTGATTGTCGGCGAGTCGGGCACCGGGAAGGAACAGATCGCGCGCTGCCTGCACACGCTGTCGATGCGCGCCAAGCAGCCGTTCCTGCCGGCCAACTGCGGAGCGCTCACCGAAACCCTGCTCGAAAGCGAACTTTTCGGCCACGTCCGCGGGGCCTTCACCGGCGCGGCCGGCGACCGCGAAGGACTGCTCGCCTCGGTCGATGGCGGCACGCTGTTTCTCGATGAGATCGGCGAAATGAGCATGTCCATGCAGGTCAAACTGCTGCGCGTCATCGAGAACCTTGAATTCAAGCCGGTCGGTTCCAACCAGACCAAACGCATCGATGTCCGGTTTGTCGCTGCCACGCATCGCGACCTGCTCGAGATGGTCCGCACGGGGAGTTTTCGCGAGGATCTCTACTACCGCCTGAACGTCATCCCGATCCTTCTGCCGCCGCTGCGCGACCGGCTCGATGACATCCCGCTTCTGGCCGGCCACCTGCTGGCCAAGTTCGGCAGGAAGTTCGGCCGGCCGCGGCTGCGCTTCGACCAGTCGGTGCTTGACCGGCTGCGCCGCCACCCCTGGCCGGGGAACATCCGCGAGCTGGAAAACGTGATTCAGCGTGCGGTCAGTCTCGGTGACGGCGACACCATCCGCGAACAGGATTTGCTGCTGCCCGAAGTCAGCGTGCAGACGGCCGACGCCCACGCCGCCGGCGGCGCGGCTGCTCCTTCC
>JBOHNC010000121.1:0-1926 GCA_050730415.1 Planctomycetota bacterium
AATCGTAGGTGGGCAGGGTGCGGCCGTCTTCGAAGTGGATGCCGAGCTTGTTGGCGGGGCAGCCGTCTTCGGTTTGCGGCGCGCGGACCGCGATCGAATCGATGCCGAGGTTCACGACCGGGACGACTTCGCCCGGATCGCTGACGCCGTTTTGGTTGGCGTCGCGCCAGACGCACAGGCCGGTCAGTTCATTGCCGGTGAGCACGCCGTCGCGGTTGTCGTCGAGCGCGTCGAGGGCTTGGTAGCCGTTGTCCCAGAAAATCCACCACGAGACGTTGCCGAACAGTTGCCGGCCGGAGGTGATTTTGCCGGTGCAGCCGGGGTCCCAGCACAGGATGGCCGTGTCGGGCTGGACCCACATCCGCCGCTCCGCGTAGCCATCCCCGTCGAGATCGAAGTGAACAGACTTGGCGGGGTCGACCAGCGCATGCAGCGGCTGGGCGGCGGTCAGGGAGAAAACAACCGGCGAGAAGCCGGGTGGGACGAGGAACGGCAGGTTCTCGGCTCTGGCGGCGGCGCGGGCTTGGAGCAATTTCTTGTCGCCAGCGTCGATGGTTGCCAAGTTCTTGCGGCGTTCGTCGGTGAGGCCGATCTGCTTGACGAGGGCGCGGTAGTCCACTTCGGCTTCGGCGTTGAGATCGACCATCTGGAAACCGTTTTTTTGCATCGATTGCAGCGCGGTGTCGAAGCTGAACTGGTAGGCCTGCCAATAATGGTCGAGCGCCTGCTGTTGCCAAGCCAATTTATGGATCGCGTGCAGCAGCTCCTGTACGCTGGCGTGCGTCTGGACGCTGGAGGTGTTCAGATTGGCCAGCAGCACCGGCACCGCGTCGATGCCACCGGCTCGCAACTGTGCCATGGCCGCGTCGCGGTCGGCAGCGGCGGGGCTGTCGAGTTTCCGCACCAGCGGGTCCCACTTCTCTTTCTGTGCCGGTGTGGCCACGGCGGTCTCGGCGGCCAGCGGCGGAGCGCCGGCCAGAAGTTCCAGGACCAATGAACGGATCTGTAAATTCGAGTCGTTGCGGTGCTCCCGCAACACGGCGAAGGCATCCGCGCCGGCGGCTTTCAGTTGCGCCTGAGCTGCCTCGCGATCGGTGGCGGCAGGGCTGTCCAATTGGCGCACCAGCGGCGCCCATTTCTGTTCCTCGGCGGGCGTGGGCGCGGAGTCGGCGATCAACGGCGCGGGACAATCGGTATGATCGGGGGCATGTTCCAGGAAATAGCCGTAGTTCAGTTGGAACAGGGGATCTTTCGGATCGAGTTCGATGGCCCGGGCGAAGTTGCGGATTGCAGCGTACAGGTGATTGAGCAGTTCCGTGGCCTCCTGGTTGTCTTGGCGTTCTGCGACGCCCATCTGTTCACCGCTGTAGGTCTCTACTTGAACGCTGGCGGCGTGGTCGAGAACGACTGCAACATGCACGCGCGCCAGACGGTTGTAGGCGCCCGCATCGGTGGGGTGCTCTTTAATGTAAGCTTCCAGATTGGCAATCAGACGGGCGACGGGCAGGGTCCGCTGGGCGGGTGTTGCCGCAGCGGCGGGGAATGCCGCCCACATCAGTGCCGCGGCCACGGCCATAACGCCGGTGAGCCGCCGGCCCGCGCCGCTGCTTCGCGGCAAGGGCGGCGACGTGTCGCGCGCAATTTCGAGCATGGGAGAACCTCCTTGGGGCGGTTGGGGCGGTTGGGGCGATTGCTGGGACGCGCCGAGCGCAGACTCCGGGGTCGTTGTGATGAAGCGCTCCCGATCAGTGCGGCGCGTTTCTGGAAGCTGAGGGCGCGACCGGTTCGGGGACTCGGGCGGAATACCAATCGTAGGTGGGCAGGGTGCGGCCGTCTTCGAAGTGGATGCCGAGCTTGTTGGCGGGGCAGCCGTCTTCGGTTTGCGGCGCGCGGACCGCGATCGAATCGATGCCGAGGTTCACGACC
>JBOHNC010000122.1:0-8627 GCA_050730415.1 Planctomycetota bacterium
CAACGAAGCGATTGCATTTCGGCCCGTCGCTCGCGACCTTCCGCGCGGAAAAACGTGGGAAACGCGACATCGTCTCAGTCCGCGCGGGGCGGTCTGGCGACCGCTTCCAGGGGTGCGCCTGCGGAAGACCTTCGGCAACCCCTGGCTCTGAACCCTCGCGCCGTTGGCGCGAAGAGGGCGACCTGACGGTCGGGGTTTCCGAGTCATGCGCGACAGCTGTGGGTAAGGCGCCGGCGTTCACACCGGCTCTTGGTTTTGTCTTCTCACCGCCCCCTGAATTCAATATTGACGCGCCACCAGGGCTGATTCTGGCATGAAAGATTACCGAAAACCGAAAGGCTTTGCAGCGCGGGCGGTGGCGCGGGCGAGCAGCGAATCTCAGTGACGATTGCGACCGCCGGAATACAATGGCCACGGTGCCAACACGGCGCGCTCCCAAGCGCCGCGCGGGGGGAATGGGCCATGGACGAACGACTCGCGAAAGAAATCCAGCAGCTCCAATCCCACCCGGTTGCACAGGTGCGTTGCGACGCGGCACATCTGCTCTCCCAAACGACCGACACCACCGCCCTGACCGCCCTGGTCAATGCGCTGGCCGACGGCGATCTGGGGGTGCGCCGCGCGGTGTGTAAATCCCTCCAGCGCCTGGGCCATCCGGCCGCGCTCGTCCCGCTGGCCTGGCTGGTGCACGCCCCGACCCGCGGCGTGGTCGCGGTGTACGGCAACAGTCTCGAAGGCGGCCAGCCCGATCCCGACGCACTGTTTCAGTTGCTCAACGACGCCAAGGCGGCGCTGAAGGCTTGCGCGCGGAGCGTCGGCGCGATTCAGGACGTGCTGGAACTGGACATGCCCGGCCTGGTCCGCGCGCTGGTGGTGCCGCAGCTTTCCTTCATCGAAGGCGAAGCCGCGGTCGATCTCTTGGCCGAATGTCTGGACAACCCCGCCGCCGCAATTCGCCGAGCCGCCGCGGTGGCCCTGACCCATCGCCGCGACCGCATCAGCGGCGTGGCCCTGTCCACCGTGGTCGAAGACGGCGACGAAGAGGTGCGCAACACCGCGCAACGGTACTTTTTTGACAAGCCCAGCGATGCCGCGGTCGATGGCCTGGGGGAATTGCTCAAGCACGAAAACGTCGAAATCCGGCAGCAGGCGCTGAAGGCGCTCGGCAAAGTCGGTTCGCCGTCGGCCAGTTCGATGACCCGCCGCGCGCTGCTCGACGAAGACCCGCGAATCTGTGCGGTCACCATCGATTCGATCGAGGACATCCACGACGACGCATTAATCGCGCGGCTGCGCCAGCGCCTGACCCACGAAGACCCGCGGCACCGGATCGTGGCCGCCATTGCGCTGGGAAAAGTCACCGGCAAATATCGCGACGAATGCCGCGCGCTGTCGCAGATTTTCGGCGCCGACCCGACCGTGCGGGTGGCCGGCCTGACCTACTTTCACACGCATACCTCGCCGATCGTCCTGAACCAGCTGTTCGCACTGCTCCAGGACAACGACCCGGCCGTGCGCAAGGCGGCCGCGCTGGCGCTCAATCACTACGGCCCGGATGTGGGCGAACGGCTGCTCAAGCGGCTGGAGTTGGGCGGCGTGGACGAACGGCTGGCCGTGCTCGAAGCGATCGGCGCGATGACCGTGCCCGACGCGGTGCCGATCCTGAAGCAGTTGATGGGCCACACCATCGAAGGCCTGCGCGTCGGCGCCGCCAAGGCCCTGGCCTGCCAGGAGCAGCCCGGATTCGAAGTGCTCCAACGCATGCTCACGTCGGTCGTCTGGCGCGAGGGCGCCGCGGCGGTGAAGGGGCTGAACGAAGTCGTTCAGCGCAATCTGCCCGGCAAGGCGGCCGCAATCGCGCAGCTCAAGGAGGTCTCCAAATCGGTGACCATCCACCAGGAAGTAAAAAATGCCGCGATCGATGTCCTGACCTTCTACGGTTTGTACGAAGACCCGATCGAACGCAAACAGTCCAAAACGCGGATCCAGAGCCTGCGCGATTTCGGCAAGACGTGAGAGGACAATGGGCTCTGAAGATTTTATCTCCGGGCCGTGCCATGACCGTCGTGCTGCTCAGCGCGTGTCGCCCGTCCACGCCGATCTTTCCGCTGCCCTGAAAGGGCTTCAGAAGATAGCCCGCTGGTTGGTTTGAAGGGCGCAGCCCGAAAAACCAACCCCGGGAAAGCGGTCGCCAGACCGCCCGCGCGGTCCGAGACGATGTCGCACCATCCCCGTCCTCCCGCGCGGAACCTCGCGCGCGATGCATGGCATTGCACAGCCTTCGTTGACCGCCGGATGCGGTTCCGCGCGGTAACTTGTCGGAGCCGCGGTTCTGCTTTGGATCGCGCGGGGGCGGTCTGGCGACCACCACCCTTCCAAAGGTTTGATCGGGCTACGGTTGCTTTTCCGTCGCGGATCGCTCTCCGGTTCCGGCGTCCCCTCATTCCCACGCATTTTCAACGCCCCCAAACCCTTGGGGAGAAAAGCGGGTTATGGCTGCACTTGCGGAGGCCGGGCGGATTCCAGTCCGCGCGGCCAGTCGCACAACGGCGGCGCGGCGTCGGGGTCGTTGAGCAACTGCGCGATGGTGGTTTCCCGATATTTCTGTTCGATCAGCGCGATGACTTGGTCGAGGCGCTTATGGAGCGCGCACAGGCCGTGCGCGTGGCCGGGAATCGCCAGCGGGCAACACTCGATCCGCCGGATCGGCTCGGTGGCGTTGACGACATCCCACAGCGTCAGGTCGGCCGGGCGCTTGACAAGCGTGAAACCGCCGTTGATGCCGCGTTGCGAGCTGAGTATGCCGGCGCGAACCAAGAGTTGCAGAACCTTGGACAGGTAATTGACCGGCACCTGGGTCATTTCCGCGATTTGCTGAGTGGTCATGGGCGCAGTCGGTCGGTAGCCCAGGCTGACGACCGCGCGCAAGGCGTATTCGGTGGTTTGGGAAATCATTCGCCGCTCCGAATACGGATTAAAGCATCCGCATATCTAAAATAGCACGGATTCTGGCTGAAGTCAAGGGAATATACTAGACACATGCGAATATATGGTATATTGCAAAGGACCCGTCGGATCGGGTCTGCCAGGTCCTTCCAATTCACGTTGGTTGCATGCCAATAAAAAACATATAACACGAACAAATAGAATATATTATGTGAATTCTGTTGGCGAGGTTTTCAGTCCGAGAAAATGCCGGCGCTGGTGGAAATCCTATGCGACCACCTGGGCCATCGGTCGCCGGCATTTTCTTGTACTGAGGCCTTCACTGCACCGGCTGCGGCGGTCCGGGCAAATTGCCACCGTCGCCCGCATCCGGCGCAGGTGAAGGGGCCGGTGAGGTCGGTGAGCCAGATGCAGCGGGCGGCGCGGGCGGCGGGGTGGGGGCGTTGGGAATGAGCGGTCCGACCAGGTGCGGTGCCGGCGGATTGCTCGCCGGTGCGGTCGGCGGCGTCGTACCGGATGGGGCTGGTTCGGTGGCTGGCGTCCCCGGCGTCGCTCCGGGCGGGGCGGCAGAGTTCGGGAGGGTGGGCGTCGGCGTGGCAATGACCGGCGAGCCCGCGGGCGCGGTGGGCGCGGTGGGCGCGGCGCCGCTTGCCGCGGCGCTGCGGAGATTGATCAGCGCGACCGCGGTGTCACCGACTTTCGGGTTGTCCAGCCGGTCGACTTCGCTGGCCACGCACAGGTCGCTCCAAACATGCGTGACCCGCACCTGCCCGACGTAGGCCTCGCCGCGCATCAATAGAAAAATCTGGCCGAGCGCGATGCCTTGGTTGTCGCCCAGGCCGATCGACACCATATCGCCGCGGTCGCCGATATCCAGCACCGTCGCGGATTTGACCGCCTGGCTCGACTGGCGGATGGCCAGAATCGTGGCGCCAGCGCGCATTTTCACCACCGGGTTGGATGTCTTCGCGGCCAGGTCGAGCAGCGGATCGACCGCCGGCGCGCCGAGCTTCACCAGTTCATCCCGCGCATTTTGAGCCGCCGTCGACCAGTCCCAGTCCTCGTGGTGGCCGTCGCGCGGCAGCGGGGTGTCGGCCAGCACTTCGACCAACTGCTTGATGCGTTTGGCGACTTCGGGCGTGACGTCCGGGTTGAGCGCCGGCTGGCCGGTTGCATCGCGGCCCAGGACTTCGTAGACGGGAAAGCCGCGCTGGGCCAGATCGCGCAGCACCGCCCGCATTCGGCGGTTGGTGTCTTCCAGCTCGCGGTTCTGATCGGCCAGCGTGGAGGCCTGGGTCTGAGCGGTTTTCAACTGGGTCTGCAGGCGGGCGTTTTCGGTTTTGACCTGCGCCAGTTCCTGGATCATCTGCTTGAGCATGGCATTGGCCGCGGTGGCGGTGGTTGTATCGGCGTCGCCATCCTCGCCGGCGCGCAGCGCGCCGGCGGCGAGCAGGCCGGCCAATATCGGCACCATCAGGACAGGCATTCGCTTCACGATGAGAACTCCGGGCGCGGGGCGCGGCTGCGCCAGGTGGGGAATGGCCTCGTCGCGGTCCCGCCTGCATAACGCGTCAGGGCGGGGCCGGTCGATCGAGTGCGTCTGGCAACCTCTATAGGATATAGGCGGACGGCGAATCCGGCCATTAGAAACTGCCCAAGTGATCCTCCAGAAGTAAATTGAACTCGCCCAAGCTCCCGTCGCGCACGCAGAAAACACGTATGGAGTGCGGCGGCTTGACGCCGCTCTCCTCAGGCGAGGCTTGACTCGCCGGTCTTCCTCTTCTCTTCCTCTTCGCAACTTAAACCCACTTCCGCAAAGACCGTTTGGCACTACAACGCGACATTCGCGAATCGCCGTTCAACCGCCACGGACACAGGTGGCACGGGCCCATGGCCCGTGGACAAAAAACCGCGGCGAAGCCGCGGTCCGTATCCCGTTTTCCATCCGCTCGAACAAAATTCGCGTTGTAGTGTTAGGGCCGTGATTTTGGAACCGCAGGGTCGCCCGCTCGCACCGCAGCCATCCGGCTTCAAACCGGCTTCAATGCGGCTTGGAACCGGTGCCGCCGCGGCCGGTCGGTTTGCTGCTGCCGGGGGCCGGTTTTTTTGCGCCGGCGGAATTGCCGATGGGTCGCGCGCCGGAAGCCATCGGCCGCGTGCCCGAGGCGGTCGGCCCCGTGCCCGAGCCGGTCGGCCGCGTACCCGAAGCGGTCGGTCGCGTGCCCGAGCCGGCCGGTCCCGGTCGCCCGCCGGCCGGTTTCAAGGCCGACGACGGTGCGGCAGCCTTCGGCGCCGCGATCTGTTCGAGTTCGGCCAGGGCGGCGGTGCGGTCGAACGGGGTGTTGCGCCCCACCAGCAAGGCTTTGCCCGCCCAGGCTTCCTCGAAGCTCTTGCCGGTCTCGACCGCGCGGAACAGTTGTTTGACGTCGTCGGCGATCAGTGCCACCGTCAGGTACAGCGCGAATGGCAGGGTCAGGAGCACCGCGAGGATCGAGAGCAGGCCGAGGTTGAGGGTGAAAATGGACAGGGCGAGGTTGAACACCGCGACGCCCACCAGCAGGCGGTAGTGTCGGGCGCCTTTCAACCAGGCCGTCGCCAGCCAGTCGACCGCGGCGCCGGCGGCGAGAACGACCAGGCAGACGATGGCAATCACGGTGTCGATCACGTGACCCAGAGCGGCGGTGTTTTCATCGAAGGGATTGACCACGCCTTTGGCCACTGGCTTGGGATGGCTGAACAGAATCAGCCCCAAGCAAACCACTTCGCACACCGCGAAGAAAGCCGCGCCGCCCGCGACCAGGCGGCTGTACCCGCTCAAACGCTGGAGATGCTCACGCATGCGCTTTGCTCCTGCACGCTGCCGCCGGCCTGCATGCTGATGCCGAATGGCCCGGCCGCACCGTCAAAGATCGTTGCGTTCCGAATCGTCGCCGCCGCTGCGGTCCTCGTCGGTCTCGCCGCCACCCGGTCCCGGGCGGGTAGGGTTGTTCGAGTCGCTGCCGCCGCCGCCCGCGCCGGGGCCGCGGCGGTCGCCGGGGTCCTCCAGCGATGCGCCTGAATGTGCCCGGGCCAGGCGCCGGCGACGTTCGGCGTCGTCGGTGAGCGCGAACAGCTCGCGCACCGGCGGGCTGGTCAGCACCACCAGCGCGTAGATGCCGACCGGAATGCCCAGCAGGCAGCAGCCGAACAGGCAGGGGATCAGGTTGAGCACCGCGGTGAAGACCGCCACCCGGTAGCGTTTGGCGTCCATGTAAGAACGCGCCGCCATGAAATTGGCGCCCGCGGCCACGATGGAGCCCAACCCCATGAGGCCGTAGACGACGATGTCGATCAGAATCGAATCCCGCACCTGGGCGGGAGTCTGCGAGGTGTGCGTGAACTGGTAGATCGCGGATTGCAGCTTGGCGGGATTGCTGTAAGCCATGATGCTCGAGATGGACACGAAGGCGTCCACCACGATGGCCACCAGCGCTCCGGCGCCGGTCAGCAGACTCAGGATGGTAAGGGGCCGCAAATGGCGGAGCATGTTGGCTGATTCCTCGGGGTCGCCGGCGGAAACTGAACGGCCAATCGGGGGCGGCTACTTGCGCTCCGGCCGGAAGGCTTTGATCACGCTGGGATTGGTGTCGAGCGTCGGTCCGCCGATCAGATCGATGCAATAGGGCACTGCGGCGAAGATGGCCGTCAGACACTCCCGGATCGACTTCGGCCGCCCCGGCAGGTTGATGATCAGCGTTTGCCCGCGGATGGCCGCGAGCTGCCGCGACAGAATCGCGGTCGGGACGTATTGCAGCGAGACGCGGCGCATTTCTTCGCCGAACCCGGGCAGGAGCTTCGGCGCCACCTCCTCGGTCACGTCCGGCGTGATATCCCGTTCGGCCGGGCCGGTCCCGCCGGTCGTCAGAATCAGGCAGCAATGGTCGCGGTCGCACATGCGCACGAGGATGGACCGCAATTGCTCGCGCTCGTCGGCAACGACCGCCCGCATGGCGGTATAGGGAGTGGTGAGCGCTTCGTCGAGAAAGGCCGCGACCGCGGGTCCGCCCAGGTCCTCATATTCGCCGCGGCTGGCGCGGTCGGAGACGGTGACGATGCCGATGGTCACCGCCTGCGCTTCAGAAGGTTCGGCCTGCGTTGCGGCGGTGCTGATGCCGGAGGAGCCGGCCGACCCCGGGCGGCCCATGCCGGACTTGCCGACCGGGCCGAGGTGACTTTCGAAGGCGCGCGCAAAAGCGGGCGTGTGCGGCGGAGTGGTGTGTTCCAGGCTGTTCGCCGCCGACCCGGCGGCTGGCTGGGGAATTTCAGGCACCGAGGTCAGATGCTGAATCTGCGCCGTGGGGTGCGGGATGGCGGGCGGTTGCTGCGGTGCGGCCGGCCGGCTGGGCGGCGCCGGCGTGTGGGTCGGATGCGGGATGGCCGGCACGTGCGCGCCGGGCAAGTGAGCGGCCGGAACGCGAGCGACCGGAACGTGAGCGACTGGAGCGTGAGCGACTGGAGCGTGAGCGGCCGGAACTGCGCCGCCCGGCGCGGCGGAAATGCTGGAGGAGCCCGGGCGCCGCATGGGCGGCGGTTGGTACGGCTCGGCGTTGGGGTGTCCGCCGGCCGGGGCGGGATCGCTCAAGTTGCGCTGGATCCGCTGGATGGCCTGCCCGAGGGGGGTTGCGCCGCTGACAAGGTTCCGGCCGATCATCCGGGTGACACGCGGAACTTGCGGTGCGGCGCCGCCGCCCGGCGCCACAGGAGTGGATTGCTTCTTGAAGGCCGACATGGCTTTGGCGGATTCGGCCATCTGGCGGAATTCAGGCAGCAGTTTCTCGAGGGCCCGCACGTCCACGAAATCCAGCATGCGCTGGATGCGGATGCCTTGCGGCGTGAGCGTGGTCAGGTCCTTGGCGAAATGGAGGTAGATGCTGCGGCGTTTGACGAAGGCGTCGCCGACGGTTGCGGCGCCGGTTGCGCCGGAGGCCGAGGAGGGCGAAGGGCTGCAGAGATTGGTGCGGCCGGCCGGTTTGCCCATGTACAGGGCCTGGAGGTCGGTGACGAAATCGGGCGCTTTGTCAGGGGGCAGGGAGCAGCGCACATAGGAATTGAGCAGGATGACGCGCAGGTCGTTCTGGTCCTTAATGTAGTAGATGATGTTGCGGTCGGCGATCTTGATGCGGTCGCGCTGGGGGTGCAACAGCTTGTAGAAATCGATGATGTCACTGACCAGATCGTTGAACTTCATGAGGCCGAAGACGCAGTTGTAGTGGGTGACGGCGTCGGACATTTCGGGGACGCGGCAGTCGTCGAGCTCGATGGAGCGGGGGAAGCCGACGGCGTCCATGGGCGAGGCAATGACCTGCTTGCAGATGGCGCAAATCTGTTCGGATCCGTTGGGCACGGCGGGCATCATCCGGTCAGGCAGGGAGGTGGCGTGGGCAGGGGGGTCTGGGGGTACAAACCCTAGAATTGTATTGTATGCGATCATGAGCGAACGCCAGCACGCGGGCGGCAGGTCGGCGGCAGGTCGGCGGCGGGGAGGAATGAGGGAACAGGTTGGTTCCGTGCCCCCAGGTCCCGAGCACTACCCACAATTGTTCCGCCGTCCGTTTCTTGGCCCCGCAAGCGGCCGCCTGGCGGTAGCCATGGGTGACCGAAGGGAACCCAGGGTCCCGGGTGTCGGCGCGAGGCCTCCGAGC
>JBOHNC010000123.1:0-7697 GCA_050730415.1 Planctomycetota bacterium
CGGTCGAGGTGGCGGGCGCGACGATCGCGGGCGGGCGCGCAGCGCGCCGGCGGCGCCGCGCGGGCCCAGTCTCAGCGACATCCTGCGCCGGTTCCAGGCCAAGCCCGGCGAAATCGCCGTCGCCGCCTACCGCTGGCCGGACAAGCAGGTGCCCGAAACCATTCTGCCGTTCGTCCGCCTCGGCGCCGGCAAGGCCGTGCTGCCGGGTTCCAGCGTCAAAGGCGCGATCCGCTCCGCGCTGCTCAACACCCTCGCGCGCGATTCCGACGGCAACTACAACGAGCGCTTCAAGACCAGCCTGACGGAAGTCACGCTGAATCGCACCTGGCGAGCCGGCTCGCTGCAGGTCGCGCGGCGGCTGGAAGAGGCGCTCCTCGGGGGCAACGACCTGATGCGCCGCATCACCGTGCGTGACAGCGAAGTTTCCTTCAAGGCGCTGGGCCTCGTCGATACCCTGATCCAAAACGCCGTGGATGTGCCCACCGAAGAACAGGCCGCACCGCTGGAAGCCGCCGAAGTCGCCATCGGCCGCGGAGCCGGCGGGGGTGGCGGGGGTGGCGGGGGTGGAGGCGGCGGCGATTTCGATCGCGGCCGCGCGCCGCGCCGCCCGCGCAATTCCGGCGCACCGGTCTACCTCACCCGCGCCCGCGGCTACACCGAAAATCCCGACTACGCCGACCGCACGGTCTACGAAGCCATCGTGGCCGACGCCGATCTGCGCTTGCAGGTGCAGGTGGACGCCTCGCGTGACGGCGCCGCCGGCGCCGATGCCGCTTCCGCCGCGGGCCTGGCGCTGCTGGCGCAGCCCGAAGCGCTCCTGACCGCCCTGCGCGCCTACGGCCTGCGCCAGATCGAACTGGAACTCGACTTCCTGTCCAAGCACCCGCCCTTCGCGCGGCTCGAAGCTTTCTATCGCCAGCTTCAAGCGCAGGCGGCCGATCTGCCGCCCGGCTCGGCGCTGGTCCGCCTCGGCGAAGGCAAAGGCTGGCTGGGCGTCGGCGGCGCGATTTTCGATCCCTTCCTCGTCAACGAAGGCGTCGGCGAAATCCCGCCCCTCGCGCAGGCCCTGTCCGAAAAAGGCTACCGCGAATTCCCCAAAACCCGCGTCCTCGCCACCCGCCGCAAAGACATGGACGTGCCCTTCGGTTGGGTCCAGATGACCCTGGTTTGACAGGGGTCAGGGAACAGGGGAAAGCCGAGAGCCGAAAGCAGGAAAGTCCGTCGCGGAAACCGAAAGCCCTTGTTTTTTGTAGCGCAGGCTTCCAGTCTGCTAATACCACAACCCGACATTCGCGAATCGCCGTTCAAACCGTCGTCGGCATAGGTGACACGGGCCTATGGCCCGTGGACAAAAATCCGCGGCAAAGCCGCGGTCCGCATTCCCGTTTTCCTGCGGCTCAAACGAAACTCGCCTTGTAGTACTAATCGCCATGGGTGAAACCCGCGGAAATGTCGCGCCCCATTTTTCTTCGACCCCGCATGGAGTCGAACCGACCCCTTCCAACCCCTCCCGCACCACCTTCTAATTCGGCCGCGTTCAACCCTCGCTCACCTGCTTCCCTTCCTCTTCCTTCATCCCTCATCCTTCACCCTTGCTTCCTCACCTCCACGGCATCTGCTCTTTCAACCACGCAAATTCCTCGATGATCCCTTCCACCACGCTGCCCACCGAACTCTGGATGATCGCGCTGTTGCCTTTCTTCAGCAGCAGGTTCCAAGTGTAGGTCTCGATCATCCAGGTGTCGCACAGGTCCAGTTCCGCGGCGCGCCGCAGCGCCGGCAAAATCTGCGGCTGAGTGGTGCCCAGCGGCCCCATGCTCGCGCAGAAAATCGGCACGTGAAAATGCACCCGGATTTCGTCCAGCTCCTCCATGAATCCCTGCGGAAATTTGAAAAAATCCGGCAGGTCCGGCCAGTGCAACAGCGCCTGCGAACCCTTGCGCCGCCCCACCACCTGGTGCAGGTAGCGCGGCTCGTTGAACTGGCGCAGATATTCCAGCGCGTTGGTCGCCGCCGAAAAATCGCGGATCGCCAACGCCGAGGACACGTGAATGCCGATCACCCGGATGCCGGCTGCGTGCAGCATCGTGAGCGCCCCCGGCATGTCGTCGAATTCGATCGCCTGGTGGCACAGGTCAAGGTTCAACCCGACCAGGTCGCGGAAAATCCGCTCCGCCAAGTCCCGCGACACCGCCAGGTGCCGCACGATCCGCGCCACGCCGGCCGGCAGCAGTTGCGTTTCAAAATACGTCTTGAAGTCGCCCAGGCTTTCGGCGGTCGTGAACGGTTCCGGCTCCAACCCCAGCCGGACGGTCTTGCCCGTCACCCGCTGCAGTTTGGCCAGCGCCGCCGCCGTCAGCGCGATCGTCTGCGCGCAGGCCTCGGTGAGTTCCTGCGCGCCGGGCTCGCCCTTGAACACTCCGGTCGGCACCGACAAACTGCCTTCGCCGCGCGCCCCCAGCAGCCCCGCCACCGCCCGCGCGATCCAGATCGTGCTCGCCGCCCGTTCAGGCCGGCTCCAGTCGGGTTGGTAGACCTGCTCCTTCACCCGCGGCGCGTGAAAATCCTGAATCGGAAAGGCGTTCACCGCCCACAAATAATATCCGCCCGCCGCCAGTTCTTCAGCGAACTGCGTCAAACGCGCAGTCGGTGGCGCATCGTAGATGGCGTCGTCCAGCAGTGCCGCTTCCACCGTGGCAAACGGCCCGGCCGGCGCCGCCACGCCCATCAGCTCTTCCGCCTGCTGCGTGCCGATACGCAAGCCCAGCGCCATCGCGCGATCGGGGAAAACCTGCTTTTTGATTGCCGCCGTTTCGTTCGTCAGGTAGCGCGAAATATCCGCCAGCGACTGCCCGGGATGAACGTTGGTGCAATAGGTCAGGTGCAGCGCGCGCGCCGGCCGCGTGCCGGCCGCCAACAGAGTGATTTCCGCCACGAACCGTTCCTCCTATGCCTGCCCTCCGCCGCAGGACATGGTACTCCACCCGCGCGCCGCAAACCACCCAAATTCGGCGGCGCAGCGCCGGCCGACGGCCGGTTTTCCACCGTCGCTCGAAGTTTTCGCCTCTGCGCTGCTGCATTTCGAGTTCATCGTTTCATGGTACACTTCCCATTCGGAATTCGCACCCCACGCACCGCCGTTCAGGAGACATCCATGCGTCCGAAAACGTCGCCGGACAGCCTGTTGCCGGCTCACGTCGAATCGGAGGAGCAGCTCGAAGAACTCCTGACCCGCCCCACCCCCGAACTCATCGCCTTCATGAAAAAACTCGACGGCGACATCATCCTCCTGGGCGTCGGCGGCAAGATGGGCCCGACCCTCGCCAAGCTCGCCCGCCGCAGCATGGACGAAGCAGGGATCAAACGCAAAGTCATCGGGATTTCGCGCTTCTCCGAAAAGGAACTCAAGCGCGAACTCAACGACGCCGGCATCGAAACCATCGCCTGCGATCTGCTCGACGAAGCCAGTTGGAAAAATCTCCCCGACGCGCCCAACGTCATCTACATGGCCGGCCGAAAATTCGGTTCCACCGGCGAAGAATCCATGACCTGGGCCATGAACACCTATCTGCCCGCGCTGGTCGCCAAACGCTACAACAAATCGCGCATCGCCGCTTTCTCCACCGGCAACGTCTACCCGCTCACCCCCGTCTCGCTGGGCGGTTCGCGCGAGACCGACGTTCCCAACCCGGTCGGCGAATACGCCATGAGCTGCCTCGGCCGCGAACGCATTTTTGAACATTTTTCGCGCACCCAGAAAACCCCGGTCGTGATGATCCGGCTCAACTACGCCTGCGATCTGCGCTACGGCATCCTGCTCGAAGTCGCCCAAAAAGTCCACGCCGGCAAACCGGTCGAAGTCACCATGGGCCACGTCAACCTCCTCTGGCAGGGCGACGCCAACGCCGTCACCCTCCGCGCCCTCGACCTCGCCGCCAGCCCCAGCGCCAAACTCAACCTCACCGGCCCCGAAACCGTCTCGATCCGCATGCTGGCGGTGCGCTTCGGCGAACTGTTCAACCGCGCCCCGGTCCTCACCGGCGTCGAAGCCCCCACCGCGCTGCTCAACAACGCCACCCAATGCCACGCGCTGTTCGGCTACCCCCGCGTGTCGCTCGAACAGATGATCCGCGCCACCGCCCAATGGGTCTCCGGCGGTCTGCCCACGCTGAACAAACCGACGCACTACGAGGCGCGGGACGGCAAGTTCTGATCTCGTCGCGGCGGCGCTCACCCGGGCAGCGTCGCGCGCATTTCGTTCACCATCCGATTCAAAAAGGGAGTCAGGGGTCATGGCCGGAGCCGAATTTTCCACCGCCCAACTACGTCAGCGCCTGCGCGCGGGGATGGTCATCCCCGCCCATCCGTTGGCGCTCACCGCCGAGCGCAAACTCGACGAAAAATACCAGCGCGCGCTGACCCGCTACTACCTGAGCGCCGGCTCCAGCGGCGTGGCCGTCGGCGTCCACACCACACAGTTCCAGATCCGCGATCCGAACATCGGCCTCTTCAAGCCGGTCCTCGAACTGGCCGCCGAAACCTCCCGCCAAGCCGAAATAGACCTGCGCCGTGAAGTCTTCCGCATCGCCGGCATCTGCGGCCGCACCGATCAGGCCGTCCAGGAAGCCACCCTCGCGCGCGACCTCGGCTACCACATCGGCCTGCTCAGCCTCGGTGCGATGAAGGCCGCCAACGACGACGAACTGGTCGCGCACGCGAAAGCCGTCAGCGAAGTCATCCCCATCATGGGCTTCTACCTGCAGCCCTCCGTCGGCGGCCGCCTGCTCAGTTGCGATTTCTGGCGCAAGTTCGCCGCCATCGAAAATCTGCTCGCCATCAAGATGGCGCCGTTCAATCGCTACCAGACCATCGACGTGATCCGCGCGGTGGCCGAAGCCGGCCGCGCCGACGATGTCGTCCTGTACACCGGCAACGACGACAACATCCTCCTGGACCTGCTCACCCGCTTCGATTTCCAGGGGCCGACCAAACTCATCTCCCAGCGCGTCCACGGCGGCCTGCTCGGCCACTGGTCGGTCTGGACCAAAAAAGCGGTCGATTTGCTGACCGAAATCAAACCCATCGTGAAGGAAAACCGGCCGATCCCCCAGGCGCTGCTCACCCGCGCCATCCAGATCACCGATTCGAATGCGGCCTTCTTCGACCCCAGCCACAATTTTCACGGCTGCATCGCCGGCCTGCATGAAGTCCTCGTCCGCCAGGGCCTGATGCGCGGCCGCTGGTGCCTCGATCCCGCCGAAGACCTGTCGCCCGGTCAAAAGGAAGAAATCGACCGCGTCTACCAAGCCTACCCCGCTCTCAACGACGACGCCTTCGTCGCCGAAAATCGCGATGCGTGGCTGGCCTGAAGAAGAAATGCCGGCCCCAAAGGACACAAAAAACACCTACGGGAACAGAAGACAGGAAACGGGGAACAAGAAACAGTGCACAGGAATGAGTTGGACCCCTTCGAGGTCCGGGAAATTTTTGAAGGTTCGCTTTCCGTGGGTTGCACCCGCCGCTATTAATAGTGCGCGCCCTTCGGGCGCAAGAGCGCGTTGGCCATCAGCTTCAGCAATGGATTTTACTTCTTTCGCCGCTGGCGTTTCGCCTGTCTTTTGTCCTCTGTCTTCTGTTCCGCTATGTGACTTTTGTGCCCTTTGTGGCCAATCCCTTATTTCTTCTTATGCGACTCACGATACAGCACCCGGATCGGCACCTGCGACAGCCCCATTTCCGCCTTGAACGTCCGCGACAGGTATTTCTTGTAGTCCTCGTCGATGTTCTCCGCGTGCGAGGCGAACACCGCGAAAGTCGGCGGACGGATGCCCAACTGCGTGGCGTAGTACAGCCGCGGCTTGGTCCCGCGCTTGGCCCGCGGCGGCTCCAAACCCCCTTTGATCGCTTCGATGGTCGTGTTGATCCGCGATGTCGGCAGAATCGTCGACCAGGTCTTGTACAGCTCGCGGGCCAAATCGAGCGTCTGCCAGACGCGCTTGCCTTCCAGCGCCGAAATATACTGGATCGGCGCGTCTTCCAATGCGCCCAGCCGGTCGTAGACATACTTGCTGTATTTGTCGAACGGCACCTTCGACGCCGCCGCCAGGTCCCACTTGTTCACCACGATCACCACCGGCTTGGCGGTGCGCGCAATCAGCGCGGCGAGCTTCTTCTCGGTTTGGCTGACGCCGTCGATGCAGTCGATCAGAAACAGGATCGTGTCGGCGCGCCCGATGGCGCGCTCGGTACGGACCTGCGCGAAGAATTCCACCGCGTGCTGCGTTTTTTTCAGCCGCTGAATGCCGGCCGTGTCGATCAACAGGACCTCCCGGCCATCCTTCTCGATGAAGATGTCGATCGCATCGCGCGTGGTGCCGGGCAGATCGGAAACGATCGCGCGGTCCTCGCCGGCGACGGCGTTCACGAAGGTGCTCTTGCCCACGTTCTGCTTGCCGACCACCGCGACGCGCAGCGCCGAATCCGGCGCGCTTTTCTGCGCCGGCCCCCGTCGTTCCTTCATCCGACGCAGCTCGCCGACGACCGCGGTGAGCAGCTCCGTCAGCCCGGCCGAATGCTCCGCGGCCACCTCCAACATCAGCTCGATGCCCAACTCGTGGAATTCATGAATATTGCTTTGCGCGGTGCGCGCGTCCATTTTGTTCACCGCCAGGATCAGCGGCCGGTCCAAGCGCCGCAGCGTTTCGGCGATCTCACGGTCGAACGAGGTCAGCCCCTCTTTGCCGTCACACAGGAAAATCAGCACGTCGGCCATGTCGATCGCCACCGCGATCTGCTCGCGCACATGCGCTTCCACCCGCGGATCGTCCACCACGCCGATGCCGCCGGTGTCGATCAGTTCGAACGGCACGCCGTCGAATTCCAACGGCTGGACCAGGTAGTCGCGCGTCGTCCCCGCCAGCGGATTGGTAATCGCAACCTTCGCGCCGATCAGCCGGTTGAACAGCGTCGATTTGCCCACGTTGGGCCGGCCGACAATCACCGCACAGCCGATCGGATCGGGCAGGTCGGCGCGCATGTCGATGACCGCCGCCGCATCCATCGGCGTCGCCGCCTCGATCGGCGGCTCGGGCGGCGCGGTGGACACCAGCCGGCGTTTTGTTTTGCGACCCATATTGTGACTTCCCAAAAGGGCTGGAGTGTACCACATTCCGGCGTGCGAGTCTTCCGGTTGCCGCGCATTCCCGTCACGCTACCATCCTTCGCGCCCGCCCGGCAGCCCCAGCGCCGAGCACACAGGAGATCCCCGCATGATTAACGGCATCAACCATCTGACACTCGCGGTGAAGTCAATCGACTCCGCCTTTCGCTTCTACCGCGACATCCTGCAGCTCAAACCGGTGATGAAATCCGCCATCAGCGCCTATTTTCTGGCCGGCGATACCTGGATCGCGCTGGCGTTCGACGAGCGCTTCGTTCCCTCGACGAACTACACCCACATCGCCTTTGCCGTTCCCTCCGCCGATTACCCATCCACCGTCGCAAGGCTGCGGGCGCTCCAGGTCGTCGAATGGCAAACCAACAAAACCGAAGGCGACTCTCTGTACCTGCTCGACGATAGCGGAAACCGGCTCGAAATTCACGCCTCCAATCTGGCCGCGCGGATTGACGAAGGCAAAGCTCACTGGGGCCGCGACGTCGAATGGTTCGTCTGATAGCAGCGGCCGACGGCGTTCCCG
>JBOHNC010000124.1:0-26151 GCA_050730415.1 Planctomycetota bacterium
ACCCACGGCTACCTATAGGCGGCCCCTTGCGGGGCCAAGAAACGGAAGGCGGAAGGGATATGGATGAGGTTCGGGCAGGGAACCAAGACCGAATCCGCTTGATTCCTGAGCGGAAATGATTAACTGGGATTCGTATAATGGCTTCAGCCCCTCCGAGCCTGTGAATAAATCGACGAGATGGCCCAAAACCTGAATTTTTCTCCTGTAAGTCTTTTGAATTGGGTCCAATTTTCAGCCGAATTCGATTTTTTCACAAGCTCTCCGGGGCAAACACCGGGACGCAAAATTCATCTAAACTCCTTCTTCATTTCGCTCCCCGCATCTTCCTTCCCCGCATTACCGCGCGCCGAGGTTCGCGAGCGCGTCGCCGCTGAGGCGGTTGATGCGCCACTCGGCCAGGGTTTCCGCGCCAAGCGAGCGGTAGAAGTTGATCGCCTTGACGTTCCAGTCGAGCACCGACCATTCCAGCCGCGCGCAGCCGCGTTCGAGGGCAATCTGCGCCAGGCGGGTGATGAGTTTGCGGCCGATGCCCTGCCCGCGGGCGGCTTCGCGGACGATCAGGTCTTCAAGCCAGATGCCGGGCTTGCCGCTGAACGTACCGAAGGTGCCGAAAAACAGCGCCATGCCGACGACGGTCCCGACCGCGCCGACCGCGCCGGACGGCCCGCCCGCGCCGGGTGAAGTGCCTGCGCCGGTCGCGCCAGTCGCACCAGTCGCCCCGGTGGCGCCGGTCGCGCTGGCGGGTTCGGCCAAGAGCACCTCCGCGGCAGGCTTGGCGCCGAAGAGTTGTTCGCGGAAGCCGGCTTCGGTGGCGGTAAAACGGTCTTCGAGTTTTTCGAAGACGGCCAGTTCGCGGACGAGGCTGAGGATGGCCGGCACATCGTGGCGGGTGGCCATGCGCAGGGAGATGTCCACGGTTCACAGTCCTCCTTGGGACACACCATCATAAGCGGAGAGCAACCCGTCGGGCCGTGACTCGGTGCGCCAAAACCGCGCGGCAAAGCCGCGGTCCGAATTCTCCTGCGCGTCCGCGCGCCGCTGGGACCGCCGCACTCCCTGCGGCTTTTTGGATTTCTCCATGTACCGCGGGTTCGAAGTTGCGGAGGCGAGTGGAGCAGGCGACGGAGCCGATGCGACATTCCTGACGAAAAGCGGGCGTGCCCGCCCGCGGTCCCGGCACAAGAGGAAATCCAAGAAGCCGCGCTGGACCGCGGCATTCCCAGGGGGCTTACACCAGCACGGGATCTTTGGGGAAGAAGATCATTTCGTCGTTGGCGCCGCCGGCGGGGACCATGGGGTAGACGTTGTCTTCGCGTTCGACGATGAAATCCAGCAGCACCGGGCCCTTGTCGTATTTCTGCGCCCATTCGATCGCGGCGGGGACCTCTTCAAGCTTGGTCACGCGGCGGCCTTCCCAGCCGAAGGCTTTGGCGACTTCGACGAAGTCGGGGTTGCCGGTCAGGTCCACTTCGGAGTAGTGGCGGTTCTCGAAGAATTCCTGCCACTGCCGCACCATGCCCAGAAAGCCGTTGTTGATGACGACGACTTTGATCGGCAGCTTCTGGATTTTGGCGGTCACCATTTCCTGGATGTTCATCAGGATGCCGCCGTCGCCGTTGATGCTCCAGACTTTGTCCTTCGGCCGCACCATCTGCGCGCCGATGGCCGCGGGCAGGCCGAAGCCCATGGTGCCGAGGCCACCGGAGGTGACCCAGTTGCGGGGCTGTTTGAAGCCGTAGAACTGCGCGGTCCACATCTGGTGCTGGCCGACGTCGGTGGTGACGACGGCGTCGCCTTCGGTGATGCGGTGGATTTCGGAGATGACGTGCTGCGCGCACATCCGGTTTTTGGGATATTCCATCGGGTGGCGTTTTTTCCAGATGTCGATCATTTCGTACCAGTCGGGGCGCTCTTTGGGCTTGAGCAGCTTGGCGAAGATTTTCATGGCTTCGCGGCAGTCGCCAACCACCGGGACTTCGACGGTGATGTTTTTGTTGATGCAGGAAGGGTCGATGTCGAAGTGAACCTTTTTGCTGCGCGGGCTGAAGGCCGACAGCTTGCCGGTGACGCGGTCGTCGAAGCGCGCGCCGATGGCCACCAGCACGTCGCAGTTGGTGACGGCGAAGTTGGCGGCGGCGGTGCCGTGCATGCCGAGCATCTGCAAGCACAGGGGGTCGTCGGAGGGATAGACGCCGAGCGCCATCAGGGTGGTGGTGACGGGGGTGCCGCTGCGCTTGGCGGCGTCGCGGATTTCACGCCAGGCGCCGGCGATCACCGCGCCGCCGCCGACGTAGAACAGCGGGCGTTCGGCGTTGTTGACCAGCTCGGCGGCTTTTTCGATCTGCGTGCGGCTGGGCGGCCGGCTGGTGCGGTAGCCGGGCAGATCGACCGGCACATCGATGGGACCGTCGTAGATCGTTTTCGAAATGTCCTTGGGGATGTCGATCAGCACCGGGCCGGGGCGGCCGGTGGTGGCGATGTGGAAGGCTTCGTGGATGACGCGGGCCAGATCGTTGACGTCCTTGACCAGGTAGTTGTGTTTGGTGATCGGGCGAGTGATGCCGGTGACGTCGGCTTCCTGGAAGGCGTCGTTGCCGATCAGGTGGCTGGGGACCTGGCCGGTCAGCACGATCATCGGGATGGAATCCATCATCGCGGTGCAGATGCCGGTGACCAGATTGGTGGCGCCGGGGCCGGAAGTCGCCAGGCAGACGCCGATCTTGCCGGAGACGCGGTAGTAGGCGTCGGCCATGTGGGAGGCGCCCTGTTCGTGGCGGACCAGGATGTGCTTGATTTTGGGCGTGGCGTAGAGGACATCGTAGATGGGGATGTTGGCGCCGCCGGGGTAGCCGAAGATGTGCTTGACGCCGTGCATGAGCAGGCAGTCGATGAGGACCTGGGCGCCGGAGCGTTTGGGATGTTTTTTGCCGGCGGCGGCGGGCGCGGCGGTGGGCAGGGTGTCGGTTTTCATGCGAGCGATCCTTGAGGCCCTGAGGGCCGGGGGTAGAAACGTTCCCACGCTTGGGCCAGCGCAGGTCCATGGGAGTGATATGTACTCATGAACGGGGCGCTGTCAATTGGTTTTAAAAAACCGTGTATTTTCTGAAATTCGACCCTTCTGGATTGACCAATTCAATGTACATCGATATAATTATGCTTATAAAATAACGATACCAATGTTTTCATGCTTAATATTTGTCAAATTTTTAATTCGGATTTTCTGGCGCGGCGGTGAAAATGCCGGTGGGCCGGTCAACCGTACCACAGCGATTTGTCGGCGCGGGTCTCCGGTTCGGTCAGGGTGATCTGCGCGCGCGAGGGCGTGGCCGGGTGGCGCGCCCAGGCATTCATGACGTGCAGCAGCGCCAACGCGGTGAGCCGTTCGCGGACGGCGGCGCAGGCGGGATCGGCAAAGCGGTCGCGCAGTTCGCGGGGGTCCTCGGCGAGGTCGTACAGTTCGCCGGCGTAGGCGCCATCGGGCGGCAGGGGGTCGCCGAGCCGTTCGGGCCGGTACAGGATGATTTTCCAGCCGTCGGCGCGGTACATCACCGCCGGCGCGCGCTGGTACTGTTCGTAGCCGCGGCCGTGCATTTCGGAAAAGCTGCCGGGGCGGCTGAAGGTGCTCAGCAGATTCACCCCCGGCAGTTCGTCCGGCGCCGGCGCGCCAGCGGCAGAGCAGAGCGTCGGCACGAGATCGACCAGTTCGGCCGGGCGGGCGTCGACGACGCCGCGTTGCGGCACATTCGGGCCGGCGAGAATCAGCGGCACGCGCACCGAGCCTTCATACAGGCAATATTTCGAGACTCGACCGCGGTCGCCGAGCATGTCGCCGTGATCGGAGGCAAACAGAATGAAGGTATTGTCCAGTTCGCCTTGCGCGCGCAGCGTGGCCACGACCTGCCCGATCAGATCGTCGATGTAGGTACACAGGGCGGCGTAGCGCAGGTGCGAGCGGCGGCGCTGGTCGGCGGTCATTTGGTTCCAGCGGTCTTCGAGGCGGCCGTGCATGTGGCCGCCGGGGATGGGATCGGGCGGCGGCAGGTCGGGGAAGTCATCGAGGCGGTAGCGTTCTTCGAAGCCGGGCGGGACGAAAAATCCGGGGTGCGGGTAGTCGAAGCCCAGATACAAAAAAAACGGGCGGGCCGGGTCGCGTTCGGCGCCGAGGAAGGCCTGGGCCTGACGGGCCAGCCAGCCTTCGCGGTGCCGGTCGCCCGCGAGGGTGCTCGGCGCGCCCACGTACCCGCCGACGGCTTCGCCGCCGGGGCCGCCCTGCGCATTTTCGGCGCCGAGCGCCGCCACCGCGGCGGGGTCGTCGGTTGCCTGGTAGCGGCTGCCGGGTTCGTCATTTTCCGGGCCGGGGCCGCCGGCCAGCGCGCGGAATTCGAAGCCGCGGCGGGAGCCGACCGTTTTCACGCCGGGCATGATCCGCTCGCCGATATACCAGTGCGTCTTGCCGACGCCGGCGGTCTGGTAGCCGGCCTGCGCCAGGCGCATGGCCAGCGTCGGCACCGGCAGGTCGGCGTCGGTGGGAATCATCTGTGTGTTGTGACGGACGCCGACCTGCGAGGCGTACAGACCGGTCATCAGCGAGTAGCGGCTGGGCACGCACATTGGCGCGTTGCAGACGGCGTTGGAAAAGCGCAGGCCGCGCGCGGCCAGGGCGTCCAGATGAGGCGTCTGAATGCGCCGATCGACGCAGCCCAGGGCGTCGTGACGGTGCTGGTCGGTGATGAACAGGAAAATGTTGGGCGGTCGGGGCATGCGAAAATCCTGGGGAGGCACCACAGAGGCACAGCGCCACCGAGAAGAAAACATTTTGCCAAGAAAAAGAGATCGAGGTGGAAAAGAAGAGGGAAAAAACCAACGGACACGATGGCCAAACCCAACGACCCTACCTCGTAGGGGTCGAACCCACGCTTCTTAATGCGCCACGGATTGTAATTCACGCGCGGCGGCAGCCGACGCGGCCGGCGTTCCGACGACGACCGGGGCGACGGAGGCGTCGGGCGTGGCAGCGGGCAGCGCGGCCAGCACGGCGGCGGCGAGCCGTTCGAGGGCGCGGTCGGTCAGGGCAGGGTAGAGCGGCAGGAAGACGACTTCGCGCAGCAGGCGGCGGCCGTTTTCGGGCGCGAGCGCTTCGCGGCCGGCCGGCGGTTCGATCGCGCAGAGGCTCTGGCCCTGCGTGGCGTCGAAGCCGGCGGTAAAAATTCGCCGGATCAACGCGGCGGGATCGGCGGATTGCACGGAAAACACCCAGAAATTATGCGCGGGCTGGGCGGCGCCGGGGCAGGGCGCGCCGGGGCCGAGCCGTTCGAGCAGGCGGCGGCCCAACTGGGTGCGGCGATCGAGCCGGGCGCGGTTGTAGCCGGTCAGGCGGCGATCGAGCAGCGCGGCGAGCGCGGTGGGCGGACGTTTGCGGATGCGCGCCAGAAACTCGGGGCCGGGAAAGCCGCGCACCGAACCGTTCACGACGCGGTCGTAGTCCTGGCCGGCCAGCCGGCACAGGCCGACGAACAGGCCGTACCAGGGCCGCAGCGAGACCGCCATCATGAAGCTGTTTTTGATCAGCCGCCGGGCGAACCAGGCGCGCGAGGCGGGCGGATAGGCCGCGTGCAGTTCGCGCATGCGGGCGAGCAATTCGGGACGGCGGACATACAGCACCGCGCCGCCCATCGCGGTGGCGGACTTGATGGTGCCGAAGCTGAACATCGAAACATCGGCGCGCGCGTCGCCGGTGAACCCGGGGCCGGCCCAGGCCTGGGCGCAGTCTTCGATGAGCAGCAGGCCGTGGGCGCGCGCGAAGGCGACGTAGGGCGTCAGATCCAGGCGTGTGCCGAACAGATGCGCCACCACCAGCGCGCGGGTGCGGGGGGTGAGCGCCGCGGCGAGCGCGTCGAGGTTCGGCGCCAGGGTGGTCAGATCGAGATCGGCGGGGACCGGCACCAGACCGTGTTCGGCGGCGATGCGCGGCATGTCGTGAATGGTGACGGCCGAGAAAATGACTTCGTCGCCGGCCGGCAGCGCCTGCGCCTGCCACAGGAGATCGAAACCGGTGCGGACCGACAGGCAGGCCAGGGCGCGGGCGGGATCGGGCAGGCGGGATTCAAGCCGCGCCGCGCGCCGGGCGGCGTTGCCGGGCAGCAGGTTGCGGAGGAACCCGACGACAACGTCGGTCCAGCCGATATCCAGGCGTTTGCGAGCCCACATAGACGCGTTCCTGAAGGGCGGCCGCGGAAACCTTCATTCTATCCCAAGCAGGCGGCCGGGAACAGGCGGCAGGTGGACAGGGGACAGGGAACCGGGGGACAGGGGACAGGGGTCGAGTCGGGGTGTGCGATCGAGCGGTGTTGGGGAGTGAGCCGCCAGTGCATGAATATTGTCCTAGAAGAGCGCAGGAAACTCCGAGGAACCGACCTTTTCGAGCGGTAGGTTAACGGGGATCGGCAGGTTGGTGAGGTGCACATCGGTGGGTGAGACCGGCCGGCTGGGGTGATCCCCGGCCGCCGCGAGCGGGGGAGGGAACGGCATGAACAGCACGTTTTCGGCGGCGGAGATTCAATCCTACCGCGACAACGGTTTCATCGTGAAGCAGGATTTTTTGTCGCCCGACGAACTGCGCGAATGGCGCGAGGCGGTCGATGAGGCGGTGGCGGCGCGCAAGAACCGCAAGCTGGCCAACTCCGATTGGCAATCCGGCGAGGACTACTATGACAACGTTTTCACGCAGCGGCTGAACCTGTGGATGGACAACGACCGGATGAAGAAAATCATGGTCGATGAGCGCCTCGGGAAGATGGCCGCCGACCTGGAAGGCGTGGACGGGATGCGCATCTGGCACGACCAGGCGCTGATCAAGGAACCTTGGGCCAACCCGACGGCGTGGCACCTCGACAATCCCTACTGGTCGTATTTCTCGAAGCATGCGACTTCGATCTGGGTGGCGCTGGACGATGCCACCTTCGAAAACGGCTGCCTGTTTTTCCTGCCCGGGACGCACAAGACGGCGACCTTCGACAACAGCGGAATCGGGTCGAACATGGCCGACCTGTTTAAGGTCTACCCGGCCTGGAAGACCATCCACGCGGCGCCCGCGCCGATGAAGGCGGGGAGTTGTTCCTTCCACAACGGTCTAACCGCGCACGGCGCGCACGCCAACATGACGCCCGGCCGGCGGCGAGCAATGACCTGCGGCTACATGCCGGTGGGCAGCACCTTCAACGGGCAGAAAAACGTGTTGCCGGAGGCCTATTTCAAGACGCTCAAGAAAGGCGACGTGCTGGCAAACGACGCGCAGAATCCGCTCCTGTGGTCGCGCGAAAAAGCGGCGGTGTAGCCGGCAAACAAGACCTGAACCACGGCCCCGGACGCCGGTCGAGGCGCGGCGCGTGCAACCTGCAAAGCAGCGGGCGACCCGCACCGCTATAATGCCCTCGCGCGCGCGGCCAGCGGATCGGCAGTCGGCCGAATTCTGCACGCAGCGCGCCGTCCGGCAGAACTGCCATGGCTGCGTCCCCTCCCGATTCCCAGCCCGAAGCCGATGGCCTCGCCGACTCCCGTTTGCCCACGCCCATCCCCACGCGAACGCCGAACCCGTCAGCCGCCCCGGCAGCGGCCGCTCCGGCTGCTTCACCCGCGCCGGACGATCCGGCTGCGCTGGACGCGCCGGCGGCCCCGCCGCTCCAACCGGCCTGGAAGCCGGAACCGCGCGAAGCGATCGGCTCCAATTTTGACGCGCTCGATTTTCAGTGGAAGCTGCTGCGATTTCTGCTCACCGCCTACACGCTGGGTTGGTGCGTGTGGGCGCTGCCCGCGGCCTGGACGCGGTTCCCGATGGGCTCCGCCGACTGGCCCTATACCGTCTGGGCCGGCTGCATGTCGCTTGCCATGGCGGTGCTGTTGATCGCGCCCTACCAGCGCGTGCTGGCCTGGCGGATGATGGCCACTGGCGGCGCGGCGCTGCTGCCGTTTGTGGTGGTGTACGATCACTATTTCAGCCCAAACCGACCGTACATGGCGATCTTGAGCCTGTGCGGGGCGAGCTTCGCGTGCGCCTGTTACATGGCTTGGCTGGAAGTGCGGCGATTGCGCGCGACGGCGCCGAGCGACTGGCCGAATCCGCCGGCAGGCCCGCCGCCCAGCGCTCGGAGCGTGGCGGCGCGACGCGTGCTGGGAACATCGGTGCTGGCGGTGCACGCAGCCTACATCGTCTACCATGCGGTGTACTACATGGCCTTCAACCGAATGACCCTCAACGCCGTGCGGCACACGCTGGTGGGCAGTTTGTTTCTGGGGGTCTACGTGGCAGGCGTCTCGGTGCAGCGCTTGACCCCGCGCCTGCTCCTGTACGGCGCGGTGTCGGCCTATGCGATCTTCATGGTGCCGGACTTTTTTATGTGGATCCTTGCCACCTCCCTGCATTTGCCGAAGGCGACGCCGCGCGCCTGGTCCCACCCGGACAATCTGCGGCAGCTGGGGATGGCAGTGATGACGGCGATCGGCATGTGGCTGAGCCTGACGAATCTACGCTGGGAGATCGCGCGGTGGCGAGCACGCTGGCAGATCGCGACGCCGCCGCAGGAAGAGGAGCCGCTGACGGAAAACACCGGATGGGACGAGGCGCGCTGACGCGGGTCGGGCGTGCTTCGCCGCGGAGCCGGATGCAAGCCCCGCGCAATTCACGAATCGCGATTCGACTGCCTTGACTCTGTTCCGGCGCTGTTTATTTCCAGCAAAAAGCAGTTTTCAATTTACTGTGAAGATTGGGATTAGCCCGCGGGCGCAGAGGCCCGCTCCAACCGCAGGCTGGAAGCCTGCGCTACAAATTCAGCGCGTTCACAGCAAATCGAAAACTGCTCTAAAAATCTCGCCGTCGCTGTGTCGCTGTGGTGAACTGTCTTCACTCCCCGAACACCAGATAGAACGCCATGCCGGTGACGCGGTCGAGATCGGGCGTGCCGGGCTGTTCGGTTTTGACGGCGGCGCGGGCCAGGTCTTTGAGCAGGTCATCGGGCTTGGCGCCGAGCGCCTTTTCGGCGGAGTCGGTCGGGAAGGTGCCGAGGTGCAGCATCGTGGCGCGGTGCAGCGCCAGGATGGCGAAGGCGGTGGCGATTTTGTCCGGCTCACCGCCCTGCGTGGCGGGGAACATGCCGTCGGCACGCTGGTCGCGCAGCAGCGCAGCGATCGCCTTGAGCGCGGCGGTGCGGTAGTCCGCGCGGTTGCGGCTGGCGTAGATTTCCAGCAGCGTGAGCGCCATTTCGGCCTGCAGGCGCACGCCGCCGGCATCGGTCGGGCAGTAGGACCCGTCGGGACCTTCGGCCTTGATCAGGCTGTTGACGGCGCGTTCCATCTGCGACTTGAAACTGCCGCGGCGAGTGGTTTCGCCGGCGCGGTGGTAGCACAGCACGGCGATGGCGGACCGTTCGAGCGTGGGGAAGTCGGTCTTGTCGTGGTCGGGATCCTTCCACAGGCCATCGGCGTCCTGTTCGCGGGCCAGTGCGCGCAGGACATCTTCGAGCATGGCAGTCTGGTCGTCGGTGACTTCGGTGTCGCCGAGGAATTCACCCTCGCCGCCGGCGCCGGCGCCGGAGATGTCGGCGCCTTTGTTTTCGTCAGCGCCGGAGCGCTCGGAGCGCAGACGGTTGACGCGCTTGGCGAGACGGTCGGTTTCGTCCCTGGCGGGCGCGGCCTGCGTGCCGTCGTTCTGAGCCAAAGCCTTCTGCGACTGGATTCTTTGCATCGGCGCTGCGGCCGGCGGGAGCGGCGTGGCAGGCGCAGGATTGCTGGCGGCAGGCATGGCGCCGGTCATGGCGCCGGCGGGGGCGGGAGCAATGCTGTTCTGCGCCATGGCGGGCTGGGATGCAACCTGGGGCTGCTGCGGCGCGGCGTCGGCTTTTTTGTCCGCCTCCATGATTTTGTCCAGTTGGCTGAGGCCCTGATTGTCCTTCGCCTTTTCGGCGGAAGCGGCCGGTGCAGTTGGCGCGGGGGGCGCGGCCGCGGTGCTGGCTGCAGCCGCGGGCGTGGCCGGGCCGGCGGGTGCGCCGGGGGCGGCGGCTTGGCCACCAACTGCTTTGGACGACGCGGCCGCCCTCTCCAGCTCGGTGGCGCGATCGACCGCGGGCATGGCCATCGCATCCTGCGGTTTGGGCGCGTTCGCGGTGGCTCCATTGGCCTGGCCAGCCTTGGCCTGGTTTTGGTTCAACTGCGCCTGCATGACCCGGCGTGCGGCAATTCCACCGCCGCCACCGCCGCCCTGGCCGGGCGCGGCTTCACGTTTGCGGGTCTGTTCGATCTGGTCCATGTCCCAGTCCGCGGGCGTCGGAACCTGTTCGTCGACAGTGACCAGCTTGCCTTCCTTCTCAACCTGTTTTTTCTCGACCACCACGAAAGAGGTGTAGTCGGTGACGAGGCTGTACTTCAGGCCGAGGTCGCGGATCTGATCTTCCAGCGGCTGCGGGTCGGGGCTGTTGCGCGCCTGGTCGCCGAGGTCCTCGATCCGCTGCCGCGCCCAGACCACCGGCAGGCCGGGGTTGGCATCGGAGACATCGGGCAGCGTGACCTTCAGGTCGGTGGAGAATTCGCCGTCGGCGGTTTTGCCGCCCACCTTCACGGTGTAGGTGCCGGCCTTGGTGTAGGTGCCGAGGATCACGATCGGCTGCGCGGTGAACAGGTCGGGCATGGTGGCGGGATACAGATCCTTCGGATCGAGGCCGCCGTAGTCGGCGCTGACATCGGCCAGCACGGGGTAGGAGGTCATATCGTTGAAGCGGTCGATTTTGGTTTCGAGGTCTTCGCCGGGCAGGATGGTTTCGAAGTCGCCGTGGCCGAGTTCGGCCATTTTGCGCAGCATCCAGCGGTTGACGCCGTTGCCGATGCCGAAGGTGTAGATGCGCGCGTTGCCGGCGTTGGCCTGCACATCGGCCACCACGCGGCGGTCGTTGGAGACCTCGCCGTCGGTCAGGAACAGCACGATCTTGACGCGCTTGGGATCGGCGGGCTGCGTCAGCACCCAGTCCATGGGCTGAAGGATTTCGGTGCCGGAGTTGGCGAAAATCCCGGCGGTGAATTTGTCGGCGGCGTCGAGATTCTGCTGATTGAACGGCACCGGCTTTTCGCTGAAATGGGTGACGTTGGAATCGAACGGCAGGATAGTGAAGGTGTCCTCGGGGTTGAGCGCGTGCAGCGAAGACTTCAGGGCCAGCTTGGCCTGCTCCATTTTCTGCCCGCGCATCGAACCGGAGTGATCGACGATGTAATACATTTCCTTGGGCAGAATTTCGTCGGACTCGTAGTCGGCCTTGGGCACCAGCATCAATAGAAACCAGCCGACCTTCGACCCGGCCGGCTTGTGCGCCAGCATCGCGGCCTGCACGGTGTCGCCGGCGACTTTGTATTCCAGCACGAAATCCTTGTTGGGAATTTCGTCGTGGTGAGCCAGTTCCACCGTCGCGGTGGTGTTGCCGGTCTGAGTCACGGTGACTTCATGCGTCGGGCTGTGGATCGAGGCGATCGGCACGCCGGCGTCGATGGTCATCTTCAGGCTGATGTTGCCGATGCGTTTGTCGGCCGGGTTCAGCCAGCCGCCGGGAGCGATCGGTTTGCTCGGGTTGGCGTTGGCCTTGGTGCCCTCGTTGGCGGAGGGCGGCTCGGCGCCCACGTAGCGCGGCGCGACGACCATCGGGAAGTTGAAGCTGTAGCGGCCGTCATCGTAGCGCAGCGTCTGGAAGTAGGTGATCTCGACGGTCACCGTCTGGCCGGGCGGGATGTTGGCCACCGACGCGGTGAAGACATTCGGCCGGCTTTGCGCCACCATCGCGGCGGTCTGGCCGGCAGCGCGCGCGGCCTGGTAGGTTTCGCGGGCGGCTTCGGTGGTCTTGATTTCGCCCACGATGGTGCGGTCGGCGACGGTGATCGTCAGGCCGTGGACGGCGGCGTTGTCGGGCAGCGGGAAAACGTAGAGCGCTTCCAGCCGGTCTTTGAGCGGGTTGAAAAATTGCTGCTTCACGTGGACTTCGGCGATCATGCCGGAGATCGAGCCGGTGACATCGGTGTGCTTGAGCGGCAAAAAGGCCTGCTCGGCGGGCTGGCCGTCCTGCGCCGGCAGCTTGCAGACCAAGCTCGGTTCGCGCGTTTCCTTGCACAGGCTGACGGTCGGCAAGGCGTCGCCGACATCGGGCGCGGGCAGGCTCAGCGCCGCGGCGCAGACAGTCAGCAGACTCAAGCTGAGGAGGTGGCGCAGATGCATGGAAGACTCCTGAAAAGGCGGACGGCGCAAAACGCGCTGCGAATCGGAGGATTAGACCGCGGCAGAGGAAAAAAGTTGCAGAATTTTTCCTCAGCGCGAGAATACGCGGTTGCCTGGGCCTGACCGTTTCTCCCTGGATGCGTGAATTGCACGCGTGCAGCCCCTGCGCCTGCTCCAGCGGCCTCGAAAAAGAGATTGTACTCATGGCCATCTCCAAAAAGCTCCCCGTCGCCCCGATTTTGGGCACCGCCAAACTCCTGGCGGACAACGTGTATTCCGCCCCCAAGCACACGACGCTGACGCCGGTCGCGACCACCCCCTGGCCGACCACCGCGACCGAACTCACCGGCGAAGACCGCCGGGCGCTGGAACGGATCCAGAGCAAAGTGGCGACGGGGATCCGGCTGAGCGCCGCCGACGGCCTGTTTCTGCTGGAAAAAGCCGATATCTGGTCGCTGGCCGAACTGGCGATGCAGATGCGCCGGCGGCTCAACGGCGAACGCGCCTTTTACCTCCTGAACGGCCACATCAACTATTCGAACTTTTGCAAACTGAGCTGCGCGTTCTGTTCTTTCTACCGCACCAAAGGCAGCGCCAAAAACGGCGACGGCTACGAGATGTCGCTGGAGCAGATCATGGAGCGCGCCGACCGGATCGCGGCGGCCGGCGCAACCGAAGTCCACATGGTCGGCGGGCTGCACCCGGATTTCCCCTTTTCCTATTACACCGATTTCCTGTCGGCGATCCGCGCGAAGCATCCGCAATTGACGCGCAAGTGTTTCACCGCGGTCGAAATCTACCACCTGGCCAAAATCGCCAAACTGACGCCGCGCGAGACGCTGATCCGCCTGAAGGACGCCGGCCTGCAGATGCTGCCCGGCGGCGGCGCGGAAATTCTGGTCGACGAAGTCCGCAAGAAAATCTGCAGGCCCAAGGAAACCGCCCAGGAGTGGCTCGATCTGCACGGCATGGCCCACGAACTGGGCATCCCGACCAACGCGACGATGCTGTTCGGCCACGTCGAAAGCCGCGCCGACCGCATCACGCACCTGACGCGCCTGCGCGACCAGCAGGACAAAACCGGTGGGTTTCTGGCCTTCATTCCGCTCAGCTACCTGCCGGAAAACAACCTGATGAAAATCGACCGCGGGCCGTCGGCGATTGAAGAACTGCGCACCATGGCCGTCAGCCGACTGATGCTGGACAACATCCAGCACGTGAAGGCCTATTGGATCATGCTCGGGATCGGCCAGGCGCAGATGGCGCTGCATCACGGCGCCGACGATTTCGACGGCACGGTGATGGAAGAAAAAATCTACCACATGGCCGGCGCAACCACGCCCGAATACCTGCCCGGCGAAAACCTGCGCCAGGCGGTCGAAGAATGCGGCTTCGACGCCATCGAGCGTGACGCGTTCTACAAGCCGGTGGTGCGCGACAGAGGTCCGGTCGCGGCCGCCACGGCACCTACCGCACCCACAGCACCGCAGTCATGAGCCTTGTCGCGGACGCAACAGCGGACCCGCGCAAGCTTGCCGCCGTTCGGCGCGCTCAGGGTTTGACCGGCCGCCTGAACGCCGCAGGCGCCGCACCGCGCGCCAACGCGCTCACTGCGTTCGAATGCCGGCGATTGAGCGACCTGATGGCGGTCGCCTACCATGAAGCCGGCATCACGCACCGCCGGGTTTTATACGAAGCGCTGGCGGCGGACGCGATCTACCCGGCGGCGCAGTTGGTCTCGCTGCATTTTAGGATTTTTGTATCTTGGTTCGGCCCGCATGGCGTATTGGCGGACTGGCTGACGCGATTTCCGCGGCGGCTTCGCCAGCGCGCCAGTCGCCTGCGGCTGGGACACCTCCTGCCGGGGAATCATCCGGGCGCGGTGGTTTCGGCGTTGCTGCCGGGGTTTCTACTGGGCTGCCGCCAGATTGCACGGCCTTCGCCGCGGCTGGCGCATTTCACCGCTGCGCTGACGAAACGTGTCTACCAGTTCACGCGCGGCAAGCCGCCGCGCGAGGACTTCCGACCGCTCAATCCGGAAGAATTGGCCTACGATCCAATCTTCGACGCTGAACCACGCCTGCCGAAACCGGAACTGCGCCGTTGGGATCATCGCGCGGCGGGCAGCGCTCGGCACTTGGAAGCGTTTTTGCGTGACTGCGATGTGGTGACGGTGCAGGGCAGCGATTTCACCGTGGAAGCCATTCGCGCGGCGTGGCAAAAACTGCCGATCCACGCACGGCCGCACCTGATCGCCTTCCCGCATCGCCTGTCGCTGATCGCGGTGGACTGCGACGCGCTTGCACCCCGCGCCGACTTGCGGTTCCGCCGGCCCGACACGGAGCGGATCGAAACGGCCCACGGACACAGCAACGCGGAAGCGGTGGCGCGCCACGCCAGCCAGAACGATCAGCGCGGCTGCCTGAATCCGCACGGCATTTTCCTGATCGGCGCGCCGCCGCGGCGCGCCGCCTGGCGGAAGGCGCTCGCCATCGAGCTGGCGCGCAGCAAACTGACTCCGCTGGCACTCAGTGTCGAAGAGCGCCTCGCCATCGGCTACCAGCACCGGATCTACGCCGAACTGTCGAGAGCCCAAGATTCCGGCTTCGCGGTGCAGGAGTTCGGGCGCGGCGACAGGGCCGCGCGGCTGTGGTCGGTGCCGCCGACCGAGGCGCCGCTGGCGCTGACGGGGCGCAGTTTTTACCTCTGGGAAGCCGATACGCCGCGTGTGGCGGCACGGGCGATGGCGGCCTGGCGAACGCCGCTGCAGGCAATTGGCTGCTTTCCCGACCCCGCCTCTTTTGCGCGCCCCTTCGCCCGCTTGCAGAGCTGGGTTTGCACGCTCGGCCAGTTGGCATGGCCTCCCGTCGACTGGCCGCAGGACGGCTGCGATTTACTGAGGCGGCTGATCCGCTTGGCGGGAGACGCTGGCTAATCGGCGCCGCGTGCTTGTAGATATTCTGCCGGTCGCAGCGCGATGCCACCGCCGACCGCGGTGCCCAGCAAGGTACCAAAGTGGCGCACATCGCCTGTCAACAGTTGCGAACAGTGCGCGCTCATCGCAGCCTCCAAAATCGGGCGATCCTTCGGGGGAAGCGAGACCTCAGCCGGCAAGGGCAGCGGATCCTCGATATCGGGCACGACCTCCATCTTGGCAATCAATCTTTCGAGGCGTTTTTCACCGGCGCGACCTTTTTCGACCAGGTTGCGTCGCGCTTCTTCCAGCGCGTAGCACGATGTCACCAGGTCCGTGGAGGGCAATTTCCAAATGCGCAGCAGGCGGTTGCGCGGCAGGTAGGCCGCCGAAAAAAAACGTTCGTATCAAGGAATACACGGTCCATACCTCAAAGGCCGGCCGGTTTTTGATGGGGAATCTGATCGGGATCGAGGCCCAGCTTGCGGACGGCACGGCGCGCTCGCTTGTATTCTTTGGCGCCAACGGCGTTGTTTAGCAGGAACTCGGCCTTGCGCTCGGGCGTGTAGATTTCCACCGGCACGACCTTGCCCGGCCGCACCAACAGACCTTCGCGCCGCGATTCAAGAATGACAATGCTGCCCTCCTGCAGGCCCAAGTTCTTGCGAAGACGGGCCGGGATGACCAAGGTTCCGCGTTTTCCCACCGTTGCAGTTTGGGGCATCGACTCCCTCCTTTTCAGATATTCAGAATAGCCGAATATCTGCTAATCAGTGTTACACCTCAAGAATCGACCCGCACTGAAGGAATTTGTGCGAACAGGAGGGCTGCCGACGACGGTTGTCAACCGCCAGAAACGCCAGAGGGAGCAGACTTGAGGCCGCCGTTGCCGGATGGGTATCCCTCGTGACGCCCCCGCGGCGACCGGGCGTGCCCAAAACCGACTGTGGCAGCAAGGCGATTCAGCTGTGCAGGGAAGCCAGGCCGTGCGGCTGATTAAACTAATTCAGGCCGCACATGCCGCTTTGGCAGCCGAACTGTTCGCAGGCCTGGTCGCCGCAGGCGCCGGGCGCGCAGGCGGCGCCGGCTTTTTCGACCGCGTGCGTCGCGAAGGTGCTCAGCCGCTTGACCACCCGCTTTTTCTCGCCGCAATGTTCGCAGACCGGCGTTTCGCCTTCGCGGGTCAAGTGTTCGAACACCTTCCCGCAGGCTTTGCATTCATATTCGAAAAGCGGCATGACTGGAATTCCTCCCGCGGCGACGCGGACAAACCGGGGCGCGCGCCACGCCCTTTAATTATACCGCGCGAGCGAGGGGAATTACAGCGGCAAGAGACGGGTGATAGCCGGTGGACGACCCCCATCGCCGGCCTACTGCCGGTCGTGCTTTTCCAACTCGGCCAGGCGCGCGGTCAGTTCGGCGACTTGGCGCTTGAGTTCCCGCACATCCCGGCCCGTGTCGGGCAGTTTCTTGAGCGCGTAATTTTCGCGCAGCCATTCCTTGTAGGGCCGTCCCGGATGGCCGGCAAATACCGAATTGGGCGGAATGTCGCTGCCCACAAAGGAACTGGCCATCATTGTGTTCTTGCCGATCGTCAAATGGTCGCCGATGCCGCAGTGGCCGCCGAGCAATACGTTGTCTTCGACGGTCACCGAGCCCGCCAGACCGCTCAGCGCGCAGATGCGCACTTTTTTGCCCAACTGGTCGCCGTGACCGATCACCACCGTCACGTCGATCTTGGTGTCGGCGCCGATGCGGGTGTGGCCGAGCGCCGCCCGTTCGATCACCGTGTTGGCGCCGATCTGGCAGTTGTCTTCGATTACCACGTCGCCGAGCTGCGGGATGCGGCTGAGCGCGCCCTCTTCACCGGCGGCCTTACTGATCGCCAACCCGTCGGCGCCGACCACCACGCCGACCTGGATGTCGCAATTTTTCCCGATCGTGCACGGCGACACCAGCGCGGCATGCGAACGGATCCGGCTGCCCGCGCCGATCCGGCACTGCGGGCCGACGTAGGCATAGGCGTCGATGCGCACATTTTCGCCCAGCGTCACGCCGGTTTCGACGATCGCATAGGGGCCGATGTGCGCCGAGGCCGGCACCTGCACGCCCTGCGCCACGATGGCGCTCGGATGCACCCCCGGCTTCACCGGCAGGTCCTGCTGCGCAACGATCCAGTGGCAGAGTTTGATATACGAAGCGAACGGATCGGCAACTTCGATCACCGTTTTTCCGCTCTGACGGATGGTTTGAATTTCCGGCGTGCCCTTCACCATCAGCAGCGCCGAGGCCTGCGTGGTGGCCAGAAATTTCTGGTACTTCTGGCTGGCGTAGAACGTCAGTTCGCCGGGCATTGCGTGTTCGATGGAAACCAGGTCGATCAATTCCAGCGAGGCATCGCCAAGGACGGCGCCATCGACGATTTTGGCCAGGTCGGCGGCGGTGGCTTGAAAGGGCATGCGTGTACTCCCGGATTGCTGCGTGCGCCGCTTCCGCGCGGCGGCTGCCATTGTAGCCAAAAGCGGCGGGCCGGGGAGCGTCCGGCGGAGCCGGGACACACGCGCCGCCCACGCCGCCGCGAAAGCCTTCAGCCCTGTTTCCCGATCGTCGTCTCGCCCTGCATATAGGGGCGTAGAACCTCGGGGAGGGTCACTGAGCCGTCCGGCTGCTGGTAGGTTTCGAGAATCGCGATCATGATGCGCGGGCAGGCCAGGCCGCTGCCGTTGAGCGTGTGCACGAACTGCGGCTTGGGCTTCGGCTCGGCTTCGGTCGGCGCGGGACGGTAGCGGATGTCGGCGCGCCGCGCCTGGAAGGCTTCGCAGTTGGAAATGGAACTGACTTCGAGGTGCCGCTTCAACCCGGGCGTGAAGACTTCCAGATCGTAGCTTTTGGCGGCCGGAAAGGTCAGGTCGCCGCGGCAGTGCTCAACCGCACGGTAGCGCAGGCCGAGCAGTTCCAGCAGCCGTTCGGCGTGCGCGCGCAGTTCCTCCAGCATCGGGTAGGACTGCTCGGGCGTCGTGAACGCGTACATCTCGACCTTGTTGAACTGGTGGACACGCAGAATACCGCGGGTTTCGATCCCGGCGGCGCCGGCTTCGCGCCGGAAGCAGGCGGTGAAGGCGCAATAGCGGCGCGGCAGCGTGGCCGCCTCGAGAATCTCCCCGGCATGCAGGCTGGTGAGCGGCACTTCGGCGGTCGGGATCAGCATCAGTCCGTCGTCGGGGACGCGGTAGAGCTGCTCCTTGAACTTGGGCAGGTTGGTGCTGTTGTAGAGCGTTTTTTCGGTCACCAGATAGGGCGTGAGGTACTCCTCGAAGCCGTGCTTGCGATGCGTGTCGAGAAAGAAATTCAGCAGGGCCCGCTCGAGCCGCGCCCCCGCGCCGCGCAGATAGTAAAACCCGCTGCCGGAGACATTCGCGCCGCGCGCGCCGTCGATGATGCCGAGCGATTCGGCGAGTTCGTGGATGGTTTTGAGCGGGAAGTCGTAGCTGCGTTCCGGCCCGCCGGTTTTCACCGTCACGTTGGCGGCGTCGGAGGTCCCCTGCGGCACCGAGGCGTGGCAGATGTTGGGGACGTAGGCGAGCAGATCGTTCAGCGCCGCGTCGTTGGCCGCCTGCTTTTCTTCAAGCGCCTTGACCTGCGCTTTGATGCCATCGAGTTCGGCCTTCAGCGCCGCTTTCTGCGCGGGCTCCTTGAGTTTGCCCATCTCCTGGCCTTTGGTGCGCTGCGCGGCGACCAGACCGTCGCGTTCGGCGGCGATTTTTTTGCGCAGCGCATTGAGGTCCAGGATGCGGTCGACATCGGCCTTGTCGTTTTTCTCGAGCGCGCACTGCTTCACGAAATCGGCGTGGGCTTCGATGTATTTCAGATCGAGCATGATGGAGATTCCTTGCGCGGCGAGACGCCCTGCGCGCGCCGCCGCGAAACGGGAATTCTAGCATGATTCAGGGTGGGGAAGAGATTTCACCACCGAGACACAGAGGCGCCGAGAAAAGAAGAGTCATTTTTTTCAAAAGAAAAACGGAGGAAAGGCGGGGAGGAAAGAAAAGAAGACATCGCGCAAAGACGCATCGGCGCCAAGTTATACGAATCCAGTTAATCACTCCCTCCCGTAATCCAGCCGATTCGGTCTTCGTTCCCGGCTCAAACTTTACCTATTTCGTTTCCGCTGTCCGATTCTTGGCCCCGCAAGGGGCCGCCTGTCGATAGCCGTGGGTCGAATGACCCACGGTTATAAAGGGTGGTGGCTAGGCTTCCCCTCGCCACCACCCTTCCAAAAAGTTTTTCCGCGCGATCCGAGGCGATCACGGTATCGCCGTCGCATCATCGCGCGGAATCGCACCCTGCCTGTGCCGCACGCGTCGTTTCTACAAAGACTCGTGAACCGATTTCGGAGAGGGCATTCATTTCTGAAGTTCTTATTGCCCATCCATTTCATGGTCCAGCGCCGGAGAGCTTTGCCGCGTGACGGCAGGGCGCGAAATCCTCTCGGTCTTCGCTCTTCTTTCTTTTCCCCTGCTTTTACAAAAAGGGGCTTTCTCGGTGCCTCTGTGTCTATGTGGTGAACTTCGGTCTTACACCACCGGCAGCGGACGTAGACCTTTGGCCGCGGCACGGTTGGCGGGCGCATTGATGTTCGCGGCGGACAGTTTCAGATTTTTGGCCGGCAGCGGCGGCAGTCCGCGCTTTTCGCGCCAGTCGCGCATATAACTTTCGTGGCCGGCGTGGTTGGGAGACCGTTCGCAGGCGTCGCACAGAAAACACGGACCGTCATGCGCGCAGGTCGGCACGGTGCGGGGATTTTTCAGGAAGGCGCGCGAACGGTCGAGCGCCAGGAAACGCTCGCTGACGCCCGGCGAGACCATCGCCCAGGGCAGGATTTCCTCGGTGGAACGCTCGCGCTGGTTGTAAAACAGCGGGTCGAGACCGCAGGCGCGGAAGGCTTCCATCCAGCGCGCGAAATTGAACTGCTCGCCCCAGCCGTCGAACCGCGCGCCGTTGCGCCAGGCGGTCTCGATGGCTCTACCCAGCCGCCGGTCGCCGCGCGAGAAAACGGCTTCGAGGTAGCTTTGCTCGGGGTCGTGCGTCTGAAGCTTCACCGACTTCAGCTTCTTTTTGCGATGCAGCAGTTCGGTGCGCCGCTTCATTTCGGGGATGTCGATCTGGGGCTCCCACTGAAACGGCGTGCCGACCTTGGGCACGAAGATGCTGGCCGAGGCCGTGACGCGGGCCGGTTTCAAACCCAGCACCGTCTGGCGCAGCATCGAAACTTCCTCGGCCAGCGTGACGATGCGTTCGACGTCGTCGTCGGTTTCGGTCGGCATGCCGATCTGGAAATACAGTTTGACGTGCTCGTAGCCCAGCTTGTAGGCGGCGATGACGCCGGCAAACAGGTCTTCGTCAAGGACCGGTTTGTTGATGACCTTGCGCATCCGCTCGCTGGCGGCTTCGGGCGCCAGCGTCAGGCCGCCCTTACGGACGGTCGACAGCGCGGCGGGCAGTTCCGAGACGACGGTTTTGATCCGCAGGCTGGGCAGGGAAATGTTGACGTTGCGCGCGGTGAAGGCGCCCGACATCATTTCGGCCAGTTGGCGGATGCCGAGGTAATCGGAGCTGGACAGCGAGAGCAGCCCGATTTCCTCCTGGCCGGTGTTGGCGTAGGCCTGTTCGGCGAGCCGCAGGATCGAATCGGCCGAGCGTTGGCGCTGCGGACGGGTGATCATCCCGGCCTGGCAGAAGCGGCAGCCGTTGGTGCAGCCGCGCATGATTTCGATCGCGATGCGGTCGTGGACGATGTCGGTCCAGGGGATCACCGGCGCGACCGGCGCGGGCGCATTTTCGAAGTCGGCCACCCAGCGGCGTTCGACCGGATGGGGCGCCCAGGCTTCGCGCGGGGTGATTTTTTCCACCCGGCCGCAGGGCGAGTGCGTCACATCGTACAGGTGCGGCGCGTACAGACCGCGGACTTCGCGCGCCAGCCGTTCGATGATTTCCCGCCGCGGCAGGCCGGCCGCCTTGCCGGCTTTCACCAGCGCGTTGATTTCGTACAGGACTTCCTCGCCTTCACCGATGCAGAACAGATCGACGAAATCGCTGATCGGCTCCGGGCAGTTGGCGCAGTGGCCGCCGGCCAGGATGATCGGGTCGGCGTCGCTGCGGTCTTCGCGGCGCAGCGGAATGCCGGCCAGGTCGAGCACCGTCAGGATGTTGGTGTAGCACAGTTCGTACAGCAGCGTGAAACCCAGAATGTCGAGGTCCTTCACGAAGCTGTGGGTTTCCCAGGTGAACATCGGCAGGCTCGATTTTCGCATCGCCTGTTCCATGTCCGGCCAGGGCGCGAAGACCCGTTCGGCCAGCGCGTCCGGCCGTTCATTCAGCATCTGATACAGAATTTTGATGCCCTGGTGGGACATGCCGATGGCGTAGGAATCGGGAAAGCACAGCCCCCAGCGGACCACCGCCGGGTCGGCGTGGCGTTCGGGATGGGCGAGCTGGTTGATTTCGCCGCCGATGTACTGCGCCGGCGCTTTGACGTAGGGCAGCAGGGCTTCCAGGCGAGCCAGATCGAGGCGGCGGGAGGGTTGAAACATGGGGCGATGGAACTCCGGCGGGGCGCGGCCGGGCGCGTCCTCATGGAAACCGCTCATTATACGCCAGTCGCCGGAGCGGCGGAACAATCGAATCTGGAACCGTAAATTCAGGCCGGGCGGCGGAAAAACTCGCAGCGTCCTTCCCGGGTTTCGGGCCGGGTTTTCAGGTCGCGGTCATTTTTTCGGATTCATTTCCAGCACCGCGCGGAACCGGACCTTGCCGGTCATCATGCGCTCGTAGGCTTCGTTGGCTTGGCTGAGCGGGAAACGTTCAATCTGCGGCCGGATGTCGGACTGGACCGAAAACCGCAGCGTGGCTTCGGCGTCGGCGGCGACGCCGGAGTTCCAGCCGCTGACGGTGAGCGCGCCGGCGATCAGCGCGATGGCGGGAATCGCCAGTGGTTCATGGGGCGCGCCGGCGATGATCAGTTTGCCGCGCGGGGCCAATCCTCCGATCAGGGCCGCGATGGCCTTCGCGTCCGGGCTGGTGGCCAGGATCACCTGCGCGCCGCCCCATTCACGCAGCGCGGCGGCCGGGTCGGCGGCGGCGCCATCCAGGTAGTGCTGAGCGCCCAGTTGCAGGGCCGGCTCCTGTTTGTCCCGCCGTCGCCCGATGGCCACGGTGCGGAAGCCCATCTTGCGCGCGTAGGCAATTCCCAGATGGCCGAGGCCGCCGACACCCTGGATCGCGACGAGATCGCCCGGCCGCGCGCCGCTGTTGCGCAGCGCGTTGTAGGTGGTCAGCCCGGCGCACATCAACGGCGCGGCGAAGGCGGCTTCGAGGTCGCCGGGCAGGGCCGCCAGCGCTTCGGCCGGCGCCAGGCAGTACTCCGCGTAGCCGCCGTCAAACGACAGGCCGGTGGTGCGACGCTGGCGGCACATGCCGAAATCGCCGCGGATGCAGCAGTCGCAGGTGAAGCAGTGGCCGCCGTGCCAGCCGAGTCCGACGCGGTCGCCGATTTTCCAGCGCACCACCCCCGGACCGGCGGCGGCAACCGTGCCGGCCACTTCGTGCCCCGGCACGCGAGGATAGGTCAGGCCCGGCCAGTGGCCCTCCTTGCAGACCGCGTCGCCGTGGCAGACGCCGCAGGCGGCGACCTGGATAAGCACCTGCCCGGGGCCCGGTTCGGGGCGGGGCAGTTCGAGCAGTTCAAAGGGTCCGCCGGCGCGAGTGACGGCGGCGGCGAGCATGGTGGGGGGCATGGCGGGTACTCCTGGCGCAAACCGCGGAGCGGCGAGATGGACAGGCTGGGCGCCTCTCATTATATCCGCCGCCGGATGGCTCGGCGGCGCGCGAAAAATGCGCCGGCGGGGTACAATGGGAGCGCTGCAAGCCAGCCAGGCGTCCGGATGCGTGCAGGTGCGGCCAAGTTGGTCCGGGCCGAGCCGGGCCGAGCCGGGCGGGTCCGGACAGGTCCGGACGGGTCGCGATGGACCCGGGCGTCGGCGGCGATGGGCTGGGTGGCGCAAGCGGCGGAGGAATGCAAGCGATGTCCACGGTCAACGCCGGCAACGAGGGCAAAACCGCCTCCGAAACCGCGGGGCGCGAACCTCGGCCGGAACTCAATCTGGATCCGCAGACCGAAGAGCTGTTTCGTTTCATCGACACGCTCAAGAAACTGAAGGAAAGCGAAGACCTCGAAAAGGGCGGCGCCGCCGCGGTGGTGGCGACCCGCAACTCCGGCAACACCGCCTCGTTGCTGCTGGGAGTCGCGGTGCTGGCGGTGCTGGGCGTGATCGGCTACGGCGGCTACGTGGTGCTGGCCAACCAGCAGCACGACGTGACCGATCCGGTCCAGATCATGCTCAACGCCAAGAATGCCTTCGACAACAAACGCTACGACGAATGCATGGAATGGTCGCAGCGGATTCTCAGCCACCCGCAGGACAACGCGAAGACGGACGTGGAGGAAGCGGCGCTGATGTCGATCCGCAGCGAAATGGCGCTCGACCACGCCAAAGATGCCGCGCAACTGGTGGACAAGTGGGGCGACAAATTCGACCCGGACAGCAACGCTTCGGCCGAACGCCGCGGCGAATTTCACCACCTCGAAGGGGAGCTGTGGCTGAAATTGGGACGGCTGAACCCCGAACAGCAATTTCTCGACGCCTACAAGTGCGACCCCAAAAGCATCGCCCGGCTGCGCGACAAATTCCGCTACATCCAGTGCCTGCTGCCCGAGTCCAACGACATCGACGGGCAATTGCAGCAACTGGCCGACTTGAAATCCGAGGTCGAAGCCACGACACCGGCGCAATCGAAGGACCACGACCGCGCCGACCTGCTGGATCAGATCCAGACGTGGCAGAAGATGTTGACCAATCTGAAGAGCTGACCGGTTCGGCTGGGCCGCCATGCTGATTTTTTTTCTCCTTTATGTTCCCCTCGCCGTCTCGTTCGTGGGCGTGGTCTGGTTTTCCGCCGCCCTGCTGACGCGCCGCAGTTTGACCTCGCGCTTGCCGCGCACGCCCGGGCCGGCTGCGCGCCGGATCGGGCAGGCGCTGGGCGCGCCCGCGGTGATCGACGACGCCGGCATCAGTTGGCGGCTGCGCGACCCCGACCAGGTGCGCGTCACCCTCCCCTACTCTTTCCCGCCCACCGTCGACGCGGCCGCCGCCGCGCGCTCCGGCTTCGACGACTGGCGCGGACGCTACCCCCTGTCTGGCAGCGGTGCTCCCGACCAGCCGCAGCCGCCGCACCTGGCGCTGATTTTCCGCTGGCAGCGCACCGAACGCGCCAACCGGACCCTGGCCGCCGCCTTCGGCCTGCCGCTGGACATGATCTGCCGGGTCGGCTGGTCGGTGGACGAACAGGGCCGGCTGGTCACCCGCCCAGCAGGCAGCGCCTGGATGCCGCAGGACTTCGGCCCGGCCAGCACGGCCCAAGGCGGGGGCGGCGCCGGCGGATTTCGCGTGCGCTCGGCGCTGATCTCGCGCATCGTGAGCCAGTGGAGCGCCTTCGAAGCCGACCTGACGCAGTTGCTGACGCCGGCCGCCATTCCGCCGCCCGGCGACGCGCTCGGCGCCGGCGCGGAAGCGCTGGAACATGCCGGCAGCGTGGCTGACTTCCGGCGGGCTTACATCATCACCCCCAAGGCCGCGGTGTGGCTGGAACAGCCGCTGTGGCCGGCGGGCGAAGCGCCGCCCGCGCCGTTTCTGCTGAACCTGATCGAAGACCAAGCCTCGTTGTTGGCGGTCTACCCCGGCCATGCCGCGGCAGCGGCGCTCGAAGACGCCGACTGGCTGGCCGCGCAAATTCGCTGGTTCGCTCAGGCCCTGCCGGTGCTCACCGCCAACACCGTCAAGGCGCAGCGCTGGGCGCGCACCGCGCTGGACGCCGCCGGCCGCCGCGCGCGTGAAGCACCGCGGCCCTCCACGCTGTTTCCACCGCCCGCAGCGCCGGGCGCGACCGTGCCCCATCCGTCCAATGCGCCGCAGCAGGCGCGCTCCGCACTCCGCGAAGCCCCGGTCCCCGGCGTGAGCGCCGGCCCGGCGATCGTGCAGTTGCCGCCGGCGGAGCAAGGCGCGCAGGCGGAGGGCGGTTCGCCGGCCGAAAGCCTGGAGCCTGCGCCCGCCGCCCCCTCCACGCCGCCGCCTCAGGCCGCCGACGCCGGACCCACCGCCGCCACTCCGGCCGCCGCCGATTCGACCAGCGACGATCCAGCCGCACGATCCGGCGCCGCCGGTGAAAAAACACAGCACAAAATAAACCCGCCCTGGGAACCGCGCCCGTAGATAGGCCTGATCGTGAAATCTGGCCGGGCCGTCGAATCGGGAAGGCACGCCGACAGCCGCATCAGCGCCTCAGCGGCCGCTCAGCACCGCCAAAAGATCGCCGACGAGATAAAACGAGCCAGTGACGAGCACCAGCGGCGCGGTGTCGGCGGCGGTCAGAGCGACCGCCAACTCGGGAAGGTCGCTCAGGATTGGCGCGGAGATGACCTCCGCAATGCCCGCGGCCCGCGCCACCTGCGACAGATCGGTCAGGTCGGTGGCGCGGTGGCTGAGCGCCCGCGTACAGAGAATCCGCTTCAGGTGCGGCCGCCACATCGCCAGCATCTGCTGCGCGTCTTTGTCGGACATGCAGCCGAAGACCAGGGTGAGGTCCCGGCCCGGGTAGGCGTGCCGCACCGCTTCGATCAGAAAGGCCGTCGCGGCGACGTTGTGCGCGCCGTCGAAGAGCCAGTCGCGGCCGGCGGCGCGCATGCGTTCGAAGCGGCCTTCCACCGCGAAATTCGCCAGCGCCGCGCGCGCCTTTGCCACGTCGGGCGCCAACCCCAAACTCACCAGCGCACTCCACGCCGTCGCGACATTGCCCGCGCCCGCCTGCGCGGGGACGCTCAGGGGCAGCGTCACTTCGCCCGCGGGCGTGGTGACGGTGACTTCGTATTTGCACTGCCCAGCGC
>JBOHNC010000125.1:0-21085 GCA_050730415.1 Planctomycetota bacterium
CGCAGCGTCTGCTGCGCCACGACACGCCCAAAGCCCTTCTTCCGCGCGACCCAAAGCAATCAGCCCGCCCCCGCCACTCTGCATCGCGCGGAACCATCACCGCCCTGCGATCCATGAATGGTTTCTACAGACCCGCCTCATCCCAATGTCCCGCCGGCGAATCAATATCGGTGCGCTCGCCGTCGGTGTACAGTTGCCGAGCCTTCCGCGCGATGCGGCGGTCAAGCCGCCGCCGCCGCCAGACCGAAACATACTGCCGCCACAGCCACCATAGCCGGAGCAGCGCCGCCGCGGCCGCCAGCCCGCCGGCCATACTGAGCGCCGCCGGCCCGGCCACCATCCACGGCAGCACCGCCAACCAAGCGCCGAAAACCAGCGCCACCAAAGCCGCCAGCGCCTGCAAAGCCAGGAAAACCAGCGTCTGCACCGAATGCTCCGACAGCATGAACAGCAGCGAGAATATTCCCAGCGCCGCAGCGCCCACCAGACCCTTCATGGAAGCATCCAGGCGATAGAGCGGGTCCACCAACGCCAGGGCAATCGCGCCACCCACGCCCAGCCAGAGCAGCCCGGCAACGCCGCGCATCCGGTTGACTTCGCCGAAGGCCCGCATGTAGCCGGCGCGGTCGGCATCGGTCAGGTCGGTGGCGAGCGCCTCGCCGGCAGGGCTGGCGGCGCAGCGCGCGTTGAACCGTTCGGCGCCGGCCGCCGACCAGCTTCCTCGCGCCTGCCATTCGTTCCGCGTGCGGCGCGCGACGAAGCCCATCGCGGCGAACACCGCCGCGAGCAGCATCCAGCTCGGCCAGTGCCAGATATAGCGATACAGAATCGCCACCTGCGCGGCTTGGGCGGGATCTAATTGGCCGACCGAGCCCGACTCTCTGACATCGAACAGATGGTGCACCTGGCGCCAGGCGAGCAGTTGCTCCGGGCTTTGCGGCTGCGCGCTCGGATCGACACCGCGGTCGAGCAAAAATTGGATCACCGGCAGTTGATGATCGGCTTCCGAATCGTCCCCGGTGAACGAACGCGTCCAGATGCTGTCGCCGGCTTTGTCGGTGGCATTCAAGTTCGCGCCGTGGTCGGCCAGCACGCGGCCGATCATCACGTCATGGAGCAGCGCCAGCGCAACGAACAGCGGCGTCCGGCCTTCGCTGTCGCGGACTTCCAAATTGGGTTTGCAATCGCACACGGCTTTGACCAGGGCGGCTTCGCGAAAGTCGACGGTCATCTGCAACGGGGTGAGCGGTTCGTCGCAGTCCTGCTGGCCGCCCTGTACATAATCGATCGCAAAGCCGCAGTGGATGGGGTGATCAACCAATTCAGGGTGCGAGCGCAACAGGTTTCGGACCTCAGCGGGGTGGTCCAGCCATATTGCCTGGTACAGTTGGACGGCATAATCGATGGGTGCGGTCGAAGCCGGCGGGGATTGGTACCAAATGAAATGGGCGTCGCCGTAGCCTTCCGGTAGCCCGCCGGGAATCGGGAACTCGAATTGCCCCAAGCCGGTGACCCCGGCGGCCAAACCGAGCACCACAAGCCAGATCAGCGCCAGACGAGCCGGCATGGGGCGGTTGAACTGCCGCCAGTCGGCGCGCAGACCGCGGAAAACATTTCGGACCGAGGACATGCGCGGGGATTCTCCCGAAGCATGATACCGGATCGGCCGCCGCGCCGCCAACGCTGAGCGCCCCCCAAGGCCACCGCCAGGACCGCGGGCGGGCCCGCCGAATGGCGCATTTTTAGGCACAAGTCATTTTCCTGGCAACCTTTGGGCGCTGTTCTGACCCACCGCTCCGGCCGTTTTTCCGGGCGTTTTCAATTCACCGCCCAATCCCCCTTGTGCTCCTTCCCACCCTGAGGCGGCTGGCTCGTGCCGTCCGGCACGAGACATCGGCGGCGGGGGGCGCAGGGAGCGATCCGAGCAGCCCTGCGCTCGGATGCAGCGACCGCAGCCCCCCGCCGCAGCCGCCGACTCCAACGCCTCCCCGGCTTCTTTGCGACTTGGCGTCTTGGCGCGAGGTCTTCTCTTCCCGCGTTGGAAACGTCCACCCGCCTTCATCGGATCCCCTCCAGTGCACCGTTCTAAAAATAGCGCCATTCGGCGGGCCCGCCCGCGGCCCCGGCGAAGAGAGCGCGCAACGCGCTGTCCCGCGGAAACGCGCGAAGACTCGCTGGACACCGGCTGGTCAGCCCGTGCCACCGCAGACCCAACCCACGTTTTCCACCCATGATCCAACGCTATCTGATACCTTTTAATCCCATTTTTTTCCTCTCTTCTTCAGCAGGCTGCCCCTAAATCACCCTGCAAAACCATGCCATATCCCGGAGCCCCGTTCCGGCGTCGTTCAGCGCCCCGTCGCCACACCCCGTCCCGTCGATTCCTTCCCGCCGGATAAATTTCCTGCGGTTTTGTGTGTCAAAACGGCCCACCGAAAGGTTACATGAAAAGCGCGAACCTCCCCATCCCCGTGGCTTTGCAAAGGGTTTTCCTGCATGCGGTTTTATTTCCCCAGGCGTTTGCGTGGATGGACCGGTGTCCTGCTGTGCGCCTTTGCCGCGACCTGCTTCGTGGCCGGGCCCCTGGCCCAAGCCGCCGCCGCCGCCACGCCCGCCGCCCCGCCCGCTCCCGGCGCCGCCGCCAACGCCGTCGAAAAACCCAAATCGCTCCTGGACTACTACTGGGAGGGCGGGCCGCTCATGCACCCGATCCTCCTGTGCTCGATTCTCGGCGCCGGCGTGATCGTCGAACGGCTGATCCGCCTCCGCCGCGACCGCATCATCAACGACCCCGTGGTCGACGGCGTCCGCGAAGCCCTCCTGGCCGGCCGCAAGGAAGAGGCGCTCAACACCGCCCAAAGCGACAAGCGGCTCTGTTCCTTCATCGTCGCCCGCGCCCTCGACGACCACATCTACACCCACGCCACCCTCGAAGACGCCCTGGCCGAAGCCGGCGAGCGCCACATCGACGCGCTGAGCGCCCGCATGAGCGTCCTGTCGGTGGTCATCAAAGTCGCGCCCATGCTCGGGCTGCTCGGCACCGTCCAAGGCATCATCTACGCCTTCGGCAACATCACCGGCGGCGTGGTGGTGAAACAGAAAATGGCCAATGACATCATGATGGCGCTGGTGACGACCTTCGCCGGCCTGTCGGTCGCGATTCCCGCGCTGATCGGCGAAAGCTATGTCAAGGGCGTCATCCGCGCGCGCATCGCCGACCTCGAAGAAATCTTCATCAGCCTCGTCAAAGCCGACCACATCGCCGGGCTCAACCGCGAAGGCGGCGCCAAGCTGGAACTGGTCAAGGACGCCACCGGATCGGGCGTGCGCACCGCGCCGGCCGGGACCTCCGAACGCGCCCGCCTGGCCGGCAACAAGTAACCAGGAGCGCGCCGATGCGATTGTCCCGCTCCCACCAGACCGACGAATCCAGCGAAATCGACATGACCCCGATGATCGACATCATCTTCCAATTGATCATCTTCTTCCTGATGTTTTCCTCGTTCGTCGACGAGGAACCGGCGATGAAAACCGAACTGCCGGTGGCCTCCGCCTTCAAGGAAATCGCGCTCGACAACACCGTGGAAATCCACGTCCCGGTCTACGACCTCGGCGACACTCCGACCTACTACATCACCGGCCCCGGCCTGCCCGACAAGCCGGAAGGCAAAAAAATGGAGGAGCTCAAACCGATCCTCGAAGACTGGTGGGCCAAACACCAGACCGGCCAGGCCCCGCCGCAGGTGCTGGTGGTGATGGACAAGCACACCTACTACGAAGCCTACGTGTATCTGCGCAATCTGATGCTGGAACTGGGAATCGACAATTTTTTCTGCAAGGTCAAGCGCCCCGAATAGGCGCGCAGGGAAATCCGCATGAGCCAGGATACGCTTGCCCAGCACATCGACCACCGCCGCTACAAGCGCAAAACGCCGCCGATGTGGCCCTATCTGTTCGTCGGCGTGCTGCTGCAAGGGCTGTTCGCGATTTTCTTCCTGTTCCCCGGCATGAATCCCGCGCAGCATGAAAAGCAGGTCGAAAAGGCGCGCGTCGAACAGAAAGTCGCCAAGAAGAAAAAACTCCAGGAGGTCAAAAAGGACATCCAGGACCAGTTGGAAAAACTCAAGCAGATCAAGGACGAGGAAGACAAAACCAAACTGGCCGACGAACTGTTCAAGGAGATGTTCAACGAACTGGTCGACGAGGACATCCCCAAAGACCAGAAAGAGGCGATGTGGGACCAGGTCAAATCGGACCTGAACCAGCAACTGGAAGATGCGATCGTCAAGATCGACGATTTCAATCAGAAGCGCCAAGCCGCTGAACTGGCCGACGCTCAGCAACCGCAGGGCGCGCACGACGCCGCCAACCCGAACGGCACGCCCAATCCGGCCAATCCGGCCAACGCGGCCACCGGGGCCGCCGGAGCAACCGGCGCCGCCAACGCCAATCAGACCGCCGGTGCGCAAGGCCAAGCCGGTGCCAACGGCCAGGCCGGAGCCGCCAACCCCAACGCCGCGCAAACCGCCGGCGCCGGCGGCACGACCCAACAGACCGGCGCAGCCGCAGGCGGCGCCACGGCTCAAGCCAACGGCGCAAACGGGGCCCATGGAGCCACCGGCGCGGCCGGAGCCAATGGCGCCACCACCGCACCCACTGCCGGTGCGCCCGACCCAGCAGGCCCAGCAGGCCAAGCTGGACAGGCGGGCCAGCCAGGACAAGCGGGCCAGGCGGGGCAGACCGCCCAAGCCGGCCAAGCCGGTCAAGCGGGTCAGGCCGGTCAGCCGGGCATGCCCGGTCAGGCCGCCGCCGGCGCAGACGGCCAGCCGCCCGCCAACCAGGCGCTCTCGCAAACCGACATCGACGCGCTCCGCACCCAGATGATTGCCGACCTCGCGCGCATCGCCGCTGAGAAGGCCAATTCCGGCTTCACCCAATCGGCGATGCAGGTGCTCGACCAGCACCTCGCCGCCGACATCGGCGCCGAGATGGGCAAAAAAATCAAACAGGAAATCGGCCAGCGCCTGGCGCAGAAAACCAAGCAGGAACTTGACGCCGCCCAGCGCACCGCCCAGGCCAACGACCGCTTCAACCAAGCCGCCGATCAGCGCTACACCCACGCCGCGGCGGAAGTCGCCAAGGAAAACGCGCGCAATCCCAAGCACCCCAAGGCCGCCCCCGCCGCGCCCGAACACAAAGACGAAGGCGCCGCCGCCGACGCCCTGCAAGCCGAAACCAATCTGCTGGCCGCCCAGCAGAGCGCCCTCGCCGACGCCTTCCGCCGCCAGTTCACCCAAACCACCGCCCCCGCGCTGGCCGACAAAATCGCCGACGCCATCGCCACCGACGCCCAGGAATCCGGCTTCGACAAGGACCAGGTGAAGGCCGGCCTCAAGCCGCGCATCGAAAAGCTGCTCATCGACAAGGGCATGGCCGCCGCCGACGCCGGCGCCAACGCCACCGCCGACGCCCAGGCGCTGCTGACCAAGGCGCGCCCCGATTTAATCAAACCCGGCGGCCCGCCGCCCAATCCCGCTTCGCGCATCGGCGCCACCGCCTCCGACAACCTGGCCGCCTTCGTCAAACAGCTCGAAGACGCCATGAAAAACGCCGCCAACGTCAATCTCGACCTGCAAGCCGAACGCAAAGATGTGGCCGGCGCCGAGGGCATGCAGGGCAAATTCGCCGCGCTGGCCAACAAACTGAGCGGCCTCACCAACCAAATCCAGGCCGGCCGCCGCGACATCCTCGCCGGACGCTCCGATCAGGTCGAAAACCTCGCCGACATGCGCTACGAAATGGGTCTCGGATCGAGCCACCGCCACTACGTCTGGGACGAAGCGATGCTGCAGCGCATCAAGGTTGAAATGGCCAACCGCCAGAACATGAACGGCTCCGACATCGTCGTCCAGGAGACCCACAGCGGCGTCTACGCCAAGACCGCCGAATACGCCGACGCGCTGAAGAACCTCCGCGGCTTTTCCGAGGCGCTGGTGCCGGACAATCTGCCGGTGCACCTGATCGAGCGCACCCTGCCGACGCAGGTGGTGGCGCCCTTCAAGTCCCACATGTTCGCGCCGATTCCGTTTCTGCCCAACAAGCTGAAGCTCGACGGCGATCTCGACGACTGGAAGGAGGTGCCCTGGCAGAACGTCGTTTCCTCCTTCACACCCGAAATCCAGCGCGCCAAATTCGCCTACGACAAGCGCGGCCTCTGGATCGCCGTCGATGTCACCGACGCCGACCACGGCCTGGAACGCAATCACACCCAGGAAGAATTCTGGCTCAACGACGCCATCGAAATCTTCGTCGACATGACCAACACCAAATTCGACCAGCGCGGCACCAAGGACACGCAGCAGTTCTTTTTCTACCCCTTCGGCCTGGGCTCCGATGCCTCCGTCTGCGGCGGCGAGGCGATCAAGCCGTCGATCGGCGGGGTGTTTCACGAAACCGACTTCCGTAGCGACACCAACAACCCCGACACCACCACGATCCCGATGCGCAAAGCCCGCCAGACCGCGCACGGCTACCAGATGGAGGTTTTCATCCCCAAGGCCGCCTTCCGCAGCGGCGAATTCAACCCCGGCCGCTACATCGGCTTCAATCTCTCGGTCTGCGACAACGATCACTACTGGTACTGGGTGCCCGGCACCGACAAAGTGCATACCTCCGAACACCCCGACTCCTGGGGCGATCTGAATTTCGTCGGCACCAACGCCACGCTGGAATTCGTCGAGGAAACCGGCAAGGTCGTCGATGGCAAACCGGAACTGCGCGCCGCCCGCTACGTCGTGCCCGGACAGGTGCTGCTGGTCCGCGTCGTGGACCGCGACATGGACCTCGATCCCAACGTCAAAAACAAGGTCGAAGTCACCGTCTTCGCGCACCCGGGTGACAGCGAACAGGTCGTCTGCGAGGAAACCGGGCCGGACACCGGCGAATTCCTGGGCCGCATCCTCGTCACGCCCGACACCGGCGTCGATGTGCCGCACCAGTTGGAACTGATCGAAGGCGAAGGCGTCACCGTCGAATACCGCGACCAGGCGCGCGCCGACGGCCACCACAATCTGCGCCTGACCGGCTACCTGCCCGGCGCGCCGATCGGCCTGGCCAACGCGCAGCAATGACCGCCTGTCCCGCCCGTCCCGCCCGTGCCGCCCGTCCCGCCCCCGCCGCCGCGCTCGCACCCTTTCGACCGGCGCAGCAATCCTGCCTTGCGACTTGAAACCGGCCCCGCCCCGGCATACCATGGTGCAACAGCCGTTCAGCCAAAAACAATCCAGGCCATTTGTTACCTGCTTGCATGATATTGCCAGTCCGTTAGATTGCTCTGCGTCGCGGGCGGCCAGCGCCGGACGGCGTCGAACTGCCCGGTGCGGCCCGGGCGGACCGCCGCCGCGCCGAGATCGGTCCGACCGCGAGGCCCACCCCCGCCAGGAGACCCGGCATGAAAACCCATCTGCGTTTTCTACACCTCGAAGATGAATCCAACGACGCCGAGCTGATCCAGTTGCTGCTGCAGCGCGAACAGTTCACGTGCAGCCGGACGCTGGTGGTCAATCGCCGCGACTACGAGGAAGCACTGCGCATCGGCGGCTTCGACCTGATTCTGTCCGACTACACCATCCCCGGCTTCGACGGCATCACCGCGCTGCGGCTGGCGGTGGAGCAGCGACCGGAAATTCCGTTCATTTTCATATCCGGCTCGATCGGCGAAGACCTGGCCATCGAGGCCCTCAAATCCGGCGCCACCGACTACGTCCTGAAGGACCGGCTCACCCGCCTGGCGCCGTCGGTCCGCCGCGCGCTGCGCGAAATCGAGGAACGCGACGAACGGCGCGAAGCCGAAGCGGTGCTGCACGCCTCGCAGGAGCGCATCAACCTGCTGCTCAAGCAGCTCCCCTTCGTCCTCTACATGGCCTCCGGCCACGACAGCTACCGCCTGACCTGGGTCAGCCAGCAGGCCGTGGCGATCACCGGCTTTTCCGAAGCCGAACTGCTGGCGGACCGCAAGCTCTGGATGGCGCGGATCCACCCCGAAGACATGGACCGCGTGCTGAACGACCTGGCCACCCTGCTGCACCGCGGCCGCGTCACCACCGACTACCGCTGGCAGACCGCCGACGGCCGCTGGCGGCGCTTCATCGACCAGCAGGTCGTGGTCCGCGCCGACGACGGCACCATCCGCGATGTGATGGGCTCCTGGCACGATGTCACCGACCTCGGCTGACGAAAAACTCCCGCCGCCTCAACACCCCACGTCCGCCCCACGCCCGCCCCGCGCCCGCCCCGCGCCCAGCCCGCCGGTGGAATCTTCCCCGCGCCGCGAAGCCATTGCGCGAAAACGGAGTAGATTAGAGCAGTTTTTGGCTCGGTTCACCGTCTTAGTTTCTTGTCGCGCAGGCTTCCAGCCTGCTGTTCAGGCGGGCCGCTGCGCCCGCCGGTCTTGAGTTTCCTGGGAACCGATTCGAATACTGCTCTGGCTGTCTGCTCAGAACCGGCAGAGGCATCGCAACGGCGGGGAGTTCTCCACCCATGGAGTGGACACGCAAGGACCTGGTGGGGTTGCAGGGGCTTTCGAAGGACGAACTGATTCTGCTGCTGGACACGGCGCGGAGTTTCGAACCGATTTCCACCCGCAGCCTGAAAAAAGCCGCCGCCCTCCGCGGCAAGGTCGTCGTCAACCTGTTCTTCGAGAACTCCACCCGCACCGCCAACTCCTTTGCGCTGGCCGCCCAACGCCTGTCCGCCGACGTGCTTCAGTTCAACGCCTCGGCCTCCAGCGTCTCCAAGGGCGAAACGCTGCTCGACACCGCCCGCAACATCGAAGCCATGGGCGTCGACGCCTTCGTCATGCGCCACCCCGTCGGCGGCACGCCGGAATTCCTGGCCCGCCACGTCGATGCCTGCGTCATCAACGCCGGCGACGGCGGCCACGAACACCCCACCCAGGGGCTGCTCGACATCTACACCATCCGCAAAAAATACGGCAAGCTCGACGGCGTGAAGGTCGCCATCGTCGGCGACATCCGCCACAGCCGCGTGGCGCGCTCGAACGCCTGGGGCCTGCGCAAACTGGGCGCGGAGGTCTGGTTCGTCGGCCCCCCCACCCTGCTGCCGCGCGGCATCGAGGCGCTCGACGTGAAGCTCTGCAGCGACCTCGACAAGGCGCTCGCCGCCTGCGACGTGATCAACCTGCTGCGCGTACAGCTCGAACGCGCCGCCGGCAACTTTTTCCCCAGCATCAGCGAATACGCCGCGATGTACGGCGTCTCCGAAGCCCGCCTGCGCCGCGCCGGCCGCGACCACATGGTGATGCACCCCGGCCCGATCAATCGCGGCGTCGAACTGCAGCCCGAAGTCGCCGACGGCAAGGCCTCGGTCATCCTCCAGCAGGTCGCTCACGGCGTGGCGGTGCGGATGGCGGTGCTGTACCTGTGCGTCGGCGCGCGCGAGAAGGCGCGTTTCGGGACCCCCCTGGAGCCGGCCGAAGCATGAAGAAACTCCTGATCCGCCACGGCCGCGTGGTCGACCCGGCCCAGAAAATCGACCGCGTCCTCGACCTGCTGATCGACCGCGTCAGCGGCCGGGTCGAAAAAATCGCCGACCGCATCGCCGCGCCCACCCGCACCGTCGAGGTGCTCGATGCCAAAGGCCTGATCGTCACGCCCGGCCTGATCGACATCCACGTCCATTTCCGCGAACCCGGCGGCAGCGCCAAGGAAACCATCGAAACCGGCGCCGCCGCCGCGGTGCACGGCGGCTTCACCAGCGTGGTGACCATGCCCAATACCAGCCCGCCGCTCGACAATCCCCCCCAGCTGATCTACCAGATCCGCCAGGGTGAAAAAGCCGGCCGCGCGCGCGTCTACCCCTCGGCCTGCGTTTCGGTCGGCCGCGAAGGCAAAACCCTCGCGCCGCTGGGCACGCTGGTCAAAGCCGGCGCGGTCTGCTTCACCGACGACGGCGCGCCGGTGGCCAGCGCCGGACTGATGCGCCTGGCGCTGGAATACGGCCGGTTCCTCAACGTCGCCGTCAGCGAACACGCCGAGGACACCTCGCTGTCCAACGGCGCGGTCATCAACGACGGGCCGACCGCCGCGGTGATGGGCATCAACGGCTACCCCTCCGTGGCCGAAGAAATCATCGTCAGCCGCGACATCCTGCTGGCACGCGACACCGGCGGACGGGTCCACATTCAGCACGTGTCCACCGCCGGCGCCATCCACATGATCCGCCGCGCCAAGCACGACGGCGTGCCGGTCACCTGCGAAGTCACCCCGCACCATCTGCTGCTCGACGACACCGCCTGCGCCGGCTTCGATCCGATCTTCAAGATGAATCCCCCGCTGCGCTCGAAGGCCGACGTGGCCGCCTGTCTGCTCGGCCTGCGCGACGGCACCATCGACTGCATCGCCAGCGACCACGCGCCGCACACCGCCGAGGAAAAACGCACCGAATTTGCGCTCGCGCCCAACGGCGTGATCGGCCTCGAATCGACCGTCGGCGTCATGCTGGAACTGCTCTACCACCGCGAAAAAATGAAACTCCCGCGCATCGTCGAACTGCTGACTGCCGGCGCCGCCGCCATCTACAACCTCCCGGCCGGCACGCTGGCGCCCGGCAGCTTCGGCGATGTCACGCTGCTCGACCTGAACCGCCCCTGGACCATCGACCGGGAAACCTTCCACAGCAAAGCCCGCAACTGCCCGTTCCACGGCTGGAAAGTCCGCGGCGCGCCGGTGAAGACCATCGTCGGCGGCCGGATTTTCGACGCCATCGGCGCGACCTGACCCCCCCGCCCGAAATCGCCTCCGACACCGGCCCCGCCCCAGCCGTTGAACTGCCCCCTGCCCCGTGGCACGGGTCGCCAGGCCCGTGCAAAAAAAGGCGCGCGAAGCGCGACCCTTTCCCTCCCCCGCCGGAACCCCACCCACCCTCGATGGGGCAAAGCCCAGCCCCAAAAGTGGCCCCGCACCCTCCTTGGCGGTACAATGTAGTTGGCAGGGTGCTGAACAGGGAGGCGAGCAGCGATTTGTGCGCGCCGACCAAGCGGGGCGAGGCTTCCGAAGTGGCGTCGTATCCAGTGGATACGACGCAACGGAGGAAACGAAGCACCGCGCCGGTCGCCGCCGCAAAGCAGGCCACGGCCTTTTTCAGCAGCCTGCTGACGGCCGCCCGCGCGGTCCCCAGGGAGAAGTTTCATGCAAGCCGTTCGACGCGCAATCCTCCTGCTGGCGTGCCTGGCGCTGTTGGGCGCCGGCGCTCGTGTCGCCCACGCCGACGAAGCTCCGCCGCCGCATCAACAGGTCAATGCCTGGTATGGTCCGCGCTCGCCGTTCAAATTCGAAGACGGCCCCAAAGGCGAAAAACTGGTTCGCATCGGCCGGCAGGTCTACCTTCTGATCACGCTGAACACGCTCCTCTCCAACCCCAATCTCGGCCTGGCCCACCGCAACGTCGCCATTGCCGGGGAAGTCGGCGTCTGGCACGACCACCTCGACCAGCGCAGTTGGGACATTTCGCTGGCCGAAAACTCCAAGGCCGTCTTCGGACCGCCCCCCGGCGAATACAGCGTGAATGTGGACATGGTCCGCGGGCTGGAATTCGGCGATTCGGTCCTGCTCACCGGAACGGCCAAAGTGAACGAAGCCGGCAACGGTTCGCTTCTCATGGTCGACAAGCCCTATCGCATCCCGCCGGAACTGGACCGCCAGAAGCAGCTCGTCGATCAGATCATCAACACCGCGCCGGACTACAACCTGGAAAAAGCGCTGGCCGACCAACTGGAAACCGAAGCCCAAACGGCCAGCCGCAACCATGACGATCACCTCGCCGATCAGTTCCACGACCTAAAAACCAAGGTCGTCAACGATCTCATCTCCCTGCGCGCCGCCTTCCTTAAAAACGGCGGGATGTCGGCGGACGACATGTACGAATATATCGAAACCATCCGCAAATACACGCCTGACGACACCAGCCACATGCAGGAAGTCCTCAAAATCATTCTGCAAAACTTCCCCGACGACAAGCGCAACCCCGAAGCCGTCCGTGGCCTGCTCCCCGACTGGACCCGCTGTCCCGCCAACAAAATCTGGATGCGCAGCGAAGATTCCGACAAACTCCTGGCCAAGATCCAGGCCGATCAGGAAAAAGTGCGACTCGCCGAAGCCAAACTAAACCAGGAGCACCTGCTCCAGATGGCCCAACTGAGCACCCACCGGCACACCGTCGAAATGCAGACTCAGGCAATGCTCAACGACAACCACGGCGCCCTGCCGCCTGCGGACTCCACCGCCTGGAAACAGATCAGCGATCTGCTCGCCAAAAGCGACGATTTCCGCCTGGTGCAGTCGCTCTGCCTGCAGGCGGTTGCGCAGTTGCCCACCAAGGACTGGGTGCGGATCATTCAGCCGCTGCTGCAGAACGACAACGAATATGTGCGTCTGCTGGCCTACCGCCTGGGCGGCTACAGCCAGGACCTCGACACGCTCCTTCAACTGTCCGACGCGCTGCGCAACGATCACACCCGCCTGATCAAGGAAGACGCCGTGATGGCCATTTGCGAAACCCGCTCGGTTGCCACCGTGCGCGGGCTGGTCGCCTGCCTGCTGGCCAGCACCGATGACGGCCTCAATGCCGTCCTTGTCCGCCAGCTTCAATCGCTCACCCACCGCGCCGACTCCGACAAGGACGCCTGGCAAAAATACGTGGCCGACCCCGCCCAGATCAAGATCGCCTCGGAGTAGCGCGCGCGCATGCAGTCGCCCGACCTCGAAACCATCCGCGCCCGGCTCTCCGCCGCCGGCCAGGAGCACCTCCTGCAGTTCTGGCCGGAACTTTCCGAGCCCGCCCGCGCCGCCTTCGCCGCCCAGCTTGCCGCCCTCGATCTCGATCTCGTCCGCCGGCTCTTTGCCACCCGCGATCAGCCCTCCGATGTGCTGCCCCCGGCCGAAGCCCTCGAACATCCTCCGGTCATCGAATTTTCCCGTCAGCACCGCGGCGATGGCGAGTTCGACGCCGCCTGGGCTCAAGGCGAAGCCGCGCTGCGCGCCGACCGGGTGGTCGCTTTCGTCGTCGCCGGAGGCCAGGGCACCCGGCTGGGCTTCGACCATCCCAAGGGTTGCTTTCCGATCGGCCCCGTTTCGGAACGCAGCCTGTTTCAGCTCCACGCCGAAAAAATTCTCGCCCTGCGCCGCCGCTACCGCTGCCGACTGCCCTGGCTCATCATGACTTCGCCCGAAAACCACGCCGAAACCAAAGCCTTTTTCGGGGCGCACGAATATTTCGGCTTGAGTGCCGATTCGGTCTGGTTTTTCTCCCAGGGCATGATGCCCGCCGTCGGTCTCGACGGCAAAATCCTGCTGCGCGACAAGAGCGAACTGGCGCTTTCGCCCAACGGTCACGGCGGATCGATCGCCGCACTGCACACCCACGGCATCTTCGACCGCCTGCGCGAAGGCGGCCACGACCTCCTGTACTATTTCCAGGTCGACAACCCGATGCTGCGCATCGCCGAGCCCGCCTTTCTCGGCTACCACTTGGCCGCCGACGTGCCGATGTCGCTGAAAGTCATCCGCAAGCGCGAAGCCGCCGAAAAAGTCGGCGTCTCGATGCTGGTTGCCGGCCAGCCGGTCATGGTCGAATACAGCGACCTCGATCGCTATCCGCCCGAAGCCAACATCGGCGGCCGACGCAATGCGGACGGCGGCATTCATTTCTGGGCCGGCAGTATTGCCATTCACCTGTTCAACCGTGACTTCCTCGAAGCCATCGCGCGCGAACTCAAACTGCCCTGGCACATCGCCCGCAAGGCCGTCGCGCACCTCGACGCCACCGGGACCCTCGTGAAACCGCCCAAGCCGAACGCGATCAAATTCGAAATGTTCATCTTCGACACGATGCCGCTGGCGGGCCGGGCGCTCAACGTCGAAACCGACCGGCCCGGCGAATTCTCGCCGCTCAAAAACAAGGATGGCGTCGATTCTCCGGCCACCGCCCGCGCCGATCTCACCGACCTGTACGCCGGGTGGCTTTCCGCCGCCGGCCATCGCCTGCCCACCGACGCCGCCGGCCGCAGCGCCCAGCCGATTGAAATTGCCCCCGCCACCAGCCTCTTCGGCGAAGGGCTCGAAAATACCCAACTCCCCCCGCCCAACCGTCCCATCCTCCTCTAACCTGCGCCCTTGGGAGCGCCGCACGCCGGCGCGGCTTCTCGGCTTCGATCCTTTCTTGTACACCGCCATGCGCCGCTCTCCGCCGCAATGATTTTGCCCTGCGCGGAGTCTTTCCGATGGCGAGTACAATTCACTCAGGGAAAGGACGCCGTGCATGTCTCCACCGGCTCAAACGATTCGCGCTTTTTCCAACTGGGCGGCGATGTGCGGGCTGCTCACCGCCATCGGATGCGCAGCGGTTGCAGTCACCGCTCCGCCGGCTGGGCCCACGGCCGTCGCCGCGACGCCGTCCGCGACCTCTTCCGTGACCGCCGCTGGCGCAGCGCCCGAGCCGGTTGCTCAGCCGGCGCACTCCGTGCCTGTTTCCGATTCGTCCAGCGCCTCGTCCGCCGCTGCGTCCCCCCACCTGCCAACCGCACCTGAACAAGGAACCGATCCTATGCACCAGCCCCTGCCCACTGCCGCAGAAATCGCCAAACTCCCGCCGGATGGCGGAGCCGAATTCAATCGCCTCATTTTCGAAAAAAGTCCCTACCTTCTCCAGCACGCCCGCAACCCCGTCGACTGGTACCCCTGGGGCCCGGAAGCCTTCGCCAAGGCCAAAAAGGAAAACAAACCCATTTTTCTTTCCATCGGCTACTCCACCTGCCACTGGTGCCACGTGATGGAGCGCGAATCCTTCGAAAACAAGGAGATCGCCAAGGTTCTAAACGCCGACTACGTCGCCATCAAGGTCGACCGCGAAGAACGCCCCGACCTCGACGACATCTACATGAAGGCCACCCAGCTCATGACTCAGCGCGGCGGCTGGCCCAATTCGGTGTGGCTCACCCCCGACGGCAGCCCCTGGTTCGCCGGCACCTATTTCCCGCCGGAGGACCGCTATGGCCGCCCGGGCTTCAAGTCGGTCCTCCTCAAGCTCGCCGAAGTCTGGAAAACCCGCCGCGATCAGGTCGATCAGCAGGCCGTGGCGCTCCAAGCCGAAATGAAAAAGCTCGGTGCCGGGGTGGACCTCCAACCGCAGGGCGACCTCAGCCGCGACGTGGTCACGGCGGCGCTGGCCGCGCTGCCCAGGAGCTACGACACCGAGCACGCCGGCTTCGGCGGCGCGCCGAAATTCCCGCCTCACGGCGCGCTGGCCCTGATGCTCCACGAAATGGCCCGTGGTTCCCATCCCGACCTCCTGCACATCACCGAAAAAACTCTCCAAGCAATGGCGCTGGGCGGCATTCACGATCACATCGGCGGCGGCTTCCACCGCTACTCGACCGATGCCGAATGGTTTCTCCCGCACTTCGAAAAAATGCTGTACGACAACGCCCAGTTGGCGGCTTCCTATAGCCGCGCCTACGCCCTCACCCAAAATCCCGCCGACGCCGCGACCGCACGCGACATCTGCGACTGGGTCCTGCGCGACATGACCGATCCCGCCGGGGGATTCTACAGCGCCCTCGACGCCGATTCCGACGGCGAGGAAGGCAAGTTCTACCTCTGGACGCCGGCCGAAGTCGACCAGGCCCTGGGCGAAACGGACGGCGCGCTTTTCTGCCGTGTGTACAACATCACCATCGATGGGAACTACCACGAGGAAGCCTCCGGCGCGGGCACTGGCGCCAGCATCGCTCACCTGACGGAGCCGCTGGCTGCCCTGGCCCGGGCCGAAAAAATCCCCCTCGAATCTTTTCTATCCCACTTGGCCGAACTGCGCGCCAAGCTCCGCGCCGTCCGCGACCGGCGCATCCATCCGCACCTCGACGACAAGGTCCTCACCAGTTGGAACGGTTTGATGATCGGTGCGCTCGCGCAAGCCGGCAGCACCCTCGCGGAACCGCGCTACACCGCCGCCGCGCGCAAAGCCGCCGATTTCGAACTGGCGCAGATGTGGAAGGATGGCCAGCTCCTGCGCGCCTGGCGTGCCGGCAGCGGGCACTTGGACGGCTACCTCGAAGACTACGCCTTCCTTGCCGATGGCCTGCTGGATCTGTCCCACGCGCTGGCCGCCGCCGATCCCGCCGCTGCCGATCGCTACCGCACGGCCGCGCGCGCCATTGCCGCCGCCATGGTCAAACATTTCTACGACCCCGACCACGGCGGATTCTTTTTCACCGCGGACGACGGCGAAAAACTCCTGATGCGCGAAAAAGACGGCTTCGACGAGGCGATTCCCTCCGGCAACGGCAAAGCCGTCCAGGTCCTGCTCCGCCTGGCCGCACTGCCAGATACCTCGCCCGCTGCGGCCGCTGCCGACCGAGCCATGGCCAAGCAGACGCTCGGCAACTTCCTTGGCCTGATGCAAAACATGCCCCGCGGCACCGAAAGCCTGCTGCTGGCCGCCGCCATGTATTTCGACACCGGCGCCGGCACGCAGGGCGCCGACGATGCCTCCGCCGGCGGCGCTGCCCCCGCTCCCGCGGCCGCCGACGCGCCCGACGCCACTGCCGCCAGCGGGCAGGTCTCCCTCCGCGCCTACAGTTCGGCCTCGCAAGCCGCGCCCGGCGACACGATCAAGATCGCGGTCAAAATCGATGTCGGCCAGGGCTTCCACATCTACGACCACAAGCCGCAGGACGAACCGGTCACGCCCACCGACGTCCAGCCGGCCGAAACCATCGAAGTTCCTCCGCCGGCGGGATCGCCTCCGCACACCAAACAGGCCCAAGTTCACGTCCAGCAGCCGGTCACGGTGACCGCCACGAGCTACCCCGACGCCCAAACCGAAAATCTGGGCGGCGACAAGGTCAACGTCTACGCCGGCACCGTGACCGTGATCGTAACCTGCAAGGTCAAGCCCGACTTCAAGCCGGGCAAGACCAGCGTGGTGCTCGAAGTCATCGCGCAGCCCTGCAGCGACCGTGTCTGCCTCGAACCGGTCAATCTGACCCTCACACTGCCGCTCGAAGTCGTGGCTGAAACCCCCAAGAATGTCGCTCCTCGCCACGCGGCGGAGTTCAAACCGTGACCATGCCCAATCTTGTGTTTGTCTTCGCCGACCAGTGGCGTGCGCAAGCCCTCGGCTGCGCCGGCGATCCCAACGTTCGCACGCCCTTCATCGACCGGCTTGCCCGCGACAGCGTCGCCTTCGATCACATGGTCTGCCACATGCCGGTCTGCACGCCCTACCGCGGCACGCTCATGACCGGCATGTTTCCGCACCGCCACGGCCTGTTCCTCAACGACCTGTGCCTGTACAACAACCTGCGCGCGCGTGAACCGGCCGCCGTCACGCTCGGCGAAGCCTTCCGCGCTGCCGGCTACGCCACCGGATACATCGGCAAGTGGCACATCGACGGCCACGGCCGAGCCGGAACCATCCCGCCCGAACGGCGGCTCGGCTTCGACCACTGGCAGGTGCTCGAATGCAGCCACGACTACAACGCCTCGCGGTACTACGCGGGCGCCGACACTCAACTGCGGCGCTGGCCCGGCTACGACGCCGACGCGCAAACCGACGCCGCCATCGCCTGGCTGCAAACCCGGCCGGCCGATCCCCGTCCCTTTTTTCTGGCGCTCAGTTGGGGTCCGCCGCACAATCCGTATGACACCGCGCCCGAACGCTTCCGCGCACTGTACGACCCCGCCGCCATTCAACTCCGCCCCAATGTTCCGACCGACCGAGCCGACCAAGCCGACCGGGGCGACCGGGCCCGCCGCGAACTGGCCGGCTACTACGCCCACTGCTCGGCGCTTGACGCCGATCTTGAACGGCTGAGCGACGCGCTGGCTGCCGCCGGTCTCGCCGACGACACTATTTTTATTTTCACGTCGGATCACGGCGACATGCTGCACAGCCAGGGTCAGGAGCGCAAACAGCGCCCGTGGGACGAATCGATCCTTGCGCCGCTGTTCGTCCGCCTGCCCGCCGCCCGCTTTCCCACCGCGGCCCGCGCGCGCCGGGAGGCCCAGCCGATTTCCTCCGTCGATCTGATGCCCACGCTCTGCGGGCTGTGCGGCGTGCCGGTGCCGGCTTCGGTCCAGGGCCGCGACTGCTCCCGACTGCTGACCCACGCCGACCGCCGCGGCCAGCCGGCCGGCCGTTTGATCGCGAACTACAGTCCCTTTGGCGAATTCGAACGCCGCCACGGCGGCCGCGAATTCCGCGGCGTCCGCACCGCGCGTTACACCTATGTCCGGGACCTCACCGGCCCGTGGCTGCTCTACGACAACCAGACCGATCCGTTCCAATTGCAAAACCTGGTTGGCCGCCCGGAAGCCCTCGCGGTCCAAGCCATGCTCGAACAGGAACTCCACGCCCGCCTCAGCGAAGCCGACGACCGGTTCTATCCCGGCGCCACCTACCTCCAGTCCTGGAACTACGCCGTCGACGAAGGCGGCAGCATGTCCTGGAACGACTAATCGGTGTGACTTGGGGCTTTTTTTAAAATGCGGAGTGCGCGTACACAAGGAAACGCCGGTCTGGCGACCGGCGCGCCCAGCAAAAGATCCTTGCGCTGTTACATGTAGCTCTTCATGATCTTCTGCAGCACTTCGTTCGACGGGCGCAGGACGCTCTGCGGCAGGTGCGCCAGCGGCGCTTCGATCATGTGCATCTGGTCGGGCAGCGGCACGTGCTGCGTCGCGTGGTACATCAGACCGGTCAGGAACAGCCGCTGCTCGGAGGCCTCATGCAGCAGTTCGAGCGCCTTGGCGCGGTTGTTCGGATCGTAGTCACGGTGGAGTTTCTTCAGCAGCAGATACGAGCCGTCGGGCAGATCGACCTTGGCGGTCGTGCCCGCGTCGTATTCCGCCTTCACCTCGTCATATTGCGGGATGAAGTCGATCTCGTGGATCTGCTCCTCGTGTTCCTTCGAATACTTGTAACTCTTCGTCGAACCCGGATGGTTGTTAAACGTAATACAGGGGCTGATCACGTCGATGACCGCGCAGCCTTTGTGCGCCACCGCGCCCTTGATCAGCGCCACCAACTGCTTGAAGTCTCCCGAGAACGACCGCGCCACATAATCGCAGCCCATCTGGACCGCCAGCGCGCAGCAGTCAATCGGCATCATCTCGTTTTTGCCGCCGCCTTTGCTCACCGAGCCCTTGTCGGCGGTCGCCGAAAATTGGCCCTTGGTCAGCCCGTACACGCCGTTGTTTTCGATGATATACACGATCGGCACGTTGCGCCGGATCATGTGCAGGAAGTGCCCCAGGCCGATGGAGGCCGTGTCGCCGTCGCCCGACACGCCCACCGAAACCAGTTTGCGGTTGGCCAGCGCCACGCCGGTCGCAATCGCCGCCATTCGCCCGTGCACCGAATTGAGCCCGTGCGCGCGATTCATGAAATAGGCCGTGGTCTTGCTGGAACACCCGATGCCGCTGAGCTTCGCCACGTTGTACGGCTCGATGCCCAGTTCGTAGAACGCCTTGATCAGTTGCAGCGTGACGGAATCGTGGCCGCAGCCGGAACACAGGGTCGATTCCGCACCCTGGTAATCGGCCACCGGCAGCCCGATCCGGTTGACTTTCGGTTCGGCCGGCGGCGGCAGGTTGGAAAGCTTTTCAAGAATGCTCATGACGAAACTCCTGGTGAAACCCTTGATTTGAAATGGATGAATTCCTCACAGACCTTCGTACCCGGCGCCTATTTTTTCTTTTCGCCGGCGAGCACTCCGTCCAGCATATCCTCCGGCTCGATCGCCGATCCGTCGTAGTGCAGGATGCTGCGGAGTTTGGCGCCAATCGACGGGAATTCGTCGCGGAGCACCCCGGCCATCTGCCCGTCGCGGTTCTGTTCGATCAGGTACACCGTCTTGTGCTTTTCGATGAATTCCAGGATGGTCGGGCTGGGCGGCAGCGCGCGGATGCGCAGGTAATCGGTCGCCAGGCCGTGCTGAGTGGCCAGAATATGCCGCGCCTCCTCCACCGCCGGGTCGGAGGATCCAAAGGCAATCAGGCCGACCGTCGCGCCCGGCTGTGTCTTCACCACCGGCGCCGGTACTTCCTTGCGCGCGGTTTCAAACTTGCGCCGCAGCCGGTCGATGTTTTCCTTCCATTCATGCGGCTTCTCGGTGTACTTCGCCTGCGAATTGTGGCCGCTGCCGCGCGTGAAATACGGCGCCAGCTTGTGATCGGTCCCCGGCAGCGTGCGGTAGGGAATACCGTCGCCGTCAGGGTCGGCGTAGCGGCCGAACTTCCCGGCCTTTTCCAGCGCGGCCGCGTCGAGCACCTTGCCGCGCGCGATGGGCTTGGTCAGCGGCGTGAAGGGCTCGCTGGCCCAGTTGTTCATTCCGATGTCGAGGTCGCTCATCAGGAACACCAGCGTCTGAAAGCGTTCGGCGAGGTTCAGCACTTCGGCGCCGAATTCAAAGCATTCCTGGAGGTTGCCCGGCAACAGGAGAATGTGCCGGGTGTCCCCGTGCGACAGGTAATAGGCGGCTTGGATGTCGCCCTGCGCGATGCGGGTCGGCAGCCCGGTCGAGGGCCCCATCCGCTGTACGTCCACGATCACCGCCGGGATTTCGGCGAAGTAACTGAGCCCCGCGATTTCCGCCATCAGGGAAATGCCCGGCCCGGAGGTGCAGGTGGCCGACCGTGCGCCCGCCCAACCCGCCCCGACCACCATCGCAATCGACGCCAGTTCGTCTTCGGCCTGCACGATCGCAAACGTCGCCTTGCCTTCGGCGTCGCGGCGGTATTCGTCCATGAAATCGATGGTCGCCTCGGCGACGCTCGACGACGGCGTGATCGGATACCACGCCAGCATGGTCAGCCCACCGTACATAAGGCCCAGCGCCGTGGCGGCGTTGCCGTCCATGATGATTTTGCCGGCAGTCTTGTTCATGCGCTTGAGACCGAGCTTGTGCTTGAGGTCGAGGTTTTTCTGCGCCCATTCGTAGCCGTATTTGGCCGCGTCCGTGTTGATTTTGACGGCCTTTTCCTTGCCGTTGAACTGCACCACGATGGCT
>JBOHNC010000126.1:0-3643 GCA_050730415.1 Planctomycetota bacterium
AATCGGCGCGGTACGCGCTGCAAAACGGCATGAAGGCGCCGGGGTATATTTTTTCCACCAGCAACTGCATTTACACGGGGATGGACCTAAAACGGTACGAACTGATGTTGGAGGTTTGGCGCAAGGAGGGGGTGCGGAAATAGCGCTGGACGGACCATTGCCGCGGAGGGGACGACGGGGCGGTTCCGGGGGATGTGCGCGGGCGCGAAGGCGAATGGGTGAATGGGATGAAAAAGCCGGGCTGGTGACCGGTGCTCCGAGGGAAGAAAGCGCGCAGCGCGCTGTCCCGCGGAAACGCTCGGGGACTCGCTGGACAAGGGCTGGTCAGCCCCGTGCCACGACGGAGGCGCGCTGGGCAACGTGGATGGCATTTCCTCCCGGCACGGATTGGACGATTGCGGTGCGGACATAGAATGAGCTTCGGCGTGGTGCGGGGGCAGACGGATGAACATTCTGGCCGTCAACTGCGGTAGCGCGACGATCAAGTACAAATGTTTTGAAGCCGGCGCCGACGGCTTCATCGAGCGCGCCGGCAGCGTGATCGAGGCAGCCGAGCCCTATGCGCCGGCGATTGAAAAATTGCTCGCCAGCCTACCCGCGCAGCCCGACCGCATCGTTCATCGCGTGGTGCATGGCGGGCCGCAGTTCACCGGCCCGGTCTGGATTGACGCTCGCGTCCGCGCCGCCATCGCCGATCTGGCCGAACTGGCGCCGCTGCACAACCCGCCGGCACTGGAAGGCATCGAAGCCTGCGGGCGGCTCGGCGTGCCCATGGCGGCGGTGTTCGACACCAGCTTTCACCGCACATTGCCGCTGGCGGCGCGCACTTACGCTTTGCCCACGGCGCTGGCCGAAAAGCATCAGATCCAGCGCTACGGGTTCCACGGCATTTCCCATCAGTACGTCAGCGAAACGTTTGGCGCGCTCGCCAGCCCTGCCAATCGAGAGCGCCGAACCGCGCCGACCGTGATTTCGCTCCACCTGGGCAACGGCTGTTCGGTGACGGCCATCCGCGCCGGGCAATCGGCAGCGACTTCGATGGGGTTCGGGCCGCTGGAAGGCTTGATGATGGGCACGCGCGCGGGGGACCTCGATCCGGGCATTCTGCTGCACCTGCTGCGCTGCGGCCAAACGGTGGAGGATCTGGAACGGGTGCTGCAGCACGAAAGCGGCCTGCACGGCGTGGCCGGCACGCAGGACATGCGCACGCTGCTGTCGCGGCGCGACGACGCGGCGCAACTGGCGATTGAAATGTTCTGCCTGCGCGCGCGGCAGTATGTCGGGGCCTACCTGGCGGTCCTGGAAGGCGCCTGCGAGGCGCTCATTTTCACCGGCGGCATCGGCGAACATGCGCCGGCCATCCGAGCGCGCATCTGCGCCGGCTTCGCGTGGGCGGGGCTGACGCTCGATCCAGCCCGCAACGAGGCCAGCCGCGGCGATATCGCCAGCGCCGATTCCCGGCTGCGCGCGGTGGTCATTCCCACCAACGAAGAACTGCAAATGGCGCGCCAGGCCGCGGCGCTCGAGGCGCCACGCCGCTCGGTGAAGGCGGCGCGGTCTTTGAAGCCCGGCAAAACCGGGAAATCCGCAAAATTCGTGAAGCCTGTGAACTCCCCATCCACCCGTGGCGGCAATGAAAGGAAACCACGATGAGCACCCAGCATGCAGTGCTGACGCCGGAGGAACTGGCGGCCATCGACCGTTGGTGGCGCGCGGCGAATTACCTCGCCGTCGGCCAGATTTACCTGTTCGACAATCCGCTGCTGCGCGAGCCGCTCACGAAGGAACACGCCAAGCCGCGGTTGCTCGGGCACTGGGGCACCACGCCGGGATTGAATCTGCTGTGGGTGCATCTGAACCGGCTGATCAAGAAGCTGGACCTGGACATGCTCTTCATAGCCGGCCCCGGGCACGGCGGCCCGGCAGTGGTCGCGAATGCCTGGCTGGAAGGGACGTATTCGGAAATCTACCCCGAGGTTTCGCAGGACGCCGAGGGCATGAAGCGGTTGTTCAAGCAGTTCTCCTTCCCGGGCGGGATTCCCAGCCACGCCGCGCCCGAAAGCCCCGGCTCGATCCATGAAGGCGGGGAGCTTGGCTACGCCATCGCGCACGCCTACGGCGCGGTGTTCGACAATCCTGACCTGATCGCCGCCTGCGTGGTGGGCGACGGGGAAGCCGAGACCGGGCCGCTCGCCGCCAGTTGGCACTCGAACAAATTTCTGAACCCTGCGCGCGACGGCGCGGTGCTGCCGATCCTGCATTTGAACGGCTACAAGATTGCCGGGCCGACGGTGCTGGCGCGGATTCCGGAGGAGGAACTGAAAGAGCTCCTACGTGGTTACGGCTACCAGCCCTACGTGGTGGCCGGGGACCAGCCGGAGGCCGTGCACCAGGCGCTGGCAGCCACACTGGAAAAATGCGTGAGCGAAATCCGCGCCGCGCAAAAGACGGCGCGCGAGGCGCAGAAGAACGGCCAGCCGGTGACGCGCCCGGCTTGGCCGATGATCATCCTGCGCACGCCCAAGGGCTGGACCGGGCCGAAGGAGGTGGATGGAATGCCGGTGGAAGGCACCTTCCGCGCGCATCAGGTGCCGTTCGGCAATGTGGTGGGCAATCCCGCGCATTTGCAGCTGCTCGAAAAATGGATGAAGAGCTACAAGCCGCAGGAACTGTTCGACGCGAGCGGCGCGCCGGCGGCCGACATCGCCGCGCTGGCGCCGGCCGGCGCGCGGCGGCTGAGCGCCAATCCGCACACCAACGGCGGGGCGCTGCTGCGCGACCTGCGCATGCCGGATTTCCGGAAATATGCCGTCAAGGTGGATGCGCCGGGCCACGATGAAGCCGAAGCCACTCGGGTGCTGGGCGGCTTTCTGCGCGACATCATGAAGATGAACGCCGACAGCCGCAACTTCCGGGTCTTCGGGCCAGACGAAACCGCCTCCAACCGTTTGGGCGCGCTGTTCGAGGTCACCAACCGCGTGTCGACGGCGCAGATCGTGCCAGGCGACGACCACATTGCGCAGGACGGCCGGGTGATGGAGGTTCTGAGCGAGCACCTGTGCCAGGGCTGGCTGGAAGGCTATCTGCTGACCGGCCGCCACGGATTTTTCAGCTGCTACGAGGCCTTCATCCACATCGTCGATTCGATGTTCAACCAGCACGCGAAGTGGTTGAAGGTGACGAAGAAAATCCCCTGGCGGCGTCCGATCGCCTCGCTGAACTATCTGCTCACCAGCCACGTCTGGCGGCAGGACCACAACGGCTTCAGCCACCAGGACCCGGGCTTCATCGATCACGTCATCAACAAGAAAGCCGACATCATCCGAGTGTATCTGCCGCCGGACACCAACACCCTGCTGTCGGTCGCCGACCACTGCCTGCGGAGCCGGCACTACATCAACGTGATCGTGGCGGGCAAACAGCCGGCGCCGCAGTTCCTGACGATGGACCAGGCCGAGAAACACTGCACGGCGGGGATCGGCATCTGGACCTGGGCCAGCAACGACGGCGGGGGCGAACCGGACGTGGTGCTCGGCTGTTGCGGCGACGTGCCGACGCTGGAAACACTGGCGGCGGTGGAGTTGCTGCGGCACTATTTTCCGACGCTGAAGATGCGCGTCGTCAACGTCGTGGACCTCATGAC
>JBOHNC010000127.1:0-4953 GCA_050730415.1 Planctomycetota bacterium
GGGCGCGGCCGGAGTGGCGGGCTTGGCGGCGGCGGCGGCTGGCCCCGTGCGTCCCGGACCGGGCGCAGCGGTTCGCGGCGCGCTGTCGGCGGGGATCTCCATCCCGCCGAACAGGTCGGCGGCGTTCAACGTCAGCGTCTGACTGCCCGGGCCTTCGCCGGCCGGCGTCGCAGCCTGCGGTGCAACCGGCGCGGCGGGCGCCGCCGGCCCGGTGGGCTGAATCGGCGTCGCCCCCGTGACCGGTTTGGGCGCAAGTTTCGGCAGATTCGCCGGCACCGGCCCGGCAGCGGTTGCAACCTTTTCGTTTCGCACACTGGAAAGCGGCGTGTTGCCGCGCGAAATCGCGCCGCCGAACAGGTCGGAGGCATTCAGCGCCAAGGTCTGCATCGGCGACGGATTGAACGGCGCTGCCGGCGGCGCTGCTGCGGCCAGTTTCTGCGGCGCGACAGGCGCGGCGGGCGCGGCGGGCGCAGCGGGCGCGGCCGGTTTGGCGGCTGGCGCTGCGGAACTCGGCGCCGCCGCCATCGCGCCGAACAGATCCACCGCATTCAGCGCCAGCGTCTGATTGCCGGGGTCTTTGGCCGGCGCCGCCGCAATTTCGGCGTTCATCACCTCGTTAAAGTTCAGCGCCAAGGTCTGCGAGCCGGGATCGTCGGCCGGCCGCGGTTTCGGCGCCGGCTTGGCTGCCGGCGGCGGGTTCGCCATTCCCGTGCCGCCGAACAGATCGACCGCATTCACCATCAAGGTCTGCGAGGCGGCGTCCTCCGCCGGCGCCGCCGGCTTGGGATTGGGCTTGGTCTGCCCGGACCGGATGCGCTCCATCTGCACTCGCAGGATGTCCTTGACCTGCATGCTGTTGAGCAGCCCGTTTTTGACCAGCAGTTCCCCGGTCGAACCGGCGCCCGCGGCCGCTTCGATCAACTCCTGCGCCCGCCGCGCCGTGTGGGCGTTGAGCATGTTCTTTTCGACGGCAACCTGGACGAAGATCGCATCAAAATCGTTCATAGGTCGTTTAGACGGCCTCCGCATCGGTGTCCAACAGGCCCGCCATGTCTCAGTCTGCGACCCGAACCCTGCCGGCCGGGCGACAGCCCCACATTATACTCAGGCCCGTCCGAAAATACCTCGCACTCGGCGCCTTTCTGAATTTGCCGCAGCTCACGAAACTTACTGGCGCTCCACATCCCGCCAAAATCCAGCCCGCGCCCGGCGCCGGTGGTGCAACGCGCATTGAATCGGTCGATCGGTCCGGCCGCCGCGGGAGGTTTCGCCATCGCTGCCGGCCTGAAGGAACTGGCCGCCGTCCCCATGGGCGAACGAAACGCACCCGGCCAACCCGCAATCTCCGCTCAATCGCCGCTCCATCGGCGCACCGAAAATAAAAATGTTCTCTGCCCGGCCCTGCGGCGAACGGCCAAATGGCACGGCAGAGTTGAACAACTTGCGTACTATATGGTATGCCGCCGTTGATCGTTTTCGCTTTTTCGACCGCTGCAACGGTGGGTTGCACCCTGCCCCGGTGCAACCGGCAATTGTCACCGCGCGGCTTGCAATTAGGCTGTGGTTTGTCGCGCGTGACTAAACCACTGAACCTGTTGTTTCATGTCCGCTGCTCCGCACCCCGCCGGAGCGGATTGGCCCAAGGAGATTTTCGACATGCCCATGCGCCCTTCGTTGCTGGTCGCGGCCTGTTTCGTGGCCGTCAGCCTGGTCAGCCTCGCCGCGCCGCTGAGCGCCGCCGACGCGCCCGCACCGCGCGACAAAGTCCGCGTGCTGTTCACCTTTGAAAATGCCGCCGACCTTGCCGCCATCAAAAGCGAAGCCGAAAACGTCGACGCCTCCCTCTCCGCCGACAACGGCGTCACCGAAGGCAAGACCTGCGCCCGCCTGATGCTCGCCCAAGGCAAGGACAAATACGCCGTCTTTACCCTCGGCAAGGAAGCCATCAAGGACTGGGCCGGTTTCGACTACTTCGCCATGGACGTGTACAGCGAAGAGGCCGTCAACATTTCCTTCGAACTCTGGGACCACGATTCCAAAAACTACGCCACCCGCTGCACGATTGAACCGATCGCCATCCATCCCGGCAAAAATGCGATCCTGATTCCCATCAACCGCGCCTGCCGCAATAACAAGACCGGCCTCGACTGGAACGAGCTCGAAACCAAGGACAAAATCGATCTCAACAATCTGAAAATGGTGAAAATCTTCACCGGCTGCGCCGCCGACCACCCGATCGTCCTCTGGGTCGACAACGTCCGCCTGATGCAGGAAGACGCCGCCAAGCCCAAGTTCAAAGTCAAACTCCCCGACGGCGCCCTTGCCTTCGACTTCGGCGCTACCGGCGCCGCCTGCCCCGGTTTCAAAAGCGTCGGCGCCAAGACCGCCTTCGCCGACGGCGACTGCGGCCTGGCCGCTGGCAGCGATGCCCAGGAAGCCGGCGACGGCTGGCCCGACGGTCTGACCGGCACCTTCCTGACCGGCGACCGGTTGGAATTCAAGGCCAAGGTGCCCAACGGCAAGTACAAGCTCTGGCTGTGCGCCGGAAAAGTTCTCGACGAGCACTACCATTCCCACTACCTGCTCCAGGCCAACGACACGGTGCTCTGCGACGAAAAACCCACCCGCGACGACTACTTCGGCGAACAGTACTACTTCCGCTTCCTGCACACGCAATATTCGCGTAAGCCGCACGCGGTCTGGATCAATTACCTCAGCCGCATGTATGCCGCGCAGACCGCCGACATCGAGGTCACCGACGGCGCCTTCACACTGAAAAGCGAAGGGCATTTCCTGTGTGCCGCCATCCTGGTGCCCGCCGCCGCTGCCGACGCCTTCACCGCCATGACCGCGCAGCTCCAAGCCGACCGCATCGCCGCCTTCGAAAAATCCTTCTACGCGGCGCCCCTGCCCACCCCCGAAAAAATGGACGGCGACGGCGACTACGTGCTCTGGCAGCCGGGATCGCCGGCCGTGGACGTGGACCGCAAGGCGTCCGAAGGCCTGAGCGTCGGACCGTTCACCTTCCCCACCGCCGCCGACCGCAAGGCGAATTCCCTGGTCGGCGCCGGCGCGCCCGGCCAGCGCGTGGTGCTCAGCCTGGCCGTGCTGCCCTTCACCGACCTGGGCCACTGCACCCTGAAACTCGCCGACCTCGCCGGCCCCGGCCCCAATCCCAGCACCATTCCCGCCGGCGCCATTCACCCCTACTTCCAGAACTACCGCTCCGACGGCGCCGATGTCTCCGAAATGTGCCTGCTGCCCGGCGACAGCCTTAATTGCGAGGCCGCCATCACCCAGGTCTTCTGGCTCTGGATCGACCTGCCCGCCGACGCCAAGCCCGGCGCCTACACCGCCAACTTCACCTTCACCCCCACCGCCGGCACGGCGATGTCGGTGCCGGTGAAATTCGAAGTCTACCCGTTCCATCTGGAGCAATCCCTGCCGTACTCCTTCGGTATGTACGGTTGGGTTCCGCCGATGCCCGACCTCAATGGCGAAGCCCTCGACAAGCGCGAAATCGCGGATCTCCAATGGGCCCGCGCCATCGGCTTCACCGCCCGCGCCTTCGACCTGTACACCGTCGGCGGCGTCGGCCCGCACGGCCTGCGCCTGACCTTTCACACCCACGAACTCGACCTCGCCAAGCAGTGCGGGTTCGGCGCCAATCCCGACCAGCTTCAAATGTGCGACGCACTCGGCATCGGCCGGACCCTCGGAAGGACGCTGCTGCCCCGCCACCCCGGCGAACATGCCGCGCCGGTTGACGCCAATCCCGGCGTCGAATTCACCGCGCCGAATTTCAAGGAGCTCTGGTACACCGGCGCGCGCCAGTTGAAGGAGTTCCTCGACAAGCAGTCGCTGCCCTTCGCCGTGCAGTGCGTCGACGAGCCCCGCGAAATGCCCAATCCCTGGAACCGCAATCTTGCCGATACCATCCGCTACGCCGACTGGCTCAAAGATGTCGGCCTCAAGGCCTTCTGCACGCCGATGAGCGACGGGCAGTCCGGCCGCGACGGCAAGATGCTCGACTACACCCAGTTGGTCGATCACCTGGCGATTGTTTCCGTCCACGCCGGGAAAGTTTCCGAGCGGCTGGTGGCCAAGACGCTGGCCGAACACAAAACGCTGTGGTTCTACAACACCGGCATGGACCGCTTCAGTTGGGGCTTTTTCAACTGGCGCACCGGCTCGAAGGGCCGCTGGGAATGGAACATGTGCTCCGCCGGCTCCGGCGGCGTCCACGGCTATCCGGGCGACGAATGGTACAACCCCTTCACCGCGCGCGAAGGCATGACCGAACTGGCGCCGCTTTCGGTGAATCCGCAGGGCATCCTGTGGCAGTCGCTGTTCTTCCAGGTCGCGCAAGGCATCAACGACACCGCCTACCTGGTCACGCTGGAAGAAGCCATCGCCGCCAACAAAACCGCCGGCACGAATTTGGACACCGTCAAGCAGGCCGAAGAGTTCCTCGCCGCGCTGAAGAAGGTCATCCCGATGACCCCCGGCGTGCAAGGCCTGTCCGACGCCGGTGCCGGCGCGCTGGTCGGCCAGGGCGCCCAGGATCAATCGATGGCGCTGGCCCCCGCCTGGCGCGTCAAAATCGCCGACTTCCTGAAGGTCTTGGCCCCGGCCCCCGCGCCCAAGCCTTGATCCACCGCCAAGCCATCACCCCATCAAGCAATCGCGCTCAAGTCCCTTCGGGTCCGGGTTTCCCTGGGAGCGCCGGTCATCAGACTTGAGCATTACCCACATCCTTTTTCGGAAGCTGACTTTTGTTTTCTTGCCCTGTGCCCGGCATCGTTCTGGAACTCACGCTGCAAGGCCGTTATTCGCACGAAGATTTCAGCGCCTGCGGCGCGGCAGAATCATAGCCCAGCAGTTGGCCGGAAGGCGCAGCCTGGAGGCCATCTGCTGGGAAAGCGGCGCGAAGCGTCGCTCCGCGCGATCCGA
>JBOHNC010000128.1:0-12583 GCA_050730415.1 Planctomycetota bacterium
GTCATGAGGTCAACGTGGATGGCGTTGACGCCGGCGAATTGTGCCGCGGCCACCGCGCGCAAGGCTTCAGCGCAGCGCACATGCCCCGCTCCCGCGGAGACACTCAAAATGACCAGCGTTTTTTCCGCCACGGACCGATTCTCCCGCCCATCGCAAGGTTGAATCCGACTACGCGCGTGGTGTCAACTGCACGCCATTCCGAGCCCGGGCGACGGCAGTAAATCAAGGTGAGGGGTAGACGGACCCTATTTTAGAGGAAAATCGCATTTTGCTGGCGTTTTGGGCCGCGAGGTGGGAGTTTTACACGAAATCTCGGTGATTAAGAATTGGGCCACCAATGACCCATATAATTCGTGTGATATGTTACTTTAATTGCGGTCATGCCAGGATTTTGGCGGCCGCATAGGGAGCCGCGAGAGGAGGAACAGCCGCATGCAATCGTTAGATTACAGCATGGGCTTAGAGAATTTCGGCCGGCGGGTGCCGGCGGGGTGGTGTGCCCGGCGTTTTTCCAGCTTGGCGTCGGCCGTTTATTTCGGCAGCAGCGCAGCGAAAACCGGTGCCAGCCCGCGCGCCATTTGCTCGAAGCCGTAGTCGGTGGGATGGCTTTCGTCGACGAAACTCAGCGGGGCGTCGGCGCCGATCAGTGACCAGCCGTCCACGATCAGCGTCGGGCCGGGGAAGCGGTCGCGAATCGTCGTGGCGACTGTCTGGTACAACGCCAGCGCCGCGGCGCGGTCGGCGGCGACGCCGGGCCGCCGGTGGTTTGTCGGGTAGCAGATTTTCGAGACCAGCACCAACGGAGTTGCCGGATGGCTGCGGCGCAGGGTTTCGCAGAAGGGCAACAAATTGGAACGCATCCGGTCCAAGCCGGCGTTGGCTTCGTAGTCGAGCACAAAAATCGAGGCGTCGATTTCGGCCACCAGCGTGGCCAGTTCCGGCTCGCCCATGCCGTTGCCGCTGAAACCGAGGTTGACCACGTCGGCGTTCAGCAGCCGCGAAAGCTGCGGCACATAGCCGGTGCTTGGCCGCGACGAACACCCCGACTGCGTGATCGAAGTGCCGTAGAACACGATGGGCTTTTCGTGCGCGTACGGCGTGGCGGGCCAAAGACGCGCGCCGGCGTCAAGGCCGATCTCGAGGTCGATCACTCGGTTGTAGGGCGGCAGGTACAGCGTGCATTCCCGCAGCGTGGCGGGGAGATCTTCGAACAGCGGCGCTTCGAACGGCCGCTGCGCGCGCTGGGCGTCGAAGTCGGGACGGGTCACGTTCCAGTAGATTTGACGGTCGGGCGGGCCGACGAACAGGTCGATGCCGGAGTGCCCGATCGGCGCCATGTTGCGCATTTCGACGTGCGGCTGAGTGATGCGCAACAGCAGCCGGCTGGAGTCGGTTTGAAAGCGAATTCGCGCGCCCGAAGTGTGCTGCGCGAGGTCCCAGACCGGGGGACGGACGAGTTTTTCCGCGCGACCGGGCAGCCGGCGCAGGCAGCGCTCGTCCTGTTCAAACCACGCCAGCCCGTGCACGGCGAAGGCCGGGTCGCGATAGGAACGCCAAGTGACGGCGGCGGCGGCATTGGCTGCGGCACCGGGCGCTTTGCCGCGCATGGCGGGGTCGAGGTCTTCGATGCGGGCGGATTTGCGCGGTGGAGTGGGGGGCCGTTTTGATTTGGCTTTTGCGGGCATGCTGAGTCCCTGACGCGGAATGGGGGTGGGCCTATTGTAGAGAGAAAATCGGGCCTGTCGCGGCGAGGTTTTGGGCGGCATTTAAACCAATCCGCGGGCTGTCTTATTCGAATCCCAGGTAAATCCTACCGTCCCGTATTCAACAGCATTCGGTCGTGTTTCCCGTGTGCCCTCCCAGCCCACTTTTTCCCGAGCCCAACCCGGATTCTTCGGCCGATGGCTTTCTTTGCGCCAACAGCGCAAAACAAGACAGCGGAGGGTTGGCCGCAGGCCTACCCTGGAACGGGCGCCTGCCTGCGCCTCCGCCGCGCGATCCGAGGCGATCAGCACTTCGTCGCCATTTCATCGCGCGGAAACGCACCCGACCTGAGCCGCGTTTATCGTTTTCGATTCAGCCCCGGGAACCGATGTCGAACATGCAGGCATTTTCTGACGTTCTTATTATGCCGCCCTTTCAGGACCAGCGGAAAAGGCGGTTCGAACGGCCGACAGGTGCTGAACCGAACGGCGGTCAAAGCACGGCCCGGAGTGACGTTAAAGTTGCGAAGAGGAAGAACGGCGCGTCAAGCCGCCACACTCCATGCGCGTTTTGGAGCGCGTATGACTTGTTTGGCGGCCGTTTGCAAAACGTCTGCGGGACCGTTTAGAACCGGTAGCCGTATTCGGTGGCCAGCCAGCCTTTTTTGCGGGCCAGGGTCCACTGCTTGCGGGCTTCGGCCTCCTTGCCGCGGTGCAACAACAGCAGCGACTTCAGGTAGTGATAGTGCGCCACGAAGTCCACATCGAGCGTCAGGCGGTGATCGACCATGCGTTCGATCCGCTTGAGCGTCTCCTCGCCTTCTTTTTCGTGGCCGGATTTGATCAGGCCGATCGAGCGCCAAATGCGCAACGGCGTGTGGATGTCGTGGTCTTCGTGCGCGGCCTTGGTGTAGAACTCCTGGGCTTTCTCAAGATTGCCCAGTTTGGTTTCCACGTCGCCGTAGACGCAGTAGACTTCGGCCAGCGAGTGCAGCACCTGCACGTCTTCGCTGAAATTGTGGTGGATGACGAAGGCCTGGTCCAGCTCCCCGCGCGCTTCCACCAGCTTGCCGGATTTGATCAGCTTGCGCGCCCGCGCCAGCCGGCAGGCGATGTGCGCCTGGGTCAGCAGCCCGCCGCCGTGCATCGCGGAGAACTTGGTCTTCAGCATGTAATCGAGTGCCGCGTCGAACTGCCCTTCGGAGACCAGCTCCAGCGCGTACCAGATCGGAATGCCTTCGTGGTGGTGGGGCAGCTTAAGTTGGCTGCGGTATTCTTCGAGCAGTTCCTCGCGCCGCCCGCTTTTCAGCAGGATGTAGTGGTAGTGGCTCTGGTAGACATGGTGATTGACCTGCTTGACGGTGGCCGCCAATTCTGTCACCGCCTTTGGCGTGCAGCCCTTGGTCCTGCAATCGACCAACGCCACGGCGAAGTGCAGCGCCGGCCAGTCGCCGCCCAGTTGCACCGCCTTGCGCCAGGCTTTGGCTGCTTCGGCCGTGCGGCCGACGCGCTTGAACAGGTTGCCCTGCATCCAGTACAGCCGCGCGTCTTTGGGGTTGTTCTTGATGGCAGCCGGCATCGCCGCGTAGTAGCTGTCCTGCCAAGGCCGTTCGGCCAGCGGTTCGAACACGATCCGGCGGCTCAGGTATTGCTTGGCGGCCTTCGAATCGCCGGCGAGCTTCGCGGCGTGCGCAGCCAGCACACAGCCGGATAGCTGCCACGAACCGCGCGCCGCCGCGCCGGCTTCAACCGCATTGAGCGCCTGCACGGGATCGCCCAGTTGCAGGTACAGATCGGCCAGCGTGCGGGCGGTGTCGAGGTCGGTTTCGAGCAGCTTCGCGAACGAACCGTCAGCCCGTTCGAAGCGCACGGCCGGATCGAGCGGGAACTGCCCGTCCATTTCGTCCAGCAGCAGCGTGTCGGGCTTGCCCGCCAACCGGGAGGCGACCAGGATCGCCACGCCAAGATCGCGTTCACGGACCAGATCGTGCCGCGACAGATGCGTCACCGCGGCGAGCGCCTCCTGCGGCTTTTTGCGCAGCAGCGCCGAGCGCACCTGGGCCAGTTCGGCGGCTTCGGTCAGCTCGGCCAGGATCATTTTTTCCAGCGCTTCGTCGTGGGTGGCCCAGGCGATTTCAAGCAGCCCCCAGTGCACGGCGCGGTCGCGCTTGCCGCCGGCGCGGGCGCTGAGCAACAGCGCCTTTGCTTCGGCGAATTCAAACCGCCGCAGGCGGAACTGCCCGATTTCGGTTTTCAGGTTGAGGTTGTCCGGGTCGAGGCGCAGGGCTTCGGCGAAGAGGGTCCAGGCGTCTTCCCAGGCGAAGACCTGCATTTTGTGCATGGCCAGTTCGCGGAACAGGCGCGAGGTGAGTTCGGTTGGATCGCGCTGTTCTTCGCGAGTCTTCGGCGCCGGGCCGTAGTCGTACAGCGCGAAGTCTTCGGTGGAAAGTTTCATCGCCTCGTGGCGGCCCGGATCGACCTCCAGCCGGATCGGGCCGGGATGCGCAAGTTTGCGCGTGAACACGACGGTCGGCGTCAGGTCGGCGGTCCAGCTTTCGACCACCGCGCCGGCGGCGTCCTTGGCGACGAACTTCACGCCCTTCAATTCTTCGGTGGGCTCCGCGCGCACGATGGCGCTGCCTTTTTCGCGGCCGACGAATACCGTCAGCAGTTCGTTGGCGTCGGTGATGCCGCCAAGGCCGTCGATCGGCTGCCAGCGTTCATGGAAGCGGACGGTGCCGTGCGGTTCCAGCACGTTCCAGAATTCCTGGTCGGTGCGGGAGCCGGATTGCAGTTCGACGTAGTCGCGTTGGTGGTCGCTGAGCAGCTTGGCCCAGCGCAGGCCGGCGGCGCCGTTGCCCCAGGCGAAATATTTTTTGCCCGGCAGCGAGGCGGGATCGGCGGTGTGCACCAGGCCGAACTGTTTGTCCTCGTAGTACCCGCCGAAATAACGCTTGTCGCCGGTCTCGCCGAAGGCGCTGATCGGCTGCTTCAGGTTGCGCCAATAGCTGAGGTCGGCGCCCTCGTCCATCGGCCACTGGAACAGCCGCCCGCCGTGGTGTTCGGAATATTTGAACGGGTAGTACAGCCGCAGGTCTTCGCTGGTGGTGGCGCCGGCATTGCCCCAGTAGCACCACGGATGGCCCAGGTCGGTCGGGTTGTGCAGCCAGCCGTCAATTTCGATGCAGCGCGCGTCGGGGCGCAGATGCACGGTGATCTGCCACTGCAAGCCAAAGAGTTTGTCGGTCGCGCCGATCCGCACGTAGGCCGAGCCGTCAGGATTGGCGCCGTGCGTGGTATTGATGGGATCGATGGTCAAAATGGAGTGGGTGACCGGGAAGTTGAACTCCACGCCGGTGGCCATCCAGGCGCCAGCCACGCCCAGATGCTGGAACTTGAGCGCGTCGACGCGGTGGAAGATTTCGTGGCCGCTGACGAGGTCCTTCGCGCCCCAGATGTGGCCGCCCTGGTCGGGCAGGATGTCCACCTCGAGGTACTGGTTGGACAGCCGGATCACCCGCATGTTCACCATTTCGGTCTGCGTCTGCTGCGGTTCGCGGTGGCCGTACGGATAGACGTTGCGCGGCCAGCCGTTGTTGAACAGGCTGGGGATCGGGTCTTCGGCCTCCGGCTCGTAGCGCTTGATCTTGACGGTCAGCTCGCGCGTTTTCGCGGCGGTGATCTTGGCTTTGGCGGGCAGGCGGACCGAGGGCTTGGCACTCATCGATGAACTCCTGGTTAAAATAAGGGAAGAAGCGGAATGGACGGAAATGAAAAAGGGCAGGGACTGCGCACAGAGGCTCGGCGCAGACAGGATACCAAACCGGCGGAGAGAAAAAAAGGTCAAATCAACGCCTGGTTTTAATTTGAATCATGGAATTAGAACCAGTGACCGTTTTTGGCGGACCAGCTTCCCAATACAGGTATCTTTGCGGGCAGAAATATGGCTATTTTCAATTTTCACGCGAAAAAACCATCCGTCGCAGGGTAACCAATTCAAAGAATAGATACCTCGTGAATGGCTAAAAAGCAAATTTGGCGTCTGGAAAAAGGGAAAGAATTTAAGTGCGCCGCCCCCTTGCGCTTTAGAAACAGTGGTGCTATAATAGCAACATGTCCGATCAGGCACCCTTTTCCTCTATCGCTCCAGCCCAACCCAACCGCTCCTTGGCCGACGGGATGACGGTGTTGCTCCAGTTGGTTTCCGCCCGCGAGCCGGTCGGCAGTCGTGAACTGGCGCGCGAACTGGGCTTTGAACCGACCCGTGTCAACCGCCTGCTGGGCACGCTGGCGCAATTGGGTCTGGCCGCGCGCACCGCCGACCGCAAATACGCCGCCGGGCCGGGCATTCATGTGATGGCCGCGCTCAGTTTGACCGGCTCGCGCCTGCTCAAAGCCGCGCTGCCCTGGATGGAACAGTTGCATGCAGGCGCGGCGCTGACCGGCGCTGCTCCGGCAGCGATGGCGCGCACCGGGGTGGGGGAGTCGGGCGCCGGTGCTTCCGATCCAACCGGCGCGCTGGAGGTGCCGACCGCCGTGGAGGCTCCGCGCGGCTACGGCGTGGCGCTTGGCGTGCTCTGGCGTCGCCACGTGTGCTACCTGTTTCACGGCGCGGCCGGACGGCCGATGGCGGCCGGGATTGCCGGCCACGAACTGTACGCAGCCGAGCGCTCCAGCATCGGCCTGGCGCTGCTGGCCGGCCGGCCCGCCGCGCAGGTCGCGGAACTTTTTCTTGGCAGTGCGGTCGATGCGGCGGCGCTGGAGCGCCGTCTTGCGGCGGCGCGCCAAAGCGGCTACGCCGACAACGAGGACGGCTCGATTGCCGTTGCGATCGCCGGCCCGACGGCGGGCGGCGGGACGACGGAACAGACCGGTCCGGCCCGTTCGACCGGTCCGGCCGTTGCCGGGCTGGCGCTGATCGGTGTGACGGCGGAGGATCGGGCAACGCAGGCCGGCCGTCTGCAACACGCCGCCGCAGCGATTGCCGCCACCCTGAATCGGCGTGGACCCCCCGAAATTCAAACGGCCAACTGCTAAATAAGGAGACGAGTCATGTCCATGCGCGGCAGATTGGAACAGCAGCAGGTCGAAGTGGACCTGTGCGTCGTCGGCGGCGGCATGTCCGGCCTGTGCGCGGCCGTGGCAGCGGCGCGGCACGGCGCGAAGGTCGCGCTGATCCAGGACCGCCCGGTGCTGGGTGGCAACGCCTCGTCGGAGGTCCGCATGTGGATCTGCGGCGCGCATGGCGCCTTCAACCGGGAGACCGGCCTCCTGGAGGAAATCCACCTCAACAACATCGCGCGCAATCCGGGCTTCAACTATTCGATCTGGGACAGCGTGCTGTACGAAACCGCTCGCTTCGCACCCAACCTCGAATTGTTTCTGAACTGCGCCGTCTGCGAAGGCGAAATGGACGGCGACCGGTTGGCGGCGGTGACCGGCTTCCAAGCCACCACCCAGCGCTGGATCCGCGTCGCCGCCAAGCTGTTCTGCGATGCGTCGGGCGATTCGATCCTCGCGCCGCTCACCGGCGCAACCACCCGCCGCGGACGGGAGGCCGCCGGCGAATTCGGCGAGGACATCATGCCCGCGCAAGCCGACCACAAGACAATGGGCCTGAGCTGCCTGATCCAGGCCCGTGAGATGCTCACGCCGCAGCCGTTCACTCCGCCGCACTGGGCGAATGTCTACGCCAGCGAAGCCGACCTGCCCCACCGCGTCCACCGTTTAAATGCGACCAATTTCTGGTGGATCGAATTGGGCGGCGAAGACGATTCCATTGGCGACACCGAAAAGCTGCGCGATGAACTGCTCAAGGCGGCCTTCGGCGTCTGGGACCACATCAAAAATCGCTGCGAGGACAGCGCCAAGGTCAAAAATTGGGCGCTGGACTGGGTTGGATTTGTTCCCGGCAAGCGCGAAAGCCGCCGCTACGTCGGCGACCACATCCTGAACCAAAACGATGTCCGCGCCGGCGGCCGCTTCGAAGACATCGTCGCCTACGGCGGCTGGACGATGGATGACCATCACCCGGCGGGCCTGCGCTACTCCGGCCACCCGACGACATTCCACCCGGCGCCTTCGCCCTACGGCATTCCCTATCGCGCGCTGTATTCGGCCGACGTGGCCAACCTGTTTTGCGCCGGCCGAAACATTTCGGTGACGCACGCGGCGCTCAGTTCCACCCGCGTGATGGCGACCTGCGCGATCATCGGCCAGGCGGTCGGCACCGCGGCGGCCATCGCGGCGCGCGAGAATCTGACCGCCCGGGCTGTCGGCCGCGAACGGCTGCGGGAACTGCAGACGACCTTGATGGAAGACGATTGCTGGCTGCCCGGTCTGCGGCGTGAAATTCCCGGCCTGACGCGGGAAGCCGCGCTGACGGCGGTCGGCTCGGCGAGCGCAGTTGGGTCGGCCGGTTCCAGCGACCTTAATGGCGGCGGCGGCGTGCTGGAAAGTCTGCGGGGCGGAGTCGATCGCCCGCGCGAAAAAGAAGCCAACTGGTGGGCGATATCGCTTGGCGAACAAGCCGGCGAGGGCGGGCAAAAATCTGCGATCGGCGCCGCCAGCGGCGTCGAATATCGCTTCCCCGCCGCGCGCGAAATTACCCAGGCGCGGCTGGTCTTCGACAGCCATTTGAACCGCAAACCGAAAAACGCCGTCGCGGTCTACCCGATCGAACCGCCGCACCAGGCGATGCCGGCCGCGCTGGTCCGCACGTTCCGGCTGGAGGCCGAACAGGCTGGCGCCTGGCGCACCGTCGCGCGGGTGGAGGAAAACCATCAGCGCGTGGTGCGCGTGCCGTTGGGCGTCTCCGCACGCGCCGTGCGGCTGGTGCCGGAACAGACCTGGGGCGCGGACGAAGCGCGCGTGTACGGGTTCGATCTGCGCTGACGCGCCCTCTGCCGCCGATCGTCGCCGGAGTTCCTCACTCTCCGACCGCCTGACCCTCCGAGGGCCTGGCAGGCTGCGAGGCCGCCGCGCATTGGCGCCCGCGAGCCGTTCGATTTCAGCCGCCGCACGGCTATAATGGGCGCTCCTCCACGCCCAACCCCAATGCAGGCCGGCCGCGGCGTGCGGCGCAAGCCCGGGAGATTTTCGCCATGGCATTCGCTCTGCCGCGCAATCACGGCGCGCGGTTGATGACCGGCGTGTCCTTCAACGGCATCGCCGCGGTGATTCTCGAAAATGAGTTGGTGCGCATGACCGTGCTGTCCGGCAAGGGCGGCGACGTCTTCGAATTCCTGCACAAGCCCAGCGACACCGATTTCATGTGGCGCAACCCGCTCGGACTGCCGCGCGCCGACCGGCTGGTCAACGGCAACGATCGGCTGAAATCGTTTTTCGATTTCTACTTCGGCGGCTGGCAGGAACTGTTCCCGCATGGCTCGGCGCCCGAGGAAAACCTGGGCCAGCAGAATTACTTCCACGGCGAACTGACCCTCAGCCCGATGGATGTCACGGTGGTCGAGGACACGCCCAAACGAGTCGCGGTGAAACTCTCGACCCGCCTGCGGCTTTCCCCGTTCACCGTCGAAAAAACCTTCACCCTCGCCGCCGGCAGCGGGGCGGTGGAGATTCACGAACGGATCGAAAACTTCGGCAAGGTGGCGGTTCGCGCCATGTGGGGCCATCATCCGGCCTTCGGCGAACCCTTTCTGACCCCCGAGACCCGGCTGTTTGCGCCGGTGGAAGCCTTTCGACACAATGAGGGCCCCGAGCAAACCGACTGGCCGAACCTGCGCCACGCCGATGGGCGGGTGGAGGACCTCAGCCGCCTGCCGGACTTTCGCCGCGACACCAACGACATGGTGTACCCGAGCAAACTCAGCGCCGGCTGGTACGCCTTGATCGATCCGAAAAAGCAGGTCGGCTTCGGCATGGTCTGGGATCCGAAGCTATTCCCCTATCTTTGGATCTGGCGCAATTTCACCCGCAAGGGCGGCTGGCCGTGGTACGGCGGCGCGCGCGCGTTGGCGGTCGAACCGTTTTCCAGTTTCCCGCGCGCCGTGTCCAAGGGCGGTCGGATGATCACCGTTGGCCCAGGGAAAACCCTGGAGACGCGCCTGCTGGCGCTGGCGATCAGCGGCGTCAAGCGGGTGAAAAACATCTCCCGACAGGGTAAAATAACCCGCGGCTGATGGGCGCTTCCGAGGGACAACAACGTGCGTATTCGATCGACGGGTGCCGAGGCTGGGGGCCATCTCCGGCCTGCCGTTCTGCGCGCTGCGCTCGGACTGGCCGTGTTGGCTTGGAGCGCCTTCGCGGCGCCGGCAATGACCGCGGCCGATGCGCACATTGAACTCGCCGGCTCCGCGCCGGTCTTCGTGGCCGGCAGCCCGGGCAACACCGACACCAATGTGACGCCCGGCAGCGGGCTGACCTGGTCCTTCACCGGCGCGTCGAGCTACGACCTGTACTTCGGCACCACCACGCCGCCACCGATTATTTCGACCGGCATCAGCGTCACCTCCGCTTCGCCCGCCGAGGCCGCCAACACCACCTACTACTGGCAGGTCGATGCGACCAACGCCTCCGGAACGACCTCCACGGGCGTCATGACCTTCACCACCGGTGCGGCGCCGCCGAGCAGTTCCAGCAACAGCTCCGGCTGCGCGCTGATCCCGGGATCGAGCGTGGGCGCGAACTTTGCGCAAGCGTGGACCCTCGCACCGTTGGCGCTGGTCGTCGTCGTCGGGCTGACATTGCGCATGCGCGGTCGCTGGAACCGGGCGCGCGCATGACACTGGCCCCGCTGCACACCGGCGCCTGGTCGGGCGCGGAGCCGGTCACGCTGGCCTTCGTCGGCGTCGGCCGCTACGGGACGCACCTCGGCCAGGACGGACACGGCAGCCCGCTGATCCAGATTGGCGGGTGCTTCGACCCCCGGCCGGAAGCGATGGCGCGCTTTGCCGAACGCTTCGGCGGACGGACCGCCGGCAGTTTCGAGGAACTGCTCGATCTGCCCGGCCTCGATGGCGTGGTGATCGCGTCGCCGAACGTCGATCACCGCCGCAGCGCACTGATGGCGCTCAGCGCGCAAAAACATGTCTTCATCGAAAAGCCGATCACGACGACGGTCGGCGAAGCCACCGAACTGATCCAACTCGCGCGCCAGGTCAAACGGGTGCTGATGGTGGGGCACAACAGCCGCCGCGCCCATCCGGTGCGCCAACTGCACGCGCTGATTCACGGCGGGGCACTCGGGTCGATCCTCAGTTTCGAAGGCAATTTTTCGACCCCTTCCCACCAGCGTCTGGATCCCTCGCATTGGGCCTATCGCCGCGACTCGATGCCCGGCGGCGCGCTGCTCGAAGGCGGCATCCACCTGATCGACATCTGCAACTACCTGTTCGGCCCCGCCATCGCCGTGTCGGCTCTGCTGCGCCGCCGTGTGACGCCGGGCGAATGCGAAGACGTCTGCATGGCGCTCTGCCGCCATCGCGCGCCGGGCGACACCGCCGACGGGTACTTCACCGATTTTCCGGCCAACATCGTGAGCCTGACCACGGCGCCGGCGGTGAACTTCCTGCGCGTCTGCGGCTCCCAGGCCACCGCCACCATTCTCGGGCGCAAGGCGGAACTGAGCGTGGAAACGGCGGACGGCCATCCCGGCCCGGCCGATATTGAAACGGAATTCGACGCTCTGAACGGGCAATCCACACGGCGGCAGGAATTAGACGAATTCGCCTTTTGTATCCGCCAGGGCGCAACCCCGGAAACCGACGGCGTGTGCGGCCTGCACGCGCTGGCGGTGGTCGAAGCGGCGGTGCTCAGCAACGGCAAAGGCGCCGAAGTGGCGCTCGACGACCTTGGCCTGGCATTTTGATCGGCGCATGCAGCGTGAGGACTTCGCGGTGACCGAACGCCAATTCGTGGGAACGGTGGGGCTGACGCTGCTCGGCCTCGTCGCGCTGCTGGTCTTCATCGACCACCCGCCGCCCTCTTCGGCGCCGCCGCGGTTTGAACCGCGGTTGCCGCCGGCGGCCGGAGCATCCACGCAGGCAGTCGTCAATTCCCCCACCGGCCAGCCGCCTGAAGCCTGGCTGGATCGCAGCGGGTGTTCCTGCTCGCATCCTGGGGAGGGTTCCACCGCGGTCCCATCCAGCGCGCCCGCCGCGCCAACGCAGGCGGCCGGCCCAACCGAGGCCGGGACTTCGACCGAAGCGGCCGGCGCGAGCAGGGTAGGGGAGCCGCCGTCCACGCTGCTGGACCGCTGGCGGACTTTCCCCGTCCAGGCCGCTGCTTACGTGGATGACGCGGACATCTTCGAAAACCACCTGCTGCTCGGGCCGGCCGGGAATGTGGAACGCCGGCTGCGGGCCGGAGATCGGAACAAGCTTTGGATGCTGTTCTGCCGCCTGGCCCAGGTGCCTTCGGACGAGTTGAACGCCATCGGATTCAGCGGCCTGCTGATCCAAGCCCGACATGCACGCAGCGTCGCATGGTTCGCCACGACCCGCGAAGCCTTCGAAAAAGATGCCGGCAGCGATTTGCCGGCCGGCTGGGAAGAGCAGGAAGGTTCGCCGCGCGGCACATTGGTCTGGTGGGTGGCGCTGCAATTCCCGAACGGCGCCGCGCCCGTGCCAGCCGGCGCCTTTCGCGCAGCGGGAACGCTCGAATTTTCGCCGGCCGACGCAAAAACCAAACACGCATCGGCGCTATTCCACGCGCAGGGCCGCTCCGTGCAACTGTTCGCCGCGCAGGATGGCGATGTGCTCCTGATCGGCCCCTCCCGCGAGGTCTTGCGCCGCGCGCTGGTGCGGGAACTGCCGCCCACGCCGACGGCAGCGCCCACCGCGGACCTGGCGCCCACTCCGCCCGCCCCGCCCACTCCGCCCGCCCCGCCCGCAGCGAACGCCGCCGGACCCGGACTGGGA
>JBOHNC010000129.1:0-1830 GCA_050730415.1 Planctomycetota bacterium
TGGCGGCGGCGGATCATCAGCGCGCCGGAGGGGGAGCGCTCCACCACGAGCTTCGTGCCTGCGAGCAGGCGGCTCAGGGCATCACCGGCGGTGAAATCGCCGACGAGCGAGGTCGTCCCTGCGCCGGCGACCACGGACTCGGTGAAGATGACATCCTGGCCGCAGATCTGCGCGTACGTCCGCAGCGCCTGCGAGATGGGCTCCGGAGTGATATCGAAGTGAAACAGCCGTCCGTGCGCCGAGGCGGCCGAGGCGCCGAAGGCACAGGCCGTGGAGGCGAGGATTGCGGCAACGGTAACGGATACTCGGGAAGCGCCGCGGTGCGAGCGGCGCCTGGCGGAAACGGGCATTCTCATCCCCTTATCGCATCGCCCCCGCTATATCAGGGGCATTCAGGGGTAGAGACGCCGGCTGCCACGAAATCCTCCAGCTTTGGCGAAAAAACAACGCCGAAGCTGAATACCGCTTCAGGAGCCGCCCGAGTGGGATCCGGCGGCAGCCGACCGGTAACTGAGCACGACCTCCCCGTCGGGACGCTCGTGCGCCTGCACGGGGAGGTAGGCTGCGATCGTGCTGACGAATCCGTCGATGTCGCCCTCGTGGAACACTCCGCTGATCCGCAGGCTGCCGGTGCGGTCATCGCCGACGATGATGTGCCGCGGCCCATACCGGTTCATTCGCTGGATGACGCTGGCGAGCGGCTCGTTGTCAAACACGATCTCGCCCCTCTCCCACGCCGTGACACGCTCGATGTCGACATTGCTGATCTGCGGCGCGGCGCTCGGGGTCATCACGAGCTGCTCGCCGGGATCGAGATAGATACGTTCCATGGCATCACCGGCGCTGCTGAGCGCGCGCGATTCGGCGCCGGCGAGCGTGGCGGAATTCATGCCCTGGGCGGGGGCGTGAGCGACCCACGGAACCGTCGGTGCGCTCTGCGGCAACACGACGACGTGTCCCTCGAGCAAGGTGACCAGGAGCTTCGGCCCCAGCAGATCCACATCGAATGCCGTTCCGGTCGCCACGACCTTGTGACCGTCCGCAGTCACCGAGAACGGCCGCTCGCCATCATGAGCGACATCGAATCGCGCCTGCCCCCGGACCAGCGTGAGCGCCCGGGCTTCCGCAGTATATCGCACGGTCACTTCGCTGCGCGAGTCGAGCGTGATCTGCGACCCATCGGAAAGCGTGACGATCCGCCGCTCTCCGAATCCCGTCCGAAATACGTCCGGCCGGTGCTGTTGCCAGAAGAGGAAGGCCCCCGCCGCGAGCACGCAGGCTGCGGCCGCCCCGAGCATTGCCGATCGCCGAAGCCGCTTCGGCCAGATGAAGTTGCTGCGCATCGCATTGTGAGCGTGCACCAAAGCGGCACGCCGCAGGCGTATGACACCGGGCGCCGTGGCGTGCTGGCCAAGCGCATTCCACGGCGCCTGGACGAGCCGCCACGCCTCGCGGTTGCGGGGGGCCTGCGCGAGCCAGGAGGAGAACTCCCCCGCATGCAGGTCGGGAGACTCCGCGAGGCGGGCACGCCAGGCGGCAGCCTGCTCCAGAAGCTCCGGCTCGATCCTTCGGATCATGGTCGTCCGCACCTGCGGGCGAGATGCACCACGGCGCGCATGACGTGCTTCTCCACGGTGCTATGGCCGATTCCGTAGAGCGCCGCGATGTCCTTCTGCTTCATGTGCTCCAGTCGAAAGAGGACGAATACATTGCGCGTCAGCTCGCTGAGCTCGCTCAGCGCCTGCAGCACCTGCGCAAGTGAAGTCTCCCCGTCGAGGACGCGCTCTGGCGAGCGCTCGTCGACGAGAGTTGCATCGACCTCTCCTCCCC
>JBOHNC010000130.1:0-2251 GCA_050730415.1 Planctomycetota bacterium
CGCAGAGGGCGGGCACGGGGGCCCGCCCCTACAACACGCTGATGGGAGGCTCGGGGCAGGTCTTTCCAAAGCCCAAAGCCCAAAGCCGAAAGCCGAAAGCCCAAAGCCCAAAGCCTAAAGCCAAGAAAAGGCGCTGGCGCGCGGCGCTCCCAGGGGGCGCAGGCTATGTGCAATCGACCTGTCGATCTTTGACGCGGGCTAGTCTACCGGTTCTTTGGACTGGATGAAGCTCATCATGCCGCGGAGTTTCTTGCCGACCTGTTCGATGGGGAGTTCGCGTTCCTTGCGGCGCATGGCGTTGAGGCCCGGGCGGCCGGCCTGGTTTTCGAGGATGAAATTGCGGGCGAAGGTGCCGTTCTGGATTTCGGCCAGCAGCTTTTTCATCGTGGCGCGAGTTTCGTCGTTGACCACGCGCGGCCCGCTGACATAGTCGCCGTATTCGGCGGTGTCCGAAACCGAATAGCGCATGTAGCTGAGGCCGCCGACGAAGAAGAGATCGACGATGAGTTTGAGTTCATGGAGGCATTCGAAGTAGGCCAGTTCCGGCGCGTAGCCGGCTTCTGTGAGCGTGTCGAAGCCGGCCTTGACCAGCGCCGAGACGCCGCCGCACAGCACGGCCTGCTCGCCGAAGAGGTCGGTTTCGGTTTCGTCGCGGAAGGTGGTTTCGATCACGCCCGCGCGGGTGCCGCCGATGGCCTTGGCGTAGGCCAGGCACAGGTCGCGGCATTTGCCGTTGGCGTCCTGGTGGATGGCCAGCAGGCAGGGCGTGCCGGCGCCGCGCACGTATTCGCTGCGGACGGTGTGGCCGGGCGCCTTGGGCGCGATCATGCCGACGTTGATATCCTTGGCCGGCTGGATCTGACCGAAGTGAATGTTGAAGCCGTGGGCGAACATCAGCAGCGCGCCGGGTTTCAGATTGGGCCCGATGGCCTTGTCGTAGACCGCTTTCTGGGTCTGATCGGGAATGACGATCATGACGATGTCGGCGCCTTTCACCGCCGCGCCGACGTCGCTTTGCGGTTTGAAGCCGTGCTCGATGGCGAATTTCCAGTTGGCCGAGCCTTCGCGGCTGGTGACGGTCACGCTCATGCCGCTATCGCGCAGGTTCTGCGCGTGGGCGTGGCCCTGCGAACCGTACCCGACGATGGTGATCTTCTTGCCGCGCAAGAGTTCCAGGTCGGCGTCGTTGTCGTAGAACATTTTGAGCGCCATGGCGCAACTCCTTCAGTCCGCATGCGGTCGCCGCCGGTGAAATGGGGACCGGCAGACGCTGTTTGGAAAAGCGCCTATTGTACGCGCGGCGGCGGCGATGGAATGGGTCCAACGCAAAATTGAAGGGGGGCTATTCGGCCGGGGCGCTCATCATGTGATACAGGCCCATCAGTTCGAGGGTGCGCTTGACATTGGACTGGATGTTGTGCAGGCGGATTTCGCCGCCGTTGGCCGTCGCATCGCTTTGGGCCTGAATCAGCACCCCGATGCAGGCCGATGATAGGTAGTCGACCTCTTTCATGTCCACGCCGATGGTGTAGATATCCTGGTCGAGAATATCTCGGAACACGTTGGAGATTTCCCCGACTGTGTGCGAGTCCATCGAACCGGCGAATTTCAACTGAGCCGAGTGTTTGTCCGTAGCAATTTCAATAGCGGTCTTCATTCGAAAACTCCGGGATGCCGCCCTGCAAGGCGCCTCCGACGTGAACAAACTGTCCCCGCCGCCGATGTAGTACGACATCGGCCGGGACCATTGTGCAGGAGGATTTCGAAAAATTCAACCTACAAAGGTAAAATAACGCTCGGAATCTTTCGCTGCGGGCGCCGCGGCGCGGGAGCGTCTGCGATGGCGTATACTATAGAGCACTCTTTTTTCCATTCGCGCGAGGAACCACCCGGTGGAATTGATCGAACTGCTGATTGTGATTTTCGAGGCGCTGTTCGTCAATAAGAACCGCAACGCGCAGGCGCGTGCGCGCGGGACGCGCCGTCACGAATTCGATCCCGGCGCCGACCTCGAAGGCGCGCGGCCCAAAATCGACCGCTACGGCCTGGACCATGCGGTGCCGGTGGTGGTGTTCGACGTGGGACCGGACAGCACGGTGCAGCCAGCGCGCGTGCGCGCCGGGCAGAAACGCCGCCAGATCGAGGAACGGCTGGTGCAGGAAGCGCGGGCGCGCGAAGCGCAGCCGGCCGGACGTGCGCCGCAGACCGCTGCACCGATGGCGCCGGCGCGCCGCGCCGCGCCGGTCAACGC
>JBOHNC010000131.1:0-3372 GCA_050730415.1 Planctomycetota bacterium
CGTATCCGTCCGATGAAGCCTTGAGCGCGGGCTGAGCGGGCAGTGCCGGGGGCTGTTTTCAGAAGTTTCGGGGCAGGTCGCGGATTTGATCGGCCAGCGCGCGGGGCGTAAGTGCAGCGGGAGCTTCGCCGGCGAGCAGGCGTTTGGTGGCGACGGCGAGGTACTGCTGCGGATCGACGCGCATGAGCCGGCAACTTTCCATCAGCGAGTAGCACACCGCTGCCCAACTGCCGGCGTCTTCGGAGCCGACAAACAAATAGTTTTTGCGCCCGATCACCGGCGGGCGGATGCTTTGTTCCACGGCGTTGTTGTCGATCGGCAACTCGCCGTCATTCAAAAACGGCTTCAACCGTTTCAGATTGTTCGCGAGGTAGCTCACGGCCCTGCCCAGGGCACTGGCGGGCGTGAGCGCACGGGCCTGCATCAAGGCTTTCACCCGCGCTTCGAGCTTTTCCACCACCGGCTTCGAGCGCGCTTGCCGCGCCAGCGTCTTTTCCGCGAAGAACCGTTCGTCGCCCCAGGCTTCCGGCGTGCCGGCCAAGGCCGCCCGCCGCTCGGTGACTGCCCGCTCCACGTCATACAGCAAATTGATCTCGGTCAGGAACCATTGGGCTTCCGGGTCGTGTTCGGCCAGTTCGAAGAACTTCCGCCGGACATGTGCCCAGCAGCCGATGTGTTCGATGCCTTCGGCTTCGTTATAGCTGGCGTAGGCATCGGTGAGCAAATACCCCGTCCACTGCTTCTTTTCGGCGTTCCACTTCGGCGAGTTCACCGGTGCAGGGCCTTTCGTGAAGTCAAACAGGACTTTGACTTCCTTGCCGCCGCGGCTGCCGTGATGGAAGTAGCAGGCGTCGCGGTTGCGCACCGCCCACAAATACGTCTTGCGCATCGGGCCGGTCTTCAATCCCTGGCACTTGATCGGGGTCTCGTCGGCCTGGACGTACTTCCCGGCGAACACTTCGGCCCGGATCGCCGCCGCCACCGGCGCAAACACCTCGGCAAACCGGTGCACCGCGTCGCTGAGGATCGCCTTCGACAGCCCGGCCCCCATCGCGTTGTACTCCTGCAACTGCCGGTACAAAGGCGCCGCCATGAAGTACTTCTCAAAGATCACGTGTTCGATCAGGCCGTCGCCGAGTTTGCCCTTCGGCACGATGGTCTTCAAAGGCGGCGCGGTGTGACGCAGTTCACGGGTGTCGGCGTCGCCGTACTTCTCGCGTTTGAACACCGTGCGGACCAGATGTCCCGGGATGTAGTCGATCCGCTCGGAGGTCTCGTAACCCAGGAAGATCCGCGGGCTGCCGTCGGGGTTGACCCGTTCGTGCGGCGGTGCTTCGATCACGATCTCGCGCGTGGGCAGTTCGGCGGGAACCTTGCGCCGGCCGCTGCGCTTCTTGTCAGCCGGCTTCTGGGCGCTGTCGGTCGCTTGCGCCGGCGTGGTGGACGCTTCATGGGCCGCAGCCTCTGCCTCTGCGCCTTCCGCCGCTTCCACCGCGAACAACGCGCCCTGGTCCACCGGCACATCTTGCGCCGGGCGGGTCCGTTCGCCGCGCGAACCGAAGGCCATCTTTTGCAACTGCCGGATGTACTGTGCCTGACTGGCAACTTTTTCTTCCAACTTCGCGGCCTTCTGGCGCAAGTGCCGCAGCTCCTCTTCGACGGGGACAAATACGGGCACGGATGTAGGGGGTGGTGTGTCTTGTTTTTGCATCGTCTTTGTAGACGTGGTTACAGGGAAAACCATGCCTGCGTCGCTGCGTTTTTTCAAAATTATTTTGCCGGTGTACGGCCCACCCCGACATAACGCTTCAGCCGCTTCGAGGTCAACACCACGATGCCTTCCAGGAGCAGTCGCCACTGTGCCGCCGACAGCCGCAATGCGCGGCCGTCGGATGCCGGGATCGAAAACGTGCCCTGTTCCAGCCGCTTGGCGCACAGCCAGTAGCCGCTGTCTTCCCAGATCAGCACCTTGAGACGATTGCTGCGCTTGCCGATGAACACAAACGCGTCGCCCGAGGTCGGGTCGCTGCCCAGCCGCGACTGCACCAAGGCCGCCAGCGTGTCGAAGCTCTTGCGCATGTCGGTGAGTTCGGTCGAAAGGTAGATCGCGCCGCGGCCAAAATCAAACATGGACCAGGCTCGCAGGTGCGGGGGCGGCCGTTTGCAGCAGGCGCACCAGGTCGAGCACCAGCGTGGGATCGAAGCCGGGCCGGACCTCGATCCGCGCGCCGCCCGCGCAGTGAATGAAAACCGTGGCGGTGTCCGCAGCTTCAGGGATGGCTTGGCCTGCGGGCGGTTCGAGACGGACAAATCCAGCTGGGTGTACGGTCTCGCTGGGACGCGTCGGCTTACGCGGTGGCTCGCCCCGCGCCAACCGCAAACGCCGGCGGTAGTGCGCCAGCCGCTCGAAAGGGATCCCCTCCCGCCGCCCGAACGCCGTCAACGAAAGCCCCGAGGCTTCGTGCCGCGCCAGCAGCGCATCGATCTGCGCCAGCGAAAATGTCGCCGCCCGCACCGCCCGACCGGGCTTGGATGTCTTCATCCCCGTTCCTCCACGGAAATGAAAACAAAATACCCCGCGAAATCCTCAGAATCCACAATGCTTTACCGGACGGATACGCTTGAACAGCCCAATCTTGTCCTTCCCCGAGTTGGTAATCCTGATTTGAACCAGCACAGCGCCATCAACCGGAATCTCGGCGGGCACAACCTGGAGCTGGGCGGAAACGCCATTCTCGGCGCCAGCTAAAACCGGCGTCAACACCGTGGCCAACCATAAGAAAACCAATGCTAAGAAGCATTTCATTTTACGGGCCATCCTTTCGAATTCGATATATTTTGTACAGTAGTTTACCACTGAAGATCGGCTGCTGTCCGGTCTGACCTACAATTGGCGGCAAAGGAACTCCGCTCCCCCACTCTCCTGTCCCCATCAATCCGCCGTCGGTGTGAACTCCATCCAAGCAATGACCAACTTCGTGAGCAATCGTTTCACGCTCACCCTCAATTGGGTCAAAGGGCTTGGGGTCTATCTTTTTTGGAATAAGGTTACCAGGGTTGGCCTGGAACACCGCGTTGTATTCGACCTCCGCCCGGTGCCCGTCGAAGTAATACTCCAGATACAAATCGCCCCACAGCACATGCGCCTGCCCGCGATACGCCCCCAGCGGGTCGGCCTGGATAAACGCTTCGAGCAGCTTGCTCGCCTCCTCCAGTTTCCCCAGCCGCATCTTGCATTCGGCGACCCGCACCTGCGCCAGTTGCGACAGCGGATCCTCCGGATACTTGTTGACGATCTGCGCATACAACTCCAGCGCCGCGGCCAGAGCCTGGTCGTCTGGGCCATCCGCGAAGGCCGCGAAGCCGCCAGAC
>JBOHNC010000132.1:0-23220 GCA_050730415.1 Planctomycetota bacterium
TCTTCGAAGTCCCGCTCAGCGGGACGGCCGACGGCAGGGCCGCACGGCGCCGCCTTGGCGCAAGTGCTGGGTCGGCGGTGCGCAGCAACGCTCCTGCGCGATCCGAAACAGAACCAGGCACCCGACCTTCCATCGCGCGGAACCGCACGCAACGTTCAACGAAGGGGATGCATTTCGGCGCGTCGCCCACGACGTGCCGGGTGGCAACAGGCGTCGGCGCGACATCGTCTCGGCCCGCGCGGGGCGGTCTGAGGACCTCCTCCTGGGGTAGCCTGCGGAAGACCTCCGGCAACCCCTGGCTTTGTTGCCTCGCGCCGTTGGCGCGAAGAAACCGACCTGCTGGTCGACGCTGCCGGGTGATGCGCGAAAGTTTTGGGTCATGCACAGGTCATTCGACCCACGGCTACCGACAGGCGGCCCTCTTATCGAGAGGGGAGGGCCAAGATAACGGAAGGCGGATAGGCGTGGGGGAATCGAATGACAGGTCGGTTCAAATTTTGCCGCGATCTTGGCGTGCCAGCCAGTCCGCCAGTTGCTGTGGCGTGTTCACCTGCGCCGCCGCCGACCAATCTGTCGGCAGCGGGAGTTTCCGTGCGCCGGCGCGGTCCAGCAGCCGCCAGACCGCGGTGTCTCCGGCGGTGAACATCGCGGCGATGGCCGGGCGAAGCGCCACGTGAACCAGGGCCAACAGCGGTTCCCAACGTTCGCCGTGAAACGCGACGGCGGGCGGGATCGGGCCGCCGTCCGCGGCGGCGGCCCGTGCCAGGGCCTCCACCCACGCCGCGCGCAACCCGACCCAGTCGCAGGAAACAATCAGGCGCCAGCCGGAATCCTCGCCCGGCCCCGCCGCAGTCGCCGGATCGGAATCTTCCAGCGCCGTTTCAATGCCGGCCAGCGGCCCGGCGTCGGCGCGGCGGTCGGCGAGGGTGCGCAATCCGAGGTCTGTATATTTTTCGACGCGGTCGGCGACCACGGCGAATCGGCTGGCCACCGGTTGAAGGGCCTCGGTCAGATGCAGGATCAGCGCTCGACCGCGCACCTGGGCGCGCGCCTTGTCGCCGCCGAAGCGTGAACTTTTTCCACCGGCCAGGATGTACACCGGCAGCGGCAAAACCGGCGCGCTTGGCGCCGCGCCTTCGCGTCGAATGCTCACCGCCGCGCCGACCGATGGGGCTTGGGGACCGCTTTCGGGCCGGCCGACTTCGACCGCCGCGGTCGCGAGGTTTTGCGTGCGGCCGCCAGGGATGGGTCCGGCGCGGGCGCGGTGGGATCGATCCACCCCGAATCGCCGGCGGCGTAGAATTCCTTTTTCCAGATCGGCACCCGCGCCTTGATTTCGTCGATGATGAAGCGGCAGGCGTCGAAGGCCGGCCCGCGATGCGCGGCGCTCACGCCGACCCACACCGCCAGATCGCCCAGGGCCAGGCGTCCGACCCGATGCACGCAGCGGGCGTCGAGCACCGCGAAGCGCCGGAGTGCCTCGGTCACGATCCGCGCGCCCTGTTTTTCGGCCATGCTGGCGAAGGCCTGGTACTCCAGGCGCTGAACCTTCCGCCCGGCGTTTTGCACCCGCACCCGGCCCTCGAAGGTCGCCAGCGCGCCAGCGCGCCGATCGGCTCGCGGGCCGAGCAAGCGGAACTGCCGGGCCAGTCGCGCCGGATCGATGGGTCGAGAACTGAGGTGGAAACGGAGGTCGTGGGTCGCTGCCGGCGGGTTGGATCGCGCCGAGCGCCGACCGCGGGCGCCACGCCGGCCGGCTCGGCCACGCGCCGCCGCAGTCATACTTCCTGCACGCCCAGCAGGTGCTCGCCGTGCTTCAGCAGATCGGCGATGGTGGTGCTCATCAGGAATCGCGCATATTGGTTGCGTACGTCCTTCCACTGGAAATGCACGACACAGGCGGTTTCGTCTTCACAGATTTTTTTGCCCAGAAAACATTCCGACCAGCGGCTGACATGTTCGATCGGTTCGACCACATCCAGCAGGGTGATGGTTGGGGCGGCGCGCGCCAGCCTGAAGCCGCCGTTGAGCCCCTTCTGGGAAATCACCAGCCCTTCGCGCGCCAACATCTGCAGCAGCTTGCCCAAGTAATTGCGGGGAGCTCCCACCTTGTCGGCGATCACCCCTGCGCCGGCGTACGCGCCTTCGGGCAGTTCGGCCAGCGCCGCCAACGCGCGAATCGCATGCAATCCGGTTTTGGAGATCATGACATCCTCGCCCAACTTCGCTTTGAGTTCGATACGAAAAACGTATGCGATTCTTGAATTGTACGGCGAACCGTGCTCTCCGGTGCCTCGTCCCGGCTTTTTCCGACTTGCGCCGGCGTCCCGTTGACAAAATGTCGCCCGCTGCGAATGTGATGGCGAATCGGAGGCCCTGGGGAGATCGTCAACATGCCTGAATTCGACGGAAAAATCGCCATCGTGACCGGCGGCGCCCGGGGCATCGGCCGCGCCATCACGGCCCGCCTCGCGGCCGGCGGAGCGAAAGTCGCGATCTTCGGCCGCAATCTGGAAGCCGCGAAAACCTTCGCCGCCGAATTTCCCGAAGGCCAGGTCCGCGCCTACGCCGTCGACGTGGGCAATGCCGATGAAGTCGATCCCGCCGTCAAACAGGTCCTCGGCGACTTCGGCCGCATCGACATCCTGGTGAACAACGCCGGCATCACCAAGGACGGCTTGATGATGATGATGAAGAATCCGCAGATTGACGAGGTGCTCGGCGTCAACCTGAAGGGCCCCCTGTATATGATCCGCGCCGTCTGCCGCGGGATGATCAAGCAGCAAAGCGGCGCCATCGTCAATATCACCTCGGTGGTCGGCATCACCGGCAACGCCGGACAGGCGAACTACGCGGCGGCCAAGGCCGGCCTGATCGGCGTGACGCGTTCGCTGAGCAAGGAATTCGGCAAGAAAAACGTGCGCGTCAACGCCGTTGCACCGGGCCTGATCGAAACCGACATGGCCGCCAAACTGAACGACGAACAGCGCGGCGCGCTGACTGCCCAGGTGGCGCTCGGGCGCATCGGCCGGCCCGAAGAAATCGCCGCCGCGGTGGCCTTCCTGGCTTCCGACCAGGCCTCGTACATCACCGGACAGGTGTTGATCGTGGATGGCGGCACCGCCTACTGATTTAGGAACGGAGCGCTCGGCCGCTCGACGCCTGGAGACCTTCCCGTGTCCGCTTCTGTGGACCGCATCCATCTGACGCGATGCCTGCGCATCGGCGATGCGCTGCGCACGGGCAACGAGGCCTTCAAACAGAACCTGGGGGTGCTGATCGGGGGCACCGCGATGTTCGGATTGTTCACCGCCGTCTTCTATTTTGTCCTGGGCATGGTCGGGCAATACGAAAAGATCCCCTTGGCCCGCAGCAGCCTGGCCCCCCAAGGCGAACTGGTCTGCGCCCTGATCGAGAACCTGATCTTGAACCCTCTGGCTTACTTTTTTTTCGGCGCCATGCTGTACCGCGTCACGCGCGGTTCGCTGCGCAGCCTTGATGGATTCGCTCCCAAGTTCGGAGAATTCAACGAGCCGGCCGGGCGGATTTTTCGCTACGGGCTGGCTTGCCTGGTGGTGACCTGTCTCTCCGGCCTCCCGGCAGCCGTCGTGAGCCTCCTCCAAGCCGGCGCGGCGCCGCCACTCACGGTGAAAGCCGCCGCGGCCCCGGCGACCGTGGCTTCCGCCACCAATCTGGCCGCCACCTTCTTGGTCCTGGGCATCAACCTGATGTTGATTCCATTTTTCACATTGTTCGATCTGTTCATCGTGGATGACGCCGGGCTGGGTATTTTCGGGGCACTGCAAAAGTCGCTGCAGGCGGGCCTGCGAAATTACTGGAGGCTGCTCGGCTTGTCTATTCTGTGCGGGCTGGTCATTCTGCTGGGTCTCGTGTGCTGCCTCGTTGGTGTCCTGGTCACCTATCCCTGGGCGCGCTGCTGGTGGGCCGCGGGCTACCGCCAGCTGGTCGACCCAGCCGCCGTGGGGCGCAACTATCGGCCGCCAGACCGCCTCGAAATGAGCCGCCGGAACCACGACGAACAGGCCTGGCAGGACGAATTCGAGGCGGGCGCCTACGGCAGCGACGGTTCCTGGGACGACGGCAAACCCCCGCGCTGACGGACGGACCGCCCGTTCCCAACCCGATCGTGAAGAAACCCGGCGCGCGCCCGGTCCCGATCCGTTCAGCGGCCCTTGGCAGGCTCAGGGGCAGGCGCCTGCTGTACAGCCCCTTGGTGCGGCGGCGGCGGTTTTCCGCCCGGCGCAACGTGTGGCACCAGTGCCTTCCAGAGTTCATCGACCGAAGGCAAGGAAGGGCCGGCGGTGGGACTCGGGGCGGTCGGTGGCGGCGTTGCCAGAGCCGGCGGCGGCGCGGGCGGGGTCACGCCCGGCGGGGTCGCCAGGGACGGATCGACCGGCGGCAGCGTCGCGGCCGTGTCGGTCGCGCTGGCATCACCCGAATCGGACAGCCAATGCGAGACGACATCCGAAATGCCGGGGATGGCTTTGAAGGGGTCCAGACGGGCAGCGAGTTCCTTTTGGAGCTTCAGCGCCAGTTGCTCCTCACGATGTTTGGTCGCCGTCTGCAAGGCGCTCTGCGCCGCGGCGCGCAGCGTCGCCATCTGGGCTCGCACCTGCGGCGATGCATACAGTTTCGCATCGGGCGGAATCTGGATCAGGAGCCCCCGCAAAGCTTCCTCGGCGGCGGCAAAATCCTTCTGCGTCAATTTTTTTTGCGCGGCCAGGTAGGTTGCCTGGTCGGCGTGCAGGTCACGCTCTTCACGCAGTTCGACCAGTTGCTCGCCGCGCAACCGGCCGGTGGTCTTGAGCGCCTGAATTTCGCCGAAGGCTTCCGATGCCGCCGGCCCCGGATCGGTCTGCACGACCAACCCCAGGCAGATGTCCGCTTCGCGATATTTGCCGGCCTCCATCAGCTTCTGCGCTTCGGCCAGCTTGTCTTCGAGCCGACGCACCGTCAACCACTGCTGGAGATCGGCCTGAAGTTCCTGGCGGCAGCTTTCCGCCTCCGGCAACCCGGTCTGCTTGAACAGCAGGTCCAGCCGCGCGATCGCGGTGCGGTAGCGAGCGATTCGCGCGTCCACGGCAGAGACCGTGGCCTGCGCATCGGCGGCAGTCCCCGACCCCACGCCGCCGACCGGTGAGGATGCCGCCGCCTCGGCGCGAATATCGGCCAGTTCCGCGCGCGCAGTCGCGGTGCGGTAGGTCCCCACCACAAACCGACCGGCTTCGAAGCCGATGCCGAGGGCCAGCACCAGCGCCATCGCCCACACGGCGGCGTAGCGTTTGACGTGCCGCCACAGCAGCATCGCCGGACTGGGCGGCCGCGCCTGGATCGGTTCGCCGTGGAGCAGCGCCGAGATGTCGGTCATGAGCGCCCAAGCCGATTCGTAGCGATCCTCCGGCTGCTGCGCCATGGCCTTCATGCAAATGGTCGCCGCGTCGATCGAAATTTTTGGATTGAGCCGCTGCGGCGGCGCGGGGCGTTCATGCACCACCTTGTACAGCACGTCCATCAGATGGGCGCCATCGAACGGGGCCCGGCGCGTCAGCATTTCGTACAGAATCGCGCCGATCGAATACACGTCGGCGCGCGCATCCAGGCGGTCGACCTGCCCACGCGCCTGTTCGGGGGCCATGTAGGCCGGCGTGCCGACCGTCGTGCCGGTCGCGGTCAGTTGGGTCGAAGCCCCGATCACCTTGGCCAGGCCGAAATCGGCGACCATCACCGACTGGGCCTCGTCGAGCAAAATATTGGCGGGTTTCAGGTCGCGGTGGATGATGCCGCGCTGGTGCGCGTAGTCGACGGCTTCGGCGATTTCGGCCGCGACCCGCAAGGTCTCACGCTCCTCCATGGGCCGCGCGGCCAGCAGGTTTTTCAGATCGCCGCCGCCGACGAATTCCATGACCAAAAATGGGCGGCCTTCAAAATTGCCGATGTCGAAAATTTCCACGATGTGCTCATGGCGGATGCGCGCCAGCGTCAACGCCTCGCGCTGAATCCGCTCCTGGATTTCCTGGCTCCCCGCGATGTCCCGATGCAGAATTTTCACCGCCACTCTGCGGTGCAACGCGATGTGCTCGGCTTCGTACACCGTTCCCATGCCGCCGGTCGCCACCCGGCGCAGAATGCGGTAGGCGCCCAGTTGGCAGGACTCCAACTGATCGCTCCACTGGCCCAGCCGCCGCGACGCAGCGACCGCCTCGCTCGCGCCGCCCGCGCCGAGGTGATTCCCCGCGTCGGCCCGGTCGCCAAGCGAACTCCCCACCGCGCCGGCCGCCTGACCGACCGCGGTGCCTGTCGTGGTATCTTCGGGACTGGGCAGCGTGCCTGCCGCCGCGCTCCCGCCCACCCGACCCGGCGCCAGCGCATCGAGCGCCGGTTGAAACTTGTTCAGCGCCCGCAGATCGATGGTGGCGCTCCCGGCTGCCGCGCCGTCGCGCACTTCTTCGATCACCGGCAGCATGCCGCTGCTGGCGCCGTGGAAAATGCGCGCCAGCGGGTCGTCGTCGAAAACTCCCGAACGGCCGGCCGCTGCCAGATCGGCTTCCGAGGCGCGGCCGTGCAACGTGGCCCGCGCCGGCGGCGGCTGCCCGACCACATTCACAGCGCGGCAGTCGGCGCAACGCACCTTCGCGCCGACGGCAAATGCCGCGACGCTCAGTCGCGCGCCACAGCGCAGGCACGGTTGCGTGCCGACCTCGCCCGCCAGCGAGAGCGCCGCTGGGTCGGTCACCGATCCCCCCGACGCCGCCATCCCACCGGCTCCTGTTCCACCGGGTCGCCCGGCCGGTTCCGGCGCCATTTTCGCGGTTGCCCCGGCCGGGCGGGCCGGGCCGGCCGGGTCGGTCCGGCCGTTCCGCCCGGAACGAAGGCCAGGATCGACCGGTACGGTGGCTGGGGTGAGTCCCGGTTCCGGCGCCACGGCTAGGCAAACACCCAGAAATGCAGCGCGAGGTAGATCGCCAGCGCCACGACCGCAGCCGCCACCACCAGCAGCCAACCGGAGCGGCGGCTCTTTTCGAGCACCACCGGTGCGATGGGAATCGGGTCCTCTTCCAAGGCCGCCGCGCGCAGGTCGGCCGACACCGACTGCCCGCCGCTGGACACAAAGGCGCTGAACTGCTGCGAAGGATGTTCGTTCTGCAGCACGCCATCCCAAGTGCGCAGCAGCGTCGAGACTTCCTTCAGGTCCTGCAGTTGGGCCTGAGCAGCCGCCGAAGCGTGCAGGTTCTGCTCCACCGTTGCCTGTTCGGCGGCCGGCAATTCGCCATCGAGGTAGGCGCTCAGTTGCGCTTCCTCCACGTTGGCCACGCCGGCCACACCGGTCACGCCGGTCACGCCGGCCACGCCGTTCCCGCCGTCGGGCACTCCATCTGGCGCCGCCACGAATTTCTCCCTGTCGGGAAGAGCCGAGCGCGATTGCTCAGCGCCGTCCCACCCCGCCGTGCAGTCGCCCCCTCGCAAACGCGAACCGTCGCGTCCAAGACAACAGGTGCGGTTGAACGCAGTTTGACATTGCGAGGAAGGCAATATGCTTCCCGCCCCCCATTGTAGTTCCGCCGGCAGTGGAACTGAAGCGGATTTCAGAGCCTGGCGAAAGCGCACCTGCACTGTCTCCCAGCAGGAAGATACTCCGGGCCGGCACAAAGTTTCGGCCTTTGAGCGGCGGGAAAAACCTTTCTCCCTGCACCCGAAAAACCTCTCCCTCTTGAGTCGGGGAGGCATATAATCGGGTCACTCTGCCGGTGCCGAACGGACGGTCGAATACGGTCGGGCAGCGGTCCTTTGAAACCTTTCACGGGAAGCTTTCGACGCATGAACCCCCGCCCGCTCCGCCCCGGCCTGCGCATGCGCACCGGCACTGGCACAGGCTCCGGCTCCCATCTGGGGCATTCGCAGCCCGCGAGCCCCGGCGCGCACCCTGGCCATCCGGGCGGTCACAGCGTCGTTCCCAATGCTCAGACCCGATTGCCGGGACAAGCGGCGTTGAATACCTCCCTGCCGCGCGCCAATCTGAACGCATCGCTCGCGAGCACCTCCGGCGCGCAGCCGATCGGCCCGCATTCTTCGGGACATTCCTCGAACGCCCTCAGCTCCATCGGCGAACCGCAGATGGGCATGACGACGATGATCCGCAAGGGAGCGAACGAAACCTTCCCCTTCGCCGCGCGGATTCTGCCGCTGCGCAAAATCGCCGACGGGGGAATGGGGTCGGTCTACTGCGCCGAACTGTGCGGTGAAGTCGGCTTCGCCAAGACCGTGGCGCTCAAGGTCATCAAACGCGACCGCACCACCGACCGCCAGGCGCTGCAGATGTTTCTCGATGAAGCCAAGCTCACCGCCGACCTCGTCCACGCCAACATCGCGCAGGTCTATTTCCTTGGCATGTTCAACCAGCTCTACTTCATCGTGATGGAATTCCTGCACGCGAAGACGCTCACGCAGGTCATCCGCCGTCACCGCGAGATGAACTCCCTGATCCCCATCGAAGAAGCGGCCTTCATCGTTTCGCGCGTCGCCCGCGGTCTCGAATACGCCCACACCAAGCGCGACCGCAGCGGCAAGCACCTGGGCATCGTCCACCGCGACGTGACGCCCTCCAATATCATGATCGATTTCCGCGGCGCCGTGAAACTGACCGACTTCGGCATCGCCAAAGCTCTGACCATGAATGTGCCGGACGAAACCAAGGTCATCATGGGGAAGTTTCCCTACATGAGCCCCGAGCAGGCGGGCGGCCAGCGCACCGACGCGCGCAGCGACATTTTCGCGCTCGGCCTGGTGCTGTACGAAGCCACCACCGGCACTCGCGTCTACACGCCCAAGACGCGCCAGGAACTCCTGGAAATGATGACCAAGTACCGCATCCGGGACCCGCGCAAAATCAACGCCCAGATTCCCGACGAACTGGCCGCGATCATCATGAAGGCGCTGGAAAAGACGGTCGACGAACGCTGGCAGTCGGCCCGCGAACTGGGCGATGCGCTCGAACGGCACATGTACGGCAAGGGCTACGGCCCGACCAACGAAAAACTGGCCAGATACATGGCGCAGATTTTCCCCGACATCGACCGCGACCGCATCGAGTAGGTGGCCTCGCCGGCCACTCCGCGACCGGCATCGCTGCGCGTTGCCGACTGCCGGGATATTTCAACGCGGGGAGTCGCTCCCGTTGGTCGCGCGGGACGTCCGCACCTACACGCGCCGAGGCAACCGGCGCGGTGGCACCCTGCCTTCTGCGCATCTTTCGGCACGTAGCCTGTGCATGCCTTTCACTTTTTCCACCCAGCGCGCGCTACAATGATTGCCGCTTACCTCGCCACAGAAGCGGCCCGGTCGGCCGCGGAGCCTCCCATGATCCGATCACGCTGGCTTCTGCTTTGCGCCAACTTCCGCCGCGCGGCGCTGCTCCTCGCCTTCCTCCTGACCGCCGCCGTCGGCGCCGTTCGAGCAACCGATGCCGGCCCGTCTGCGCAGAGTACCCAACCGCCCGACCCTCCGCAAATCGACCAGGACCTGGTCGCACGCTTCCTCGACGCGGTGGCCCACCAAAATTTTGACGAGGCCGCCGCTGAACTCAAGACCGCCCCCGCTCTGATCGATGCGCCCGATCAAAGCCTGGTTGGCGAAATTCCTCTGGTCTACGTCCAGGACGCTTCGGACGACGCAGATATCCTGAAACGGCAAATGAATTTTCTGCTCGACCACGGCGCCCATGTCAACCAACGTTGGAAGGGCTGCCTGACCGCGTTGGGAAATGCGGTCGTGTTTAATCACCTGGAAGCCGCACGGATCCTGCTGGACCATGGCGCCAAAATCGATTTTTTGGTCGCGACCCGGCTCTGCGGCCCCGCGGTCGTCACACAGGGCGGAATCGGTGCGACGCCGCTGCTCGTGGCCATGGAGACCGGTTCCGACGCCATGGTGGAACTACTGGTCGCGCATGGCGCCGACATCAACGCCGTCGATGCCAACGGCAATGGCCTGATGCACTACGCGGTGCAGGTGAACCCGCCCCTGCCGGCGGTCGAACTGGCCTATCGCCTGGCACCGGATTCTCTCGACCGCCCCAACAAGGACGGCGAAGCGCCGCTGTCGCTGGCCATCTGGGACCATGACATGCGCGAAACCCAATGGTTTCGGGCCCCCGACATTGCCCGCTGGCAGGCCCGCGACCGGCCGGTGATTCAGTTCCTGCTTGACCATGGCGCTGACCTCAAGCACTGTGACGCCAGCGGCGCAACCGATCTGTTCTACGCCGTGCATGCGCGCGACTTCGCGCTGGTCAAGCGCTGCATCGAGGCGGGCATCGATCCCAATGTGCAAGCCACCGCGAAGACCCCGTTCATGAACCCTTTGGCGGCGATGCGCCACGTTCCGCACACCTACCCCGAGACCGCGCTGGACCTGGCACTCGGCAGCTACGTCCCGGCCATTTTCAAGTATCTGCTCGATCATGGCGCCCGCTCCAGCGGGGCTCTGCTGGAATCCGGCGGCGTGCCGACCACGCTGCTGAACGAAGCCACCTACCTGTACCCCGGCGAAACCCCACCCCCGGGCGACGGACCCGCGATCGAATTGGAGCCGCACGACTCGGCGCTGTACTTGCTGCTCACTCATGGTTGGGATCCGAATCAGCCCGACAAAAACGGCGAGACGCCGCTCGACATCGCCACCCTGATGCAAACCTCTGCACCGCTGAAACTACTCCTGCGCTTTGGCGCCGACCCCAACCGCCCGGGCCTGCGCGGTTTCCGGCCGCTCGATTTCGCCGGCAATATGGAATCCCTGGACGATGTCAAGGTCCTGCTGGCGCATGGCGCCAAGCCGCGGCTGCGGAACGCCGACGGGACCACGCCCTTGCAGGCGTACCTCGCCCAAGCTACCCACCATGACCCGTTTTCCGGGGAGGATCCGGGTCAGTTTGAACCGGCGACCCACCGGCCCATCTCGCAGCAGTTGTATGCCGCTCAGGAAAACGGCGTTAACCTCGCGCTGGGGTTGCTCCTGATCCTCGGCGTCCCGTTTTTGATCTGGCGTCTGTACGCGCTCAACCGGCGCCGCGACGCTGCGCGTCTGAAAGCCGGTCCCGCGCCCGCTCCCGACGCCGTCTGGAAAGACCCCAACTGGCGTGCGCTGGCGCAGCAATTCGAACGCGCTGAAGCCCTCCACGCCGCCGTCCTGCGCAACCGACGGTGCCTGCCCTTGAGCCTGGCCCTGTTCGGGTTGCTGTGCGGCTTACATTGGATCGACCCTTTGCTGTGGGACGAAACCGCGGCCGCGGGCTGGTGGCAGATGGGCGTGCTGGGTACGACTCTGCTGGCTGCCTGGCTCGGCCTGTACCTGCCCTGGCGCCGCCTCCACCTCGCCGCGGCCCTGGTCGGGCTCGGCGTGACGCTGTACGCGCTGCCGGTCTTCATCATCGAGGGCAATCGCAAGGTTCAAATCGATTGGCTGTACGCGGCCGGCGGCCTGCTGATCCTCGGCGCGGTGCTGCTGACGCCAAGCCTGTTTCAATGGGCGCGAATCGCGTACATGGAAGCCGCCATCCTACGGCTGAAGCTCCCCTACCGCGTCGGCGCCAAGCCCTCGCAACCGGCCGAAGCCGAACCGATCGAAGCGCAGTCCGGCTGGGACCATGCGGCCCGACCGATCCAGCCCGCTCAGCCGACTCAGCCGACCCAACAAAAGTGAACGGAAGTTGCGTTTGGCCGGCGAATCGAGAACGCGCCCTGCCCAGGTGAACCCGCCTGCCCGCGAGACTCCCGCAGCGGTGCGCTGCTACTCGTTGGCCTTGGACTGCAGCCGAGTCGGCGCGACTTCCCGCAGCCCGGCCGTGCGCAGCACTTGCAGCACCGCCGCTTCGATGGCATCGAGCGTCGGAAACAAATCGCCGGCGGCGGCATGCGCTGCCGTCCATGCCGTGGCGGACGCATCCAGCGCGGGGAAAAAACCGACCGTTGCCGCCCAGCGCTGTTCCAGCGCTTCCCGCAGTCGCGCCATGTCCAACCCCACCACCGCTTCGACCGGCGGCCGGAACCATCGGTCGAATCCGAGCACGCCCAGGTTGGTCAGGAATATCCGCTCGGCCAGCACCAGCAGGTAGCGTTCGAAGATGCTGCGCACGCCCAGCGCCGCCCGATCGGTGTCTGTCCCCGGATCGAAGGCCGCCCAGCCGGCGGCGAACACCTGCCGTCCGACCAGCGCCCGACGCAGCCGGTTCAAGCGCTCGCGTTCCAGCGCGGCCGGCTCGCCGGCCGACGGATCGCCCAGCGCCGGATTGCGTCGCAGATCCAGCAGCCAGCGCCGCAGGTCCTCGCGCGGGCGCGCCATGGCCATTTCATGCAGCCCCTGCCATTCGGCCGCGTGCGCCGCGCGCATTTCGTCCCAGCACGCCCGGCACAGGCCGGCGTCGGATTGCAGCAGCGCCAGCACCTGCCCGGGATGTTCGGCGGCGCCGCCCAGCACCCGTGCCAGCAGTTCGACCCGCGCCGGATCGGGCGGCAGCGTCGCCGGCGGCAGACCGCCGCGCAGAATTCCTTCAGGTTCCGGCATTTTCGAACAGCGCCTCCTGCTCCTGATATTTCGGAATCGCCAGCCCGACGATCCCGCGCTTGACCATGTTCTGCAGGTGCTGCCAGATCAGCCGCTCGCTTTCGCGGATGCTCAGGCGGTACTTCTGCGAAAACGCGGAGGTGATCTTCCACAGGTCGGCCTTGCCGTCGAACTGCTCCCAGAGTTCCGCGCCGATCCGGTCGAGGTCCACGATCTTGTCCGGCAGCGCCTGCCTGCCCATGCCCGAAAACCGCCGCAATACCGAAGTCATTTTGGTCGGTTGCACCGGCAATTTCAAGCGCAGTCCGTCGTGGATGGTCTCGATGCTGGCCGACGGATTGCGCAGCACGATGGTGCGCCACTGCCAGGCCCGCGTCATCACCGGGCGCCCCTTGGCGTCCATCTCGGGCGCCGGCATTTTCTGCACCGACGGCAGCCCCGCCTGCACCGGCATCGCCGGATGCGCCTCCAGTCCCCGCACCGTCAGGCTTTTTTCGAGCACCTCCAGGCGCGCCGGATCGAGCGGCCGGTGGGAAAACCAAAACACGCCGACCAGCGCGTTGAAATCGGGCCTCTGCCGCACCGCGCCCAGCAAAAAGTCGCCGCGCGCTCGACGCGAAATCCGCTTCGCCCGTGCCGCCAGCTTCGAGACCGGATTGCCCGGCGTGCTGCGGACCTCGAGCCGATCGGGCGATTCGCTGAAATCCGGCGAACGCGGGCCCTGCACCGTCTTCAGCCAGTTCAGCGCCACCGCATGCAGGCTGCTATTTTCCAGCGTCGTCTTCGCCAGCCCGGCGCGAAAAAGCACCAGTTCCTCGCCCGGATGCTCCTTTAAATAGCGCCGGTCGGGGCGCAGCAGCATTTTGAACTGACCGGCGTACACTTCGGTTTCCCAAAGCATCAGGTATCCCGGCGCGTCGCAGCGCAGCCCGCCCACCGACCACATCCGCGTGCCGCTCGAACCGGGCGCCTGCCAGCTCAAACTGCCCAGCAGCGCCTCCTCCCAATCCTCCACGATGCGGTTGTTTTCGGCCGCCGAATAGGCCAGGCAGATCAGCACCGTTCGCTTCACCGCCGGATCGGGCCAGGGAAAGGTGTAGATTCGGCCGAACAGGTCGCCGCTGCGAAACACGCATTTCACGATCGGCGCATTCAGCCCCGGCGCCAATTCCTCCTGGAACGGCCCGGGCACGATTTCCGGCGGCGCAATCCCCTGCGGCAGGTTGCGTTTGACTTCGTCGGACAGGTTGCCGATGTAGGCAATCGTCATGCGCTTGGGATCGGCCTGCTTGTTGTACCAGCGGAAAATGAGCCGCTCGCGCAGCAGGTCGTCGAACTGGGCAAACAGCCCGCCGTCGCGGAAATGCTGTTCGCCGAAGCGGAACTGCGTCAGATCCCACAGGCCCGGCGGCACGAAACTCAGGCCTTCCATGCAGAAGGGCAGCCGCCATTCGGGTTCGATGGCCGGCGCGGCCGGCGTTTTGGAATGCGCCATCGTTGTCCTCGGATGCGACCGCAACCCCTTTCACCGGCCAGGCCGTTGTGCCGGACAGCCGGGCGGCCGGGCGGGCCGCCGAGCCCGACGGACTCGCGTGCGGAGGCGCCTCCGCTCAAGGCAACTGGCCGACCCAAAACGATACCACGTCTGACAATTCCTGCCGGTTCTTCCAGAAATGTGGCCGCGTGTTGGGCAGATGCGCGTGCTGGTACAGCCCCCCGCCATGCGCTTTCATTTCGGCGCTGAACCGCCGGCCCATGTCGGCCAGCGGGCTGTGCTCGGAGGTCACGTGCAGGATCGGCATGTGGCTGAGCCCGCCCTTGGCCGCCAGCGCCATCGGATTGCGCACCTGCGACAGGAAGTTCCACTCTTCGGCGAGCTGCTCCCGACCCACCATGGCCAGCACCCCTGCCGACATAAAGCGATGCAGGTCCGCCGGGTTCACCGGGCTATGCTCCAGCTCATGCACCGGCAGAATTTCCACATACGGATCGATGAGCACCACGCCCGCCAGCCGTTCATCCTCGGACGCGATCCCCAACGCCGCCGGTGCCGCCACTCCGCAGGCCACCAGCAACACCGGTCCGTGCGAACTCCACAGCCGGTCGCGATGCCCGGTCTCGACCGTCACCTGCATCGCCTGCCGGATGTCGCGCTCAATGCCCCGCAGGCTGAAATGCCCGTCCGAGCCCGCCTCGCCGCGATGCCGCAGCACCACAACTTCATGGCCGGCCAGCCAGAGCATCTGGGCGAGATCCAGGTTCTGCTGCGTGCCCGGCAGGTCGTTCAGAATCAGCACGCGGCGCCGCGCCGCCGGCGCCGGAAAGTGCAGCGCCTGCAGTTTGACCCGTCCGGACATGAAGGTCGAACCGAGTTCCGCCTCGATGGTGGTGGCGATGGTGGTCGAGCGTGGCAGCGTTCCATCCGCGGCCGCGGCCGCGGCCGCCAGATCGGCCACACCCGCGTGCAAAAAGGACGGCGCGGCGGCCGGCGTCGCCTCCTTGTCCTGCACGGGCGCCGGCGCATCCGGCAGCGGCACGGCCGGCGGCAGATGGGCCGCCGCCTCGGCCAACTGGGCCACCAGCGGTGAAACCACCGGCGGCGGCACGGGGACCGGCTTGGCCACCAGACTGGTGATCCGCTTGGGTGCGGGCACAGCGGGGGAGCCGGCCACCGGCGCCTCCGGGGGCCGGTGGGGAATCGGCGGTTCATCGTCGAAGCCGTGCGCGTGACGTTCGTGAGTGGACATGGAGTTGCTCCACCAGCCGGGGGAGTGGTGACCTGCGGCGCGGCACAGGCCAGGTGTGCGGAGGGCGTCGCTGCAAGGCAGGAGGGTCGTTCCACGAGAACCCGGCCGGCTGCGCCGAGCGCGGTGACAGAACATCAAAACCTTCGGGATGCGTCAGAGGGGCGGAGGGGCAGGTCTTCAGTCGGGCGGGGCGACGAGCGCCAGTTGGGGCTCACTCCGCTGCACCGCATCCACCGGATGCGGAATTCGCCGCGCCGACAGGTTCCGCGTCGCCGGCGCTTTTTCAGCGCCGTCCTGGTTCAGTCATCCTGGAGGCAACCGTCCTGCGCGCCGTACCGGAAGCCATGCGGCTCTCCGCCAGCGCCAACGTAATTATAGAACTTCAGTAGGTCATCTGCGAGACCGATTTTGCAATCATTGTGATCGCCACCGCCCCGAGCATGATGAGGCCCTGGCCGCACATTAGCCCGGCGTACAGGACCGGCGAATATTTTCGCCACATCGGACCGAATTTCCGCTCCATGACAAAGCGTCCGATCAGTGCACCTGTGACTTCCATCCAGGTCGTGTGCGGAATGGTGGTCGTGGCGCCGCGCACCAGCCCGTAGCCCAGCATGGTGGGCGCCGAAAGGAGCGACAGCCCCACCAGAATCACGAGACCGACGCCCAGCCCGAGCACGATTTTGGGCACCGAAAACGCCTTCCAGAAAATCGAATCCTCCGGCGCTTCCGTGGTGGCGGTCACCGTCGTCAGGGTCTGCTGCGCCTGCAGTTCGAAGGTCTGCTGCGCATAGGGGAACTGGTCGGAGGGAATATCGGCCAGGTTCCACATGAACTCGCTGAACATGAACCCCGAAATCAGAATGATGATCGTGCCGAGAATTTCGGTTTTGATGATCGACCGCATGCTCGTCCCGGTCAGTTCCACCATGCGGAACTGCGTCGTGATGCGTCCGTAGTCCGACATCGGGAAGGGCGCGAACCAGATCGCCGCGCCGCGCACCCCCGAGAGGATAAACGTCACCTGCTGGATGTAGGGAATCGCCACCGCCTGACCGGCAATGCCCTCCAGCCGCGCCGTCGCGTAGCTGATGATCGGCGTGTACACGAACCCGTAGAACACCAGAATCCAGATCGGCAGCCCGGGCACCAGCAGGTAGGTGACCACCGAGTAGCTCACCGTCGAAAACAGGTAGATTCCCAGCGCCAGCCAGATCGACAGGTCGCCGCGGTTCTTGTTCACGTTCTTGACCGTCTGCCAGTCGAACAGGGTCTTTTCGCCGCGCCGTCGCGCCAGCGCGCCCGAAACCAACATCTGGCCCACGCCGTACACTGCGATGGCCAACGTGATCCCGATCGAAAAAGACAGGTAGAAATCGATCTGATCCACGAACGCCACCTGCACCGTGGTCATGTTCCGCTGCCAATCGGGCATCATGCCGTGGTGGAACAGGATCGGGTTGGCGATCATCATCAGGATGATCCCGATGGTCGTCCCGATCACCGCCCAGAACGGCAGGACCATGCCGAGCACCAGTAAGGTCAGGTCCAGCACGACCCCGGTCGCCACCGCCGGCAGGACCCCGGAGGTTACATTGGTCAACTCAATCCATGGCAGCGGGATAATATCCACCCGCTTGCCGAACATGGCACTGGTCACCGTGGGCACCAGGAAATAGATCACCCCCCACACCAGCCCGATCATCGTGCCAATTGAAAATACCCGCCAGCGCCAGCCGTGTTTCTCGGCTGCGCCTTCGGCCAGAGCAATCGCGCCGGCCGCGCCGATCGGCGCCATCGGGAACGGCAGCCGCTCGCCGTCGCTGGTCACGCGATACAGAAAGTACCCCATGCCGAACATGTCAATTTTCCAGATGATCTGCCCGCCCACGATCATCAGGATCGGGGCCAGCCATTCCTTGGTCAAAAAAGTCCGGCCATGAGCCGCAATCACTTCGGGCTGTGGCGCCACCCAGGAAGGTATTTGACTGGTCAGGTTGAAACTTCGCGCCGCTTCCGATTGCACCAGAAACTGGTTCCAGATCAGACCCTGGAACGGCGAGGCCAGCACCAGACCGCACATGTAATACAGCGTGAAAATTTCCTGCTGTTTCAGTTCCTTGAAGGAGCGCTTGGCGACCTCCATGAACAGAATCACCGTCACCCAGCGCGCGGCGTCGTTGATGTTCGCGCCGCCGATCACCAGCCCCGCGTACATGCTGGCCGGCAGCATCACGAAGCCCAGGAACACCGCGCCGACGATGGTCTGCCACGTGAAGCCTTCCTCGAAGTGCTCCGGCGGCAACATCAGGTTGCGGTAGCTTTCCAGCTCTTTGTCCAGCACGTGCGCCATGAATCGGTCCCAAAAACGGCCCCGTCCACGAACGGCCTGTCAGCCAGTCGGCTGTCAGGCGCCCGCGGGCGCGGTCGCCACGCTTTCCTCGTCGTCCTCGCCTTCCCCGGTCAACTCGCCCAGCTCACGATTGCGCTGCGCCTTCAACTGCTCGGGCATTTCCCAGCCGATGCCCTCGTAGGAATCGAACCACTGCGCCAGTCCGCGCAGCGCGAACTCCGACCGCTGCTCGGGCGTGAAGGTCCGCCACAGGAGCATCAGCCGCCGGATTTCGTCCACGAACGGCCGGTTCACGCGCTTCCAGGCGCTGCGCTCGCCCGAAATGTGATGGAGCACCATCTCCGAAGTGAACACGCCATTTTCGTCGGGCACCAGGTAGAACTGGATTTCCTGCGACACGCCCAGATCGTAGGGAATCGGCCAGCACAGGAAAAACAGGCACAGGCCCGGACCGTGCGGCGTGCGGATGGTCTCCAGCGTCACCTCGCGCGCGGTGAAGCGGCCGACCGACCCTTCCGTGTGCGACTGGAAATAATCGTGCAGGAACATCGCCACGCCCGGCACGATGTGCCCGGGAAAACTGAACGGCAGTTCCAGCCACAATGAGTTGGCGTTCAGTTCGGTCATGCCCTCGCGCTTTTCTTCGCTGGGCACCGCGATCTTCTGCGCCACGTAGGCCGGATACAGCGTCGACAGCAGCACGCATCCCATCACGATGGCGGTGACGAACACGGTGATCGTCGAGGAGTAGTTCAGGCTGAAACCGAGATTCACCCCGCTGATGACCACCAGTTTCGAAACCCCCTGCCCCAGCAGGTAGCCGCTCATGCCGCCCAACGTCGCATACACCAGCGATTCGGCCAGGAACAGCATGCCGATGTGCAGCGGCGCCAGGCCCAGCGCGCTGAAAATCGCAATCTCCCGCCGCCGTTCGTACACCGCGCCGACCATCGTGTTCAAAATGATCAGCGCCGATATCAGCAGCGGGATCACGATGTTGATCAACCCCGTCACCGAGGACTTCGCGCTTGACGAAAACAGCGTCGCCACCTGTTTGTCGCCGACATAGATGTTCTTTTCGAGCACCATCAGCAGATCTTCGGCTTCCAGCCGCACCGCCGACTTCGCCGCCACCGATTTGGCGTCCTCCCCGCGCGCTTTCGCGCGATCCACAAGGTAATGCGTGCGCTTGATCTGCCGGATCGAGATCGACCGCAGGGTTCCCCCCAACGACAGACAGGTCCCATACGGCAGCAGAATTACCTTGTCCTGCGACATGAACTGATTGTTCGCGTGCACCGCCGCCGCCGTGTCGGTCAGCTCGAAATCGGCGTCGCTGGTCGAGGTGTACTCGCCCGCGTTCTTTTTGGACAGCATCACCGGTGTGATCGGGTCGTTGTCCAGCTCCTTGACGTTGTCGAAGGCGTAGGGGCCGCCGTCGAGCATCACGTTGCAGACGGTCATCGGCCGCCCCATCACCAGCAGGGTCTGGCCAATGGCATCCTGCGGGTTGCTCCACCCCAGCGCCGCCGCCGTGGACTGCGAAATCACGATCTGCGAGGCGTAGTCGCCGGTGAACAGCTTCCACTGCGACTGCGTCTCCGGCGTCAGCAACGTGTTCGGATGGACCTGCATCCCTTCCAGGATCGAATGCCCGTTGGTCTGGACCTCGCCTTCATCCGGCGTCAGGCCCACCGCCGCATCCACATGCACCGAGATCGGCGCGACGGCCGCGCTGCTGGAGGCCGGGCGGATCAGTTCAATTTCAAACGGGGTATTCGGGTCAATCGGAATCCACCACGACCGCGGCAACACCAGCGCCCGCTGCTCGCCGTTGACCGCCCAACTCAGGTCGGGCGCCGTCGCGCCCGTTTTCAGATTCACCACCTTGTTCGGCCGGGCGTTCGCCTGCGGTCCATCGTCCACCAGCGCGTAGCGCGCCCGCAGCAGGTCCACGTTGGCTTCCGGCATCTGCTTCCAGCGCGGATCGTGCAGGTATATGCCGTCGTAGGTGGAGGGATAGGGCATTTCGATCCCGGTGTTGCTCACCGAGTTCACCACCGAGGTGAAGGACAGCGTCGTGAAGGTCAGAATGATCACCGTCGCGCAGGTCAAGCCGGTGCGGATCGGCCGGCGTTTCATGTTGCTGATGCCCAAGGTCAGCGCCAGCATCAGCGCCGAAGAACGGTTGATCTCCGCCGACTGGCTCTGCCGCTGCACGGTCTTGGTCGTTCCGTCGTCCTGTTTGATTTCCTGCACGCCGGCCTGCAGCTTTTTCATTTCGGTGTTGAACTTGCCGTAGACGATCGCGATCACCAGGAACGACAGCGCCAGCATCACGAACGACAGCAGAATCATGCTGGGCGCCGTGACCAGCGAAAAGGCCGGATGCGCCACGCTCAAGAGGAGAAACATCATCACGAAAATCGCGAAAAACCAGCCCAGTTGCTTTTCGATCTTGCGCGAAGCGACAAACAGCCGTTCGACGAAAAAGCAGAACGGCAGCAGCAGAAACAGGTAGAACACCACGCCCACGACCGTGTCGTTGCCGGTGTTCCGTACGTCCGGATAGGCGCGCGCTTCGGTCCCCAGCGCCGACCGCACGTTGGCGATGTAATTGGTGTAGTCACCCTTCGCCAGGTCCTTCTGCGCCAGATGCATGCTGTCGATCGTGGTGCTGTGCAATTTGTCGATCGCCGCGTTTTCGATCGACTTCTCGCGCAATTGCTCCATCCGCTGGCTGTCCAGCCGCAGCATGCCAAAGGTCGCCTGCCAGTCCGGGTAGGTCAGGGTACCGGTCGTCCGCGCCGGATAGCCGTCGCCGCGGGCCTTGCGCACGGTCGTGGCGGCCTTCATTTCGGCCTCGAGGTCGGTATCCAGCGGCGGCGGCCCGCCTAAAAACGCCATCCGCACGCCAAATTTGCCCTGCGAATACAGCACCTTCACGCTCTTGGATGGCATGCCGAACACGACCCGCGCCTGGTCGTTGGGCTTCATCGGCGTGTAGCTGAAGGCCGTCGGCACGCTGTCGGTCTGGCCGTCGAGCACCTGCAAGTTGCCCAGGCTCACCAGAAAGCGCGGATCGAGATTGCTCAGAATCCCCACCCCGCGCAGCGGCGCCAGTTCGATGTCCTGCTCCACCACCGGTTGTTTGGTCGGCGTCCACGTCAGGACATGCGAGTTTGCATCGGCCAAGTCCGGCGCCATCACCACCTGGCCGGTCACCGGGTCGATTTTGTACCCGGTGATGAATTCCGCGCCGCCGATGCGGATGGCCTTCAACCGAAATTCGCCGAAGGGATTGGAATAGGTGAAATAATCGGGGTTCACCCCGCGCATTTCGGGCTGGCCGCCGTTGCTTAACACAACGAGGGCGTGGGAAACCGGCGTCTGCGGAAAAACCTCCCCGGCGCCGCGCATGAGCACTCGACCGTGCACATAGGTGTATTTGAACCAGCGCTGGAAACTGGCCTGCTCGTTGAAGGTCCCCTCATGGTCGAACAGGCGCGGCAGCAGCGCGCTCAGGTAGCTCACCTGCCGGTCGATGTTGCGCCAGTCTTCGGGGTAGTCGCGCGCCGGGAACAACCGGTCGGCCGGGCTGTCGGAGTACGGCGCGCCGTCGAAAACCGACACCATCCCAAAGGCGGGCAGGGCGGTCGTCAGCGCGATCTCCGACGACAGCGGCGTGTTGCCGGACACGCACGTCGGCCACTCGCGTTTGGAATTGTTCATCGTCTGCACGGCAAACATGCCCTGCGGATCGTCGGGCGCATTTTTCATGTCGGCGCCGGGTTGCGCAAGTTGATATTCCGCCCGCGCCATCACCCGCATGATGTCGTTGGCCGCATTTTTCATTACGTCGGCCGGCAGCCCCGGCTGGCCGAGCATGGCGCCCGCTGGCAGCAAGCCCACCCGGCCGCTGCCGGTGGTCAGTTCCAAGCTCAGGAAAAAGCCCGCAGGTTGGCCGCGTCGGCCGGTCGCCGGCGCCGGTTGGCTGCCCGGCAGCGGCGTGGGCGGCAGCGCGCCGCACAGGATTTTGTACAGCGGCCAGTTGGTCGAGAATCGCTCGATCACATCCCGCAGGTAGGCTTCCCGTTCACCCAACTGCGCCATCGCCTGCTGCATCAGGCGCGGCTTCTGCAGATTCATCGCCCGCGCCAGCACGCCTTTCGCCAGCTCCTGCTGTTCCGCCGTCCCGCTTTGCAGGGCCTTCTCCAGGTCGGCCAGTTCCGCATCGAGCGCATGGCTGCGGTTGATCACCGCGCGCAGGGTGTGTATGTCGTCCAGTTCCTGGTCCACGCAGGTTTTCAAAATATCGCGCCCCGGATCGACCCCCGGGTCGATGTCGAAGCGGCTGTTGAGCGCCGCCTGGCGGCGCTGCAGGTCCGACTCCGTCGTGCCCAGCACTTTCTTCAGGAATTCCGGCGCGCACGGCGGCATGTCGCGGATCAGCGGGTCATGCTCGCCAGACCCTGCCGTCATCCGGTCCTTCACTTCCGCCGCCTGACCGGCCGGGTCTTTCGTCACCGACCGGAAAATCGGATCGGCGCAAAGTTGGTCGAGGATCGCCTGTGCGCCGGCCGGCAGGGGCGCTCCCGGCGGCACCTGCGCCACCAACTGCTCGTATTCGAAAAATCGCCGGCACAGCGCCTCCATCCGCTTGACCTGATACCACTTGGCCACCGCGTCGCGAATTTCTGAATATTCCTCGAAGTCCAGATCGTCGGGATTTTCCACCCCCGCCGGCAGGTTCGCCCACAGCCCCACCGGTTTGCCGCCGACGTAGCCCACCAGGTGGGACGAGGCATCCACGTCCACCGACAGGTCGTCCTTGTCCACCAGCCGCGCCAGCCGGCCCGACAGATCGGCGGCGTCCATGGCGGCCAACAGCGGCAACGGATGGCTGTTGGCGCCGAGGCTCGCAACCAGCTCCCGCGCCCGCGCGTTCAGTTCGACGAACTGCCGTTCGCCGTTCATCCCCAGCGCGTGATCGGTGTTGAAGATCAGCAGCAGGCCGCCTTTGGGCCGCGGCGCGTCCGGGGCCCCGCCCAGGCCCGGGCCATAATATTTGGCCAGTTCCAGCAGCACCGCCGATCCCAGCGCGGTGCGCGCCGAAGGCGCGTGATCGAGCACCACGCCCGAGCCGTCCAGGTTGGCCCAGACGATATCGAGCGGCTCGTCGGCCCCCGGCGTCGGCGTGCCCGGCACATAGGCCCAGATCGACCGGCCGTCTTCGAAATTCCATTTCGACTCGCAAAACAACTTCACCTGCGGGTACAGCGCCGGATCCATCCCTTTCAGGTTTTCCACGGCCGCCCGCACGGTCGCCGCCACCTTGCCGGCCAGATAAAACCGCGGCGTCACCAGCGGCTGGTCGGTCGCTTTGGCCTCGCACTCCGAACGATCCATCCGCCCCGGCTCGGCCGGTTCCAGAAAGACCACCGCCCGCGCGCCCAACCGGAAGGCCTCCAGCCAGCCGCCATGGGCGTCAAATTCGAGCGCCACGATGCTGCCGGCCACCGGGCGGCCGTTGAGCTCCGCCGG